>JBFLKP010000149.1:0-21961 GCA_040883225.1 Candidatus Limnocylindrales bacterium | reverse complement strand
CTTCAGGTCGCGCGTGACCTTCCCGTAGCCCCTCTTGCCGTAGAGGTTCTCCAGCCGGTGCGGGTCCTCGCTGAGGTTGTAGAGCTCGGCTTCCCCGTTGCTGTAGCGGGTGAAGACCCAGCGCGTGTCGGAGTAGCCAAGGGTGGTCTCCACGCCGGTGTAGCCGGGTCGTGCCCGCGGATCCTCGGGATAGCGCGCGTTGTCGTACAACAGCTCGACGAAGAGGAACTCGCGGTCGAGCCGGTCGGCCTCGCCGGTGATCAGGGGCAGGATGCTCAGGCCGTCGGCATTGGGCACGCCGCAGCCGGCCACGTCGCAGAACGTCGGCAGCCAGTCGAGGTTGGTGACGGGTTCCCTCACCGTTCGCCCCTTGCTGCCCAGCACGGCCGGCCAGCGCACATACGCCGGCACCGCGGTGGCGTAGGGATGCGACTTGCCCACGATACGGTGGTCGCCCATGAGCCAGCCGTTGTCGGCGGTGACGACCTGCAACGTGTCCTCGAGGCGACCGGCATCGCGTAGCGCCCGGTTGACCTTGCCCACGACCCAGTCGATGGTCAGCGACTGCTCGCAGCGCGCGGTCAGGTTGTAGGCCTCGTTGTCCAGCAGCGGCAGGGCCTGGATGTGCGAAGGCTTGTCCGAGACGTCGGCCTCGTTGAAGGCCGGCCCCGTCCACGGCTTGACGTCCTCGCAGCGTGGATCGTCGACGTGGCGCTGCATCGGCGTCATGGGCATGTGCCCGTCCATGAGCGAGATGAAGAGGAAGAGCGGCTCGTCCTCGGGCGTGCTCTCGATGTGCTCGATGGCGCGCTCCGTCGCCACCCGCGAGGAGTGGTCGCCGGGCTTCGAGCCGTAGTAGACGCTGTCCTCACGCTTGCGGTACTGCGTCCAGTCGTAGAACTTGCCCTGGTTCTCCCACATCACGTCGAACTCGTCCCACCACTCCGAGAGCCGGTCCATCTGGGCCCGGGTCGGCCTCGCCTCGGCGAGGCGGTTGATGTGCTTGCCGACGTAGACCGTGCGGTAGCCGACCTTGGCCAGCTTCTCAGCGACGTGGTTGTCGGCGCGATAGGGTTCGACGTCGTTGGCGATGACCCCCGTGGCGTGCCCGTAGCGGCCGGTCAGCAGGCCGGCGCGCGACGGGCCGCACAGCGGCGTGGAGACGATGGCGTTCTGGAAGCCCACACCGCGGTTGACGAAGCGGGCGAGGTTCGGCGTGCGCTCGGGATCGCTCCACAGCGAACGCGGCTGGGGCGAGAAGTCATCGAGGTAGAAGACGAGGATGTCGGGACGGCGGGCGTTGCCACCGTCGGTTCCCACCGGCGCGAGCGGCCGCGGCTCGGCGGGCGTGGGCACGGGCGGCTCGTTGGCGCGCACGGAAACGGCGGACGCCCCTGCGAGGGCGGCACCGAGCGCGACGGAAAGCAGGCTGGTCAGCTGCACTCGTCGATGCTAGTCGCTGATGGCGGAAGGCGCTCGCACACCCGAAGACAGCCGATACACTCGGGCGACAGCCACGCCCACACGCCCGGAGACCGTACCCCGATGTCACACCCCTACGACCGCCCCAGCGACGCCGCCAAGCGCCACTCGGCCAAGCTCACCGATGGCCCCGGCCGCGCCGGTGCGCGCGCCATGCTCAAGGCCGTCGGCTTCAGCGACGAGGACCTGGCCAAGCCCATCATCGGTGTGGCCACGACGTGGATCGAGACGATGCCCTGCAACCTCAACCAGCGACGGCTGGCCGAGTTCGTCAAGGAGGGCATCCGGGCGGCGGGCGGCACGCCCATGGAGTTCAACACCATCGCCGTCTCGGACGGCGTGGCCATGGGCACCGAGGGCATGAAGGCCTCGCTCATCAGCCGCGAGGTCGTGGCCGACTCCATCGAGCTGGTCGCTCGCGGCCACCTCTTCGACGGACTGGTCGTGCTCACCGGTTGCGACAAGACTAACCCCGGGGCGGCCATGGCCGTGGCCCGCCTCGACATCCCCAGCGTGGTGCTCTACAACGGCACCATCTATCCGGGCACCTACAAGGGCGAGCCACAGGACATCGTCAGCGTCTACGAGGCGGTGGGCGCCTACTCCGCGGGCAAGCTGACCCTCGACGAGCTGTACGCCATCGAAGAGGCCGCCTGTCCCGGGGCCGGCGCCTGCGGCGGCCAGTTCACGGCCAACACCATGAGCATGTGCCTCGAGTTCATGGGCCTCTCCCCTGCCGGGCTCAACGGCGTGCCCGCAGAGGACGAGCAGAAGGACGCGGCAGCGCGCCGCTGTGGCGAGCTGGTCATGGACCTCGTGCGCGATGACGTCCGGCCCGGCAGCCTGGTCACGCGCGAGTCGATCGACAACGCGGTGGCGGGCGTGGCCGCCACCGGCGGTTCCACCAACGCGGTGCTGCACCTCCTGGCCATCGCGCGCGAGTTCGGCATCGAGTTCAGCGTCGATGACTTCCACGCGATCGCCGAGCGCACGCCCACCATCGGGGATCTGCGCCCCGGGGGGCGCTACTCGGCCGCCGACATCCACGAGGCCGGGGGTGTGGGCATCGTCATCCGCGAGCTGCTCAAGCGCGGCCTCATGAACGGGGCATCGATGACCGTCACCGGGCAGACGCTCGCGGACATCGCGGCGGCCACCGTCGAGACGCCCGGGCAGGACGTCTTCCGCTCGATCGAGGATCCCATCAAGGCCACCGGCGGCCTGGCCATCCTGAAGGGCACGCTCGCGCCGGAAGGCTGCGTCATCAAGCTCGCCGGCCACGAGACGCGACGCTTCAGCGGCCCGGCCCGCGTCTTCGATTCGGAGACCGAGTGCTTCGCTGCCGTCACCAGCCAGCAGATCCGGCCGGGCGACGTGGTCGTGCTGCGCTACGAGGGCCCGGTCGGTGGGCCCGGCATGCAGGAGATGCTGGGCGTCACCGCGGCCCTCGTGGGTGAGGGCCTTGGCGCCGACGTGGCCCTCCTGACCGACGGACGCTTCAGCGGCGGCACCCGCGGCCTGATGATCGGCCATGTCGCGCCGGAAGCCGCGCTGGGCGGGCCCATCGCCCTGGTCGAGGAAGGCGACACGGTGACCATCGATGTCGATCGGCGGGCCCTCGACCTCGATGTCGACGAGGCCACGCTGGCGGCGCGACGGGCTCGCTGGAGCGCTCCTGAGCCGCGCTATGAGACCGGTGTCATGGCCAAGTACGCCGCGCTCGTGAGCTCGGCCAGCGAGGGCGCGGTGACCAACCCTCGCCGCTAGGAGGCAGACGCACCACGTACGAGCGGGCCCGGGTCGAGCGACCCGGGCCCGCTCCTCTCCCTCTGATGATTCGGCTCGCGGGCGTCGTCCCCTACGGCAGCTCGTAGCGAGCGCGGAGCGTATCCCTGGCGCCCTTGGCTGCGTTGTTGTGCCAGGTCTCGACGACCAGCGGGCCCTGGCCCTTCTTCTTGAGCAGCGCAGCGTAGCGCGCGCCGCGGTTGCCGAAGGAGCGCTTGCTCCACTTCTCGCCGAAGGTGCTCGAGGTCAGGCGCTGTGGGGTCACCTTGCCGGCTGCCTTGCTGTAGACGCCAAGCGTGGCGACGACGCGGTCACCCACGAGGTCGAGTGAATACGCGCGCGAGGGGTTCTTGATGCCGCCGGTGCCGGCCAGGGTGCTGGGCTTGCTGAGCGTCACGCCGAGGTCGCGACTGGTCTTCACGCGAACCTTCCCGGCATCGCTGTAGGCCACGGCCAGTCGCTTGCCGCGCGCGTCCATGACGGGCTGCTTGATGTCCTTCCAGGCGATGGTCCTGAGGGGGTTGCTGGTGACGTTCGTCGGCGCTTCGATGTCGAAGCGCTTGAGCCGCAGGTGGCCGTCACGCACGAAGGTCACGGCCACGGAGCTCGCCGTGGCGGCCACGTCGAGACCGCTCTTGAGCTCGGCGCTGCCGAGGTTGTAGGTCTTCTTGAACGACGGTGTGGTGCCCAGCTGCTCGAGGCTGCGCAGCATCAGCTGGGCGGTGGTCTTGTTGGCCGTCTTCTGCAGCCAGCCGATGGCGATGAGCTCGTTGCTCACGCAGCTGACGGTCACGTCACGCACGCGCCGGTCTGCCGAGGTGCTGGTCAGCAGCGCCTGGGCCGCGCCTCCGCCGATGGTGCGGCTGGTGAGGAAGACATCGGAGTCACCGGCCTTGTCCGAGGGGCTGCTGTAACCGGTGGCAGCCCACACCCGTCCGGCACAGACGTCGATCGACATACCCAGCTTGGGCTCGCCCACGATGGGGTAGCGGCGCAAGTTGCCGTTGGAGTTGCGGTAGAAGTCCTTGCCGCCGTTCCGGCTGAACGTGAGGTAGAGCCGACCGGGCTTGCTGGCCTCGTGCCAGCCGATGGCCACGATGGCACCGCCCTTGGTGTTGCCGTTCGCGGCGATGTCCTTGACGCGCAGCAGGTTGGCGGCCCGCAGGGGCGACGGCTTGGCCTCCTTGGTCGCGGCGGACATGGGAGCGGCCGCCGTCAGCACCAGCGTCAGGGCGGATGCGACGGCGAGCAGGAGTCTTGGCTTGGCGACCACGGCGTGTGTCCCTCCTCACGGGTCTGTTCTTCGCTGTCTCATCCCTCTCGGTGGCAGCGTACAACGGGGGGGAGGAAGACGCAGACGAGCCAGCGGCCTCAGCCGAGCCAGCGGCCTCCGCCGCGCCAGCGGCCTCAGCCGCGCCGGCTGCGGCGCAGCCCGCCCCGCTGGGTCACCGCGTGGTTGGCCAGCGCGGCCACGCCCATGGCCACGAGGGCCCGCTCGGACATGGGCATGGGACGGACGACCGCGAGGAACTGATCGGCACGGTCACGGTCGACGGCAGCGATCACGGCCTGGCCCTGGTCGGTGAGCGAGAGGACGCGTTGGCGCCGGTCGGCCACCTCCTCGAAGCGGCGCAGGTAGCCCCGCCTCACGAGCCCGTCGACGAGTCGGCTCGTTGCCGACGGCGAGCGGCCGAGGCGCTCGGCGAGGTCCCCCACGGTCAGGGTCTCCGGGCCGCTCACGGCATAGAGCGCGGCCAGCTGCGTGAAGCCGACGTCGAGCTTGCCCAGGCCCTCGGCGAAGCCGATGACGAGCTCGCGCCAGAGCGCCCGCCCGACGGCGATACGGTCGGACAGGATGCGCGGGTTCTGCAGCTCGTCGCGAGCCGCCTGGACCAGAGGGGGCAGCAGGGGGTCATCCATCGTGTGCATGGTTGCACATATCCCTCGAGGTCAGCGGCGCGGTCCTGCTACCGTTCGGGGAGCGCGCCCGTTGGTGAGCGCGCCCTGCTGCGCGTGGGAGCGACGCGGCATTCCTTGCAGCTACGAGGGGAGCATCGACGGGTGCCTGCCTACATCTATCCCGGACAGGGTTCGCAAGCGGTCGGCATGGGCAAGGCCCTCGCCGACGTCTCACCGGAGGCCGCGGCCGTCTGGCGAGAAGCTGACGCGGCGCTCGGGATGTCCATCTCGAGCCTCGCCTGGGAAGGCCCGGCCGAAGAGCTCGACCAGACCGTCAACGCGCAGCCGGCCCTGCTGGCCGCCTCCGTGGCAGCCCAGCGCGCCCTGGAGACGGCACTCTCGGGCGAGGACAGCGCCTATGGCCCGCCCCGCTACTACGCCGGCCACTCCATGGGCCAGTACAGCGCCATGGTTGCCGCCGGTGTCCTCGAGCTGGCCGATGCGCTGCGTCTCGTGCGTGAGCGCGGGCGGCTGATGCAGGCGTCATCGGGCGACGGCGCGATGGCCGCCATCATCGGCCTGCCCGACGAGCACATCGAGCAGCTCCTCGCCGTCGGCGCGGCCGAGGGAACCATCACCTTGGCCAACCGCAACTCGCCCGGGCAGATCGTCATCAGCGGTGAGCGCCCGGCCGTCGAGGCAGCTGCCGGTGCGGCCAAGGGCCTTGGCGCGCGGCGTGGGCTGGTCCTGCCCGTCAGCGTCGCCGCTCACTCGCCGCTCATGGCGGACGCCGCGGAGGGCATGCGCCAGGCGCTCGCCGGTGTCACCTTCAAACCACCGGCAGCCCCGCTGCTGGCCAACGCCGACGCCATCGCGCTCGGCGACGGCGAGGCTTGCCGCGATGAGCTCATCGATCACCTCACGCGTGGCGTCGACTGGGTCACGGCCGTGGAGACCATGGTCGCCGCCGGCACCGAGATCTTCGTGGAGGTCGGCCCGGGCAAGGTCCTGACCGGCCTCGTCCGCCGCATCGCCAAGGACGCCACCACCGTCAGCATCGACGACATCACCACCGAGCGCGGCCTCCAGCTGCCCGCCTAGCCTCAGAGGAGAGGACACCGCACCTATGCGTCGACCCGACTACGACCGCCGCGTGGCCGTCACCGGCCTCGGCATCATCAGCCCCGTGGGCACCAGCATCGACACCGCCTGGGACAACCTCGTCAACGGCGTCAGCGGCCTCAACCGCATCACCCGTTGGGACCCGGAGATCACGCCCTGCCACGCGGCGGGCGAGGTCAACGACTTCGACCCCAAGGAGTGGATGAGCTTCAAGGCCGTTCGCCGCACGGACAAGAACGTCGTCTTCGGCGTGGCCGCGGCCAAGCAGGCCATGGCCGATTCGGGCTTCGAGATCACCGAGGAGAACGCCGACGAGGTCGGCGTCTACTTCGGCTCCGGCGTGGGTGGCCCGGGCCTCATGCAGGACGCGATCGAGACCCTGGCGACCAAGGGCCACAAGGGCGTGAGCCCGTTCTTCATCGCCAACATGCTGCCCGACACGGCCTCGGGCCAGATCGCCATCGAGCTCGGGGCCAAGGGCCCCAACATGGCCATCGTGACCGCCTGCTCCACGGGCACGCACAACATCGGCGAGGCCGCCGAGGCTATCCGCCGCGGCGACTTCATCGCCGGCGTGTGCGGCTCGACCGAGACCCCGCTCTACGAGGTCGGCTACGTCGGCTTCAGCAACATGCGCGGCATGGGCACCCCGCGCGCGGGCCGGCCGCTCGCTGACATCTCACGACCCTTCGACCGCTCCCGCGATGGCTTCGTGCTGGGCGAGGGTGCCGGCGCGCTGGTGGTCGAGGACCTCGAGCACGCCAAGGCCCGCGGGGCCCGCATCTACGCGGAGGTCGTGGGCTACGGCAACGCCGCCGACGCCTGGGATCTCATCCAGCCGGTGGAGAAGGGCGACGGTGTGCGCCGCGCCATGGAATGGGCCATCCAGCGCCACGGCGTGCCGCGCGACGAGATCGACATGATCAACCCCCACGGAACCTCGACGCCACTCGGCGACCTGCGCGAGGCCGAGGCCATCAAGGCCGTCTTCCCGGAGACCTACCGGCGGGTCGGCATCAGCGGCACCAAGTCGATGACCGGCCACCTGATGGGCGCGGCCGGGGCCATCGAGGGTGTCTTCACCGCACTGTCGGTGCACCACCAGGTCATCCCGGCCACGCAGAACTACCTCGAGCCCGATCCCGAGATCGACCTCGACGTCGTGGCCGGTGACTCGCGCGAGCAGGAGGTCCGCTACGCCATGAGCGACAACATCGGCCTCGGCGGCCACAACGGCGCCATCATCTTCAAGCGCTACGCCGGCGACTGATCCCGGGTCGCCGGGGCGATCGCCGATCGCGTCGGCTACGATCCACCTGAGCCGCAGCCGATCAGGAGCCCAACGCACCGTGCCCTCCACCGATCTCCGTCGCCGAGCCGTCATCACCGGTCTCGGCGCGGTCACGCCCATCGGCAACGACTACCCCACCTTCTGGGCCAATGCCAAGGCCGGGGTCAGCGGCGGCGGCCCCATCACCCACTTCGACGCCTCGGACCTCGAGGTGCGCATCGCGGCCGAGGTCAAGGACTTCGATCCGTCGGTCGGCATGGACCGCAAGATGGCCCGGCGCATGAGCCGCTTCATCCACTTCGCCATGGCCGCCGGCAAGGAGGCCGTGGAAGATGCCGGGCTCGACTTCAGCGACTGGACACCCGACGAGCGCGACCGCGCGGCGGTCATCGTCAACACCGGCGGCGGCGGGCTCGAACAGGTCATCGACGGCCACGTCACCACCGTGGAGCGCGGGCCGCGCTTCGTCAGCCCCTTTGCCATCCCGGCCCTCTCGGGCTCCATGGCGGCCTGCCTGCTCTCGATGGAGTACGGGCTCACCGGACCCGTGCAGGCGCAGGTGGCAGCCTGTGCCAGCTCCGTCATCACCTTCCTCGATGCCCTGCGCCTGATCGAGCGTGGCGAGGTCGACGTCATCATCGGCGGCGGTACGGAGGCGCCGCTGCTGAAGATGGGCTTCGCGGCCCTCTCCAACATGGGCGCACTGTCCAAGAACAACGACGATCCCGGCGGCGCCTCACGCCCCTTCGACAAGGAGCGCGACGGCTTCCTCTTCGGCGAGGGTGGCGCGATCGTGGTCATCGAGACCGCCGAGCACGCCCTCGCGCGCGGCGCCACCATCCACGCTGAGCTCGTGGGCGCGGCGCTGACGGCCGACGCCTTTCACATCTCCGCGCCCGAGCCCACCGGCCGCGGCGCGGCCATGGCCATGCGCAAGGCCTATCAGGATGCGGACCTCGCGCCAGACGAGATCGACTTCATCGTGGCCCACGGCACCAGCACGCCACTGAACGACGTGACCGAGACGAGGGCCATCAAACGGGCCTTCGGCGACCACGCCTACAAGCTGGCCGTGTCCTCACCCAAGTCGATGGTCGGCCACCTGCTCGGTGGCGCCGGAGCCGTGGCCGCGGCCGTCGGCATCGGGGCCATCCGCGAGGGCGTCATCGCGCCCACCATCAACTACCACACGCCGGACCCCGAGTGCGACCTCGACTACGTACCCAACGAGGCGCGCGAGGCGCGGGTGGACACGGCCATGGTCAACGGCTTCGGCTTCGGGGGCCAGAACGCCGTGGCCGTCTTCAAACGCTTCGAGGAGTAGCGTCCGAGGCCGTCAGCCCGACGGGCGCGAGGGGAAGCTGCGGCCTTCGAAGTCCTCCAGGTCGGCGACGAGGTCAGCGGGGGTGCGCATGGGCCGGCCACGCTCGAGATCGTAGAACACCTGCACCGTCGAGCCGTCGGCCACGACCCGAGGCTCGCCCAGGTCGGAGGCCTCGACCTCGAGCCGGTATTCGAAGCTGAAGGCCGAGCGGCTGACCCAACCCACGCGCGTGGCACAGAAGAGGGGCTCGCCGTAGAAGGCCGGCAGGCGGTAGGCGATATGGGCCTCGGCGATGACGAACGTGCGCCGAGCAGCGTCGGGTCCGGTGCCGAAGGGGTGTCCCGTCACGGCCAGGTGGTAGCCGCTGCGGGCCATCTCGAAGTACGAGAAGTAGACCGCGTTGTTGACGTGACCCAGGGCATCGGTGTCGTTGTAGCGGATCTCGATGGGGTGTCGGTAGCGGAATTCGCCTTCGATGGGACGGGAGCGGGCCATGGCTTCGATGCTACTGGTGCCGGGCGGCGCCCGCCGGCAGAGGACGCGACGGTGCCGTACCGTTGGGCCGATGCCGACCGAGAGCGCCAAGAGCGCCATGCCCGCGCCACCCGAGACGCCTGAGACGCCTGAGACGCCCGTCGGCGAACCCGAGCAGACCTCGGCCACGTCCATCGAGCGTGGTCGGCCCAGCTACTCCTGGCGCTATGGCCAGGACCGCCGCCTCGAGATGGTGCGCGGCTTCGTCGACCTCGAAGGCGCGCGCGTGCTCGACGTGGGCTGTGGCATCGGCACGTACGTGCGTCGTTTCCGCCAGTACAGCGACGACGTCCACGGCATCGAGGTCGAGCAGGAGCGGGTGGCCGAGGCCAGCGAGGAGCTGCCCAACATCGTCCACGCCTTCGGTGAGGACCTGCCCTACCCCGACGACCACTTCGACCTCGTCTTCAGCAACGAGGTCATCGAGCATGTCGAGGACGATCGTCGGACCGCGGCCGAGATGGTGCGCGTGACCCGCCCCGGCGGCACCATCGTGGCCTTCGCGCCCAATCGGCTCTTCCCCTTCGAGACCCACGGGGCTTATCTGGGCGGCCGCTACGTCTTCGGCAATATCCCGCTCGTCAACTGGCTGCCGGACCCGCTGCGCGACCACTTCGCGCCGCACGTGCGGGCGTACACGATGAAGGGCCTCGAGCGGCTCTTTGCCGGCCAACCCGTGCGCCTCGTGCACCACCGCGTCATCTACCCCGGCTTCGACAACATCAGCGCCCGTCATGCCCGTCTGGGAGCAGGGCTGCGTCGCGCGCTCTACGTCGCCGAGCACACGCCGCTACACCGCTTCGGGCTCTCGCACTTCCTCGTGCTGCGCGTGAAGGACGACGCCGGGAGCTGAGCCGCGGGCCGTTGGGGCGGGCGGGCTAGAGGTCGGCCGGGGCCGCGGTCGTCGCCGGGTCGAGCACGTGGGCCTCGAGCACGACCGGCGTGGACCAGTTGCCGGCCAGGTCGCGCCACTGCACGTGGATCGAGCGCGGGCCCTCCTCCGGAGAGCCCCCGGTCTCGGGGTCGGCCAGCGGGAACTCGATGCGCTCGACCGCGGGATAGGTGCGGCCGACGGCCAGCCTGCCGTCTTCCTCGAGCGCACCCTCCAGACCGATCCGCACCAGCGCGAGGCCGGAGCCGTCGACCTCGTCCGCCGCGAACAGGCGCAGCGAGGCGCTGCCCTGCACGACGCCGCGGCCGTCGATGTCGCCCCGCACGGTCTCCGGGTCGAGCGCGGGGGATCCATTGGGCGGGGACTCGTCGATGATCGGCCGGAGCTGGTTCCGCAACGCCCACCACATCTCCTCGCGCGCGCCATCCATGCCGGGGGCCCACATGCCCACCCCCGCGAGCCCGGCGTCGAGCGCGAACCCGATCTTGGCCGAGAAGCTGTCGGGGTCGTCGTACCAGACCTGCCGCCAGGTGGCCGTACAGCTCGAGCAGTCCTTGTCCGCGTACGCGGTCCAGGCCGAGGCCTGCTGCTCGTCATAGTTCCGACCGCCTCGTGCGGCGCTCCGGACCGCTTCGGCATAGATGACGGTGGCCGCGTCGCCGAGGTCATCTCCGGCCCGCACCCTGGACCCGACCGACGCACTCCGGGTCGGCCAGGAGTGCCCGTACCAGGGCAGGGCCAGCATGAGGCCTGTGCCATCGCCGCCGGTCTGCTCCAGCGCGGCCGTGACCGAGCCGGTGAGGTCGCTGCCGCCGGCCCCGCCCGCGAGTGGCGCGGTCGAGCGCGCGACCCCCGAGTTGGGGGTGGAGTAGCCGTAGCCCATGATCACGGCCAGGTCGGCGGCATCGTCGGCGGTGAGGGCAGCGAGGTCATAGTTCTCGAGACCGGGCACGACGTCGATGCTGAGGTGCAGCTCTGGATCGACCGCATCGAGCGCAGCCCGCAGCTCACGCACGAAGGTCACGTACTGCTCGGAGACCCTGGCGGGGATGGGCTCGAAGTCGAGGTTGACGCCGTCGAAGCCACGAGCTCCGACGAACTGGACGATGCGCTCGACGAGGGCCGTGCGGCTCTTCTTCCTGCTCAGCAGCCTGATGGCGCGCTCGCGCGTGCCCTCGGTCCAGGCCGTTCGTTGGACCACGGGCACGACCTTCACGCCCGCCGCCTGCAGGTCCTCCTTCAACGAGGTGAAGGCTTCGGTACCTAGCGCTGCCCAGCCGCCGGGCACGTTGCCGTTGGGCTTCTTGCTCACGAGGCGGCCGTCCTGCGAGGCCTCCACGCTGTGGAAGGCGGCGATCGTGAGCAGCGAGGGATCGATGGTTCGAGCGGCATCCTCGAGCAGCCAGTAGGGCACGAAGCCGAGGACCTCGGCTTCGACCGGTTCGGGCGTGGGTTCCGGGGTGGGCAGGGGCGTGGCCGTCGCCGTCGGGGTCGGAGCGAGCGCGCCAGCGGAGCCATCGGTGGCGGCTGGCGCCGGCGTCGGCGTGGCTGCGAGATCGCTGTCGATGGTGATACAGGCGCTGATGACGAAGGGCACGAGGAGCAGGAGCAACCCGAGGACGACGCTCGTGCCGGGCGGCCGGGGGGAAGGAGAGCGGTGCAGCACTGCCGGCACCCTACCAGTCCTCAGCGCTGCCGGGGCTGACGGGCATCCGGCGCAGGCGCAGGGAGTTGAGCACGACGCTGACCGAGGAGAAGGCCATGGCCGCGGCGGCGAGGATGGGGTCGAGCCGCAGCCCGAAGAACGGGTACAGCAGGCCCATGGCCACAGGGATGAGGATGACGTTGTAGCCGAACGCCCAGCCCAGGTTCTGGCGGATGACCCGCAGCGTGCCCCGTGAGACGCGCACGGCCGTGCCCACCAGCCGTGGATCGCCGCCGACGAGCGTGATGTCGCTGGCCTCGAGCGCGATGTCGGTGCCGGTGCCGATGGCGATGCCGACATCGGCACGGGCCAGCGCAGGTGCGTCGTTGATGCCGTCGCCGACCATGGCCACGCGACGGCCCTGGGCCTGCAGCCGCTCGATGTGGGCGGACTTGTCCGCGGGCAGGACCTCGGCGGTGACGTGCTCGATGCCGACCGCCGCAGCCACGGCCCGAGCGGTGGCGAGGCTGTCGCCGCTGAGCAGATGCACCTCCACTCCGTGGCCACGCAGCTCGGCCACGGCCTCCTGCGCGCCGGGCTTGATGGCATCGCTGATGTCCAGCGCGCCTGCGGCCGTGCCCTCGACCGCCACGAGCACGGTGGTCGCGGGCGTCCTGGGATCGGCGGGCGGCAGGCCGGTCACGTCGACACCCTTCGCAGAGAGGAACCCGGCGTTGCCCACGAGGATCTCGCGACCGTCGACGCGAGCGCGCACGCCACGCCCGGTGACGGCTTCGAAGTCGGTGGCTTCGGCGAGCGCGAGACCACGACCCTCGGCCTCGCTCACGATGGCCGAGGCGAGGGGGTGCTCCGAGCCGCGCTCGGCGGACGCAGCCAGGGCCACGACCTCGTCGGCAGCGAAGCCGTTCAGCGGGCGCACAGCGCCGAGCCCGGGCTTGCCGGCGGTGAGCGTGCCCGTCTTGTCGAAGACGACCACGTCGATCTCGCCGGCGGCCTCGAGCGCCTCCCCTCCGCGGATGAGCACGCCGGCGTCGGCCGCGCGGCCGGTACCGACCATGACCGCGGTGGGTGTGGCCAGGCCCATGGCGCAGGGGCAGGCGATGATGAGGACGCTGATGGCCGAGACCAGCGCATTGGTCAGCAGCGGCTCCGGCCCGATGAGCCACCAGGCCGCGAAGGTGACCGCGGCGAGAGCGATGACCAGCGGTACGAACCAGTCGATGACGCGGTCGGCCACGCGCTGGATGGGCGCCTTCGTGCCCTGGGCCTCCCGGACCATGCGCACGATCTGGCCCAGCACCGCATCGCGTCCGACGTGCGTGGCGCGGACCACGAGCGTGCCGCTGCCGTTGACGGTGGCGCCGATGACCGTGTCGCCCGCGGTGCGCGAGGCGGGCAGCGGCTCGCCGGTGAGCATCGACTCGTCGACGCTGGAGCTGCCGCTCACGACCACCCCATCGACCGGCACCTTCTCGCCCGGCCGCACGCGCACGAGGTCACCGGGATGGACATCCTCGACGGGCACGTCGATCTCGGTCCCGCCCTCGACCCGGCGGGCCGTGCGTGCCCCAAGACCCACCAGCGCAGCCACCGCGCCGCTGGCGCGAGCCTTGGCTCGTGCCTCCATCCAGCGGCCGGCCAGGATGAGGCCGATGATCATGGCCGACGAGTCGAAGTAGGTCATCGGCTCGATGCCGGCATCGGTCACCAGCGAGGGCGCCAGCGTGACGGCGGTGCTGTAGCCCCATGCCGCCATGGTGCCGAGGGCCACGAGCGTGTCCATCGAGACGGTGCGATGCCGCGCCTGGCGGACCGAGGCGCGCAGGAACACGCCGCCGGCCCAGAACTGCACGAACGTGGCCGGGACGAGCAGCAGCCAGTTGAGCTCGGTCATGGGCAGGCCCAGAAGGTCCGGCCACAGCATCAGGGCCATGATGGCGAGCGCGATCACGACCGAGACGAGGGCCTTGACCCCCAGCTCGCGCATCTCTCGTGCGCGCAGGTCGGCATCGGGATCGGCGTCATCGAGCGTCAGCGCGCCGGTCTCGTGGCGACGCTCCGGCCGTACGTCGTAGCCGGCGGCCTCGATGGCGGCTTCCACCTCGGCCCGGCCTGCGACGGCCGGGTCCACGAGCACGGTGGCCCGCTCGGTGGCCAGGTTGACGTTGGCCGAAGCGACCCCCTCAGCCTTGCGCAGGAAGCGCTCGACGCGGTTGACGCAGGACGCGCAGGTCATGCCCTCGACACCGACCGAGAACTCGATGGGCTCCGGTGCCGTCACTGGCACGGCGGTGGACCTAGCGTCCGACCGGGCGGATGGCATAGACCCCGACGATCATGTCCACGCAGGGGTCGTGACACAGCTCCAGCCCGACCTCGCCCTTGTCCACGAGCTCGGCCAGGAAGCCGCACTCCCTGGCCGGCAGGCCGGCCCAGTAGCGTCCGTCCTGGGTCTGGACGGCGCGCACGTCATCGGCCTCGCCGTTGATGGCGAAGCGGCGACGAAGCTCATGCATGGGCACGTAGGCGCGTGACTTGATGAAGCGGCGGAGCTGCGCTTGGGTACAGCCCTGGCCCTGGTTGGCGCCGTTGCTCCGGCTGCCGTTGTTGTCAGCCATGGATCGGGTCTTTCCTCGCGCGGCCGGTCCCGGGTGGCCGTGCGACCGGTGCCACGCTGGACACCGTTCTGTGATGTCAGTTCGAAGCGGTCGTCGGGGGGACGGCCGGTTGGCGGATGATACACCCGGAGGCGGGTGAGCCCTCAGCGGCCGGCCACCACGAGCAGCTCCCGCGACGCCTCGTTCAGCGACTCCCCGCCGGCAGCGGTGCACACGACGGCGTCCTCGATGCGCACCCCGAAGCGGCCCTCGAGATAGATGCCCGGCTCACAGCTGAAGGTGTTGCCCGCGACCGCGGTCTCGCGGTTGCCGGCCACGGCATAGGGCTCCTCGTGCACCTCCAGCCCGATGCCGTGACCCAAGCGGTGGATGAAGTGGTCGCCGTAGCCGCCGGCGGCGATGAGCTCCCGCGCGGCGGCATCGAGGGCTCCGAAGCTGATGCCGGGTCTGACCGCCGCCCTCGCCGCCGCCTGCCCGGCCGCGGTCAGCTCGTAGATGGTGCGGAATGTCTCGTCGGGTGCGCTGCGGTCGTCGGCCGCGATCCAGACCGTGCGCGTGATGTCCGAGCAGTACCCGGCCCGCCGTCCCCCGATGTCGAGCAGCAGCGGCTCGCCGGCCTCGATGACCCGGTCGCTGGGCTCGTGGTGTGGAGAGGCGCTGTTGGGGCCGGAGGCCACGATCGCGAACTCGGCCGTGTCGTGGCCCTCCTCCACGAGCGCATCGCGCACGTCCCTGGCCACGTCGGCCTCGGTCCGGCCGACGAGCGGCCCACGGAGGACGCGCTCGATGGCCCGGTCGGCGGCATGGGCCGCGGCCCGGAGCAGCTCGATCTCCTCGGGGTCCTTGACCCGGCGCAGCGGCGCCAGCACGGACGAGGCCAGGCCCCAGCCGGCACCCGGCAGCACCTCCTGCAACCCCAGCACGAACTGGGCCCGCAAGCCATCGGAGACGAGGCAGCGCAGCGGGACGCGCGGCGGCAGCAGCCCGGGCACGAGCAGGAAGGGGTCGTCGGTCTCGTCCCACGTCTCGAGGTGCACGCGGTGCGCATCCAGGCCGGGCGCGGCCAGCGCCGCGGCCGCCTCCAGGCGCGGGCTGACGTAGGACACGTCCCCTTCGGCCGGGATGATCAGCAGGTTCAGGCGCTCGCCGCCGTGAGCCGCATAGCCGGTCAGCCACTCGAGCTCGGGTCCGACGCCCACCAGCAGGGCCGAGGCACCGGCCTCGCCTACGGCGACCTGCGCGCGCAGGATCCGCTCGCGGTAGCGAGCCGCGCTGATGCCGTCAGGCATCGGCGGGCGCTGGTCCGTGGACGGCCAGCCAGCCCTCGACCAGGCGAGTACCGTCCTCGAAGAACTTGCGGTAGGAGAAGACGCGCGAGGCGCCTGCCTCCAGCGCGCGCTTGCGCGTCGACTGGTCGTCGTGCTCGGCCACGGCGATGACCGGCAGCCGTGCGGCCGAGACCCGCTCGATGGCAGCCACGCCGTCGAAGCGCCGCGAGGCAAGGTCGACGATGGCACCCCTGATGGTCTGCTCATCCTCCAGCGCGGTGGCCTCGAGCGCGACCGACAGCTCCGCCTCAGAGCCCAACGGTACGGGCTGGCCGCCGGCCCGCCGCACGGCCTCGGCGATGCGCGTGGCCCACATCAGGTCGTCGGCGAGGACGACCACGCCAGCGGTCAGGCGACCTCCCAGGTATCGCTGGTGAAGAGCAGGTCCCGCAGGACGCCCTCACCCTTGTCGGCGCGGACGAGCTCGATCTGCCCCGCCACGAGCTGGTGGTGGGTGGGCTTCTTGACGCGGCGGATGACGCCGATGGGCACCGGGTAGTCGGGCCAGAACATGCGGCTCAGGATGTAGCCGAGCATGTCGTCGGTCTCGTCGTGGACGAGCAGATCCTCCTCGGTCACGCCGTCGCCGAGGCTCACGACCTCCGGCGTGGTGCCGCGCAGGACGATGCCCCGATCGCGCTCCGCCCCGAAGATCATGGGCTCTCCGTGCCGCAGCTCGAGCGTGCGATCGGCGCGCACGTCGCGGTCGGTGAAGTCGCGCCAGGCGCCGTCGTTGAAGATGTTGCAGTTCTGCAGGATCTCGGTGAAGGCGCTGCCCTTGTGGTGGCCGGCCGCCTCGAGCACCTCCTGCATGTGGGTCGGGTAGGTGTCGATGGAGCGGGCCACGAACGTGGCCTCCGAGGCCAAGGCCAGGCTGGGCGGCACCACCGGCTGGTCGATGGTCCCCTCCGGCGTCGACTTGGTGCGCTTGCCGAACTCCGAGGTGGGGCTGGCCTGGCCCTTGGTCAGGCCGTAGATGCGGTTGTTGTACATCAGGATCTTGATGTCCACGTTGCGCCGCAGGGTGTGCATGACGTGGTTGCCGCCGATCGACAGCGCGTCGCCATCGCCGGTGACGACCCAGACCATGAGGTCCGGGCGGGCGATCTTGAGGCCGGTGGCGAGCGTGGGGGCACGGCCGTGGATGCTGTGGAAGCCGTAGGTGTTCATGTAGTACGGCGTGCGGCCGGAGCAGCCGATACCGCTGATGAAGACGATGTTCTCGCGCGGGTAGCCGAACTCGGGCATCGTGCGCTGGGTCTGGGCCAGGATGGAGTAGTCGCCGCAGCCGGGGCACCAGCGAACCTCCTGGTCGGAGGTGAAGTCCTTCTTGGTCAGCTTCAGCGGCTGCGCCGAGGTGGCCGGGCTGGTGGCATCGGTCATGAGGGCGTCTCCTCGTCGAGCAGCAGCTGGGCGGCCTTCATCACCTCGGGCACCGGGAACGGCTTGCCGCGGACGCGGTTGAGGCCCACGGCGTCGACGAGGTAGCGGCCGCGGATGAGCAGCCGCAGCTGGCCGGTGTTGATCTCGGGGATGAGCACGCGCTTGTAGCGCGCGAGCACGTCGCCGGTGTTGCGCGGGAAGGGGTTGAGGTGCCGCAGATGGGCGTGGGCCACGGCGTGCCCGGCGCGCTGCAGCCGCTCGGCCGCGGTTCGCAGCGAGCCGTAGGTGGAGCCCCAGCCGAGGATGAGCAGGTCGCCCGATTCGGGGCCGAAGACCTCCAGGTCGGCGATGTCGCCGGCGATGCCGGCGACCTTGCGCGAGCGCAGGTCGGTCATGCGCTGGTGGTTGTCCGCGTCGTAGCTCACCGTGCCCAGGACGTCGAGGCCCTCGAGCCCGCCGATGCGGTGCTCCAGGCCGGGCGTGCCGGGCACGGCCCACGGCCGCGAAAGCGTGTCGGGATCGCGGTCGTAGGGCTGGAAGGTGTCGGGGTCGGTGTGGTTGGCCACGCTGATGTCTGGCAGGTCCGAGGGCTCGGGGATGCGCCACGGCTCCGAGCCGGTGGCGAGGAAGGCGTCCGAGAGGTACACCACCGGCGTCATGTACTTGAGCGCGAGGCGGCAGGCCTCGATGGCCATCTCGAAGCACTCGGACGGGGTCGCCGGGGCCACCACCGGGATGGGCGCGTCACCGTTGCGCCCGAACATCACCTGCAGCAGGTCCGATTGCTCGGTCTTGGTGGGCAGGCCCGTGGAAGGACCGCCGCGCTGGACGTCGACGACCACCAGCGGCAGCTCCACCATCACGGCCAGGCCCATGGCTTCGCTCTTGAGTGCGATGCCCGGTCCCGAGGAGGCCGTCAGCGCCAAGGCCCCGCCGAAGGAGGCACCGATGGCGGAGCCGATGGCGGCGATCTCGTCCTCGGCCTGGAAGGTGCGCACTCCGAAGTGCTTGTACGTGCTCAGCTGGTGCAGGATCTCGCTGGCCGGCGTGATGGGATACGAGCCGTAGAAGAGCTCACGCTTGGCCAGCTTGGTGGCAGCCACGAAGCCGAGCGCCGCGGCCTCGTTGCCGGTGATGTTGCGATACGTGCCGGGGGGCAGCTTGGCCGGCTTGACCCGGCTTCGGGTGTGGAAGATCTCGGTCGTCTCGCCGAACGCGTAGCCGGCCTTGAGCGCGCGCAGGTTGGCTTCGGCGATGACCGGCCGCCCGGCGAACTTCTTCTCGATCCACTTGACCGTGGGGTCCATGGAGCGCTCGTAGAGCCAGAACATGATGCCGAGGGCGAAGAAGTTCTTGGTCAGGTCCACCTGCTTGGTGGACATGTCGAGCCCCTCGAGGGCGAGTGCGTTGAGCTTGCTGATGGGGATCTCGAAGACGGTGAAGTCGCTCAACGATCCATCGTCGAGGGGGCTCTCCTCGTAGCCCGCCTTCTTCAGGTTCTGACTGGTGAAGGCGTCCTCGTTGACCACGATGGCGCCGCCGGGGGGGACGTCACCGACGTTGGCCTTGAGCGCGGCCGGGTTCATGGCCACGAGCACGTCCGGCTGGTCGCCGGGGGTGTGGATGTCAGAGGAGGAGAAGCTGATCTGGAAGCCCGAGACGCCCGGCAGCGAGCCCGCGGGGGCGCGGATCTCGGCGGGGAAGTCGGGCAGCGTGGCGATGTCGTTGCCGTAGACCGCCGCGGTGCGCGTGAACTGGCTGCCGGTGAGCTGCATGCCGTCACCCGAATCACCCGCGAAGCGGATGGTGACGCGCTCAAGCTCCTGGATGGGAAGGGGCGGTGGCTGATCGGTCTCTGTGGTCACGTTCCCCTGAGTGTAACGCGCAGCCGCCGAGTGGCCTTTGACGATGGTGCAACGTCCGTCGGATGAGCCCTGCGACGGGCCGCTAGCATCGCCTGGTGACCGACCAGTCCGCCCCCGGCCGAGGCCTGCCCGTGAGCGCCCGGGCGCTCGGCATCGTGCTCGTGCTGGTGTCGGCCGCGGCCTTCGGCTCCGGCGCGCTCTTCGTCCAGCCACTCTACGACGAGGGCATGGAGCCCCTCTCGGTGCTCTTCTGGCGCTTCTTCAGCGCAGCCCTCTTCGGCTGGGGCTTCCTGCTGCTCTCGGCGCCTCGGCGTCTGTCCCTGCGCGTGCTCCCGCGACGACGAGTGCTGGTGTTGCTGCTCCTGGGCGCGCTGTACGTGGGCAACAGCTACGCCTTCATCGCCTCGCTGCAGGTGGTCTCGATCTCGCTGGCCTCGATCATCGCCTACCTCTACCCGGCCATCGTGGCGGTCATGGCCACGCGCTTCCTGCGGCGCCTCGAAGGGCGTCGTGCATGGATCGCGCTGGGCATCTCCATCGTGGGCATCGCGCTCACGGTGGGCGGCATCCCCGAGGGCGAGCTGCCGCCGTTGTGGGGCCTTGCCCTGGCCTTCGCCAACCCCCTCATCTACGCCTCGTGGATCATCCTTCAGGCCCGGCTCGCGGGCGAACGTCCGGCGGGCGGCGAGCGCGTCGTGGACGAGCTGGAGATCCCGCCCGGCGACGCCGACGTGGTCACCGACCGCCGCGCGCCGGACCCCTCCCCCGCGGCCGCGCTGATGACCACGGCCACGGCCGCGGTCTACGCGCTGCTGCTGCTGACCACCGGCGGCTCGCTCTCGCCGGCGGCGGTGCCGGGTGCGGTGTGGCCGGCGCTCCTGGGCCTGGGCCTCGTGGCCACCGCCATCGCCATCCAGACGTTCTATGCAGGGGTCAAGCTGGTCGGGGCTGCCCGGGCCTCGCTCATCAGCACCATCGAGCCCGTCTACACCGTGGCCCTGGCCGTCATCCTCTTCGGCGAGAGCCTCACGCCGATGCAGGTCGCCGGGGGCGCGCTGGTCATCCTCGCGGTCGTCCTGGCCGAGACCGGCCGGCCCGGTCCTGCCGAGCGCCCCGCCGAGTCGCGCGCCTGAGCGGGCGTTCCGCGTCCACTCGAGGACAGCCCGAGCGAGGACGCACCTCAGCGCTTCGTGGCCAGCAACGCCTCCTGGAAGATACCCAGCGCCTCCTCGATCTCAGGCCGGTCGACGTCGAGCGGCGGGATCCAGCGAACGACGTTCCCGGCGCCGCAGGTGAGCACCAGCAGGCCCCGCTCGGCACAGGCCTGGCTCATGGCGCTGCCGAGGGCCACGTCCGGGTCGTCGGGGTCCTTGACCATCTCCACGCCGATCATCAGGCCGGGACCCCGGACGTCCCCGATGCGGGCGTCCTCGGTCTGCAGCGCCCGCAGACCCTCGCTCAGCTCGGCCCCACGAGCAGCGGCGTTGGCCACGAGCCCTTCCTCACGGATGACCTCGAGCACGGCGATGCCGGCGGCGCAGGAGACGGGGTTGCCGCCATAGGTCGAGCCGTGCGCACCCAGGCCCCATCGCTCCTGCAGCTCGCGCGACGAGACCAGCGCGGCCAGAGGCATGCCGTTGGCGATGGCCTTGGCCGTGAGCACCACATCCGGCACGATGTCGGCGTGCTCGTAGGCCCACATCCTGCCCGTCCGCCCGTAGCCGGACTGGACCTCGTCCACGATGAGCAGGACGCCATGGCGCGTGGCCAGCTCGCGGAGTCCCTTCAGGAACGCCATGGGCGCCGGCACGTAGCCGCCTTCGCCCTGCACCGGCTCGACGATGAAGGCCGCCGTGCGTGCCGGCTGGATCTGCTCGGCGAAGAGCCGCTCCAGGTGATCGAGGCAGACCTCGCTGGCGCGCTCCTCATCGCCGTCGAAGTCCCGATAGGCGTGCGGGAACGGGGCGATGTGCACGTCCGGCACCAACGGGTCGTAGCCCGAGCGATAGTTGAGGCTGGACGTGGTCAGGCTGGTGGCTCCGTAGGTGCGTCCATGGAACCCGCCGCTGAAGCCGATGATGTGTGTCCGGCCGGTCGCGCGGCGAGCCAGCTTCATGGCGCCATCGACGACCTCGGTCCCGCTGTTGCCGAAGTAGACCGTGTCGAGCGGCCCGGGCAGCTCCTGCACGATCATCTCCGCCAGCCTCGTGACGGGATCGAGGTGGCCGAGGCCGTTGCACACGTGGATGAGCTCGTCGACCTGCGCGTGGATGGCCGCGTTCACCCTGGGATGGGCGTGGCCGAGCGAGGTCACCGCGATACCGTTGGCGAAGTCGAGGTAGGCGTTGCCCTCGGAGTCGATGAGGCGATGGCCCTCGCCCTTCACCCAGGTCTGCTGGTAGTAGCGGCCAAGGATGGGCGAGAGCGTCGCGGTCGAGCGCTCCTGGATGGTGCGGGTGTCGTCGGTCATGAGCGCAAGCATACGGGCCATGGCGCAGGCTTCGCCACGTCGGCTCGGGACCCGCATCTGGCCGTAGCGAAGGCGTATCTGGCGCGTCTGGTGCCGTGGTGGCGGGTGGGCCGATCGGCATGTCGATCGGACTAGACGCGAGGCCTTCGCTGCGACTGTCTATCCGACCTCTCGTTCGACATGTCGATCGGTGAGGACTCGAAACCCCCTCTGCGCAGCCCTACCCGGCTTCCCGTTCGACATGTCGCACGAAGCCGACCGTTGCGGTGGGCTCCGCGGCGGACCAGGCGCCTCGTGCCGAG
>JBFLKP010000148.1:0-16971 GCA_040883225.1 Candidatus Limnocylindrales bacterium | reverse complement strand
GCTGCAGGACGGCGCCGGCAGGCCGACTGCGTTGTTCTCCGGCGGTTCGCTGCTCATCGGTGGGGTGGGACGGACCGATCTGCTCGGCCGCGCCCGCATCGACGAGATGACACGGGCGCAGTTCCGCACGATGCGCCGGCTCGCGGAGCTGCCCGATGACGTCGTCGTGCACCCCACGCACGGTGCCGGATCGTTCTGCGTGGCCGGTGACGTCGACATCGGTGGCCTGGCCACGATCGGTGCGCTCAAGCGCTGGAACCCGGCTTTCGCCGCGGTCGACTTCGCGACCTTCGACGCCGAGCTGGCGGCCGGCCGGACGCGCTACCCGGTCTACTACCGACGGATGGCACCCCTCAACCGACGAGGGCCCCGTCATCTCGAAGGACCGCTCCTTCCGCAGGCCATGACCAGCGATCGGTTCGCCGAGGCCCGTGCGGCGGGCGCCTGGGTGCTCGACGCCCGCGACCGATGGGCCTTCGCCGAGACCCACGTCAAGGGCGCCTGGAACATCGAGGCCGGCGATGCCCTCGCTGCCTACGCCGGCTGGCTGCTCCCGTTCGATGCGCCGGTCGTGCTCATCGTCGATAGCCCCGAGCAGGAGGTCGACGTGCGTGACGAGCTGTTGCGCATCGGCTTCGACCACGTGCTGGGTCACCTCGCGGGCGGCATGGACGCATGGTCCGCGATCGGTGGCGAGATCAGCAGCTACGGCACGGCCAGCTGGGAGGAGCTTCGCGCGCCCGGTGAAGAGCGGATCCTCGACGTGCGCCAGCCGTACGAGTGGCGCGATGGTGTGGTGCCGGGGTCCGAGCGGGTCTTCGTGGCCGACCTGCCCACGCGCATCAGCGAGTTGGACCCTGACGCTCGCTACCTCGTCGCCTGCCGCACCGGTGTCCGGGCCGCCATCGCCGCGAGCCTGCTCGACGCGGCGGGCATCGCGGCGCGCCCCGTGGTCGACGGCGGCGTACCCGCGCTCACAGCCAGCGAGCTCGAAGCGATCACGACCTGAGCGGCACGGGCGGCCCGGCGCCGATCAGAGCAGCTCCAGCCGCGGAGGCGTGGCTGGGGGTCTACCGAGACCTTACCCGCGGTTCTGGCTGCGGCGTCGCCACTGGTCAAGGGCCACCGCGGCCACGAGCACGGCACCGACCGCGATCATCTGCCAGTACGGCTGCACGCGGATGATGATGAAGCCGTTCTGCAGGACCGCCGGGATCCACACGCCCACGACGGTGCCGATGATGGTGGCCACGCCGCCGAAGAGGCTGGTGCCGCCGAGCGCGACCGCGGTGATCGCTCGCAGGTTGTCGGTCGCGTGGCCGGCCACCGAGGTGGTGGTGAAGTAGGCCACCGAGAGGTAGCCCGCGAAACCGGCCGCCACGCCGCCGACGATGTAGACCTTGAGCAGGTGGCGCTTGATGTCGATGCCCACGCGGCGCACGGCTTCCTCGTTGGACCCGATGGCCAACGTGTGTCGTCCGAAGACGGACATGTGCATGCCGATGTAGCCGAGGATGACCACGCCGAGCGCGATGACGATGAGGTTGGAGACCCCGAAGAAGAGATCGCTATCGGCGACCTCGGCGATAGCGTACGTGGCCGCGTTCACGCCGTTCATCAGCAGCAGGGCCACGCCGAGGCCGGCCCCGAGCGTGGCCAGCGTGGCGATGAAGGGCGCGATGCGCAGGTAGGCCACGAGCAACCCGTTGACGGCACCGAGGAGCAGCCCCGCGAACAGCGCCGCGAACAGCGGCAGGACGACGACCGCCACGTTCGCGTCGGTCGCCGGGATGGCGATGGCCATGCGCTCATCGACGGGGATCATCTGCAGGGCCTTCACCGTGAAGACCTCGCCGAGGATGATGCCGCTGGGGATCGAGAGGTCGATGCCGGCGGTGGCGATGATGAACGTGGTACCGACGCTCACGACGGTGAGGATGGCCACGTTCTGGGCCAGCAGGGTCAGGTTGTTGACGGTGCCGAACTTGCCCGGGGCCAGCAGCGAGAAGGCCGCGATGAGCAACAGCAGGAAGGCGAGCGTGATGAACACCTGGCTCGAGGCGAAGGTGCGCCAGCGAGACCGTGGCCGTTCGTCGGCGGCGGTGACGTCGGAGGTCTTCTCGGCCTCGAGCTCGGCCGAGTAGTCTTCTCGCTCTGGCTCGCTCATGCCGTCGCCTCGGTCACGCCGGTCATGGCACCGATCAGCCGCTCCGCATCGGCTTCACCTCGCCGGAACCTCGCGACGCGGGCGCCGAGGCGCATGACCTCGATACGATCAGCCACCTGCAGCACCTCCCGGAGGTTGTGCGAGATGAGTACGACCGCCAGCCCGCGCTCACGGATGGTCTCGATCAGCCGCAGGACGTTGGCGGTCTGCACCACGCCGAGGGCCGCGGTCGGCTCGTCCATGATGATCACGTGCTCGGCCCAGATCGCCGCGCGAGCGATGGCCACCGACTGCTTCTGGCCACCGGAGAACGCGGCCACCGGAACACGCATGTCCTGGACGAGTCCCACGCCCAGCTCCTTGAAGCGCGTCTCGGTGAGGCTGCGCATCTTGCCCGTGTCGTGGAGGATTCGGAGCCGACGCAGCTCTCGTCCCAGGAACACGTTCGCCGGAGCGTCCAGGTCCGGTGCCAGCGCCAGGTCCTGGTAGACCGTCTCGATGCCCAGCTCCGCAGCGTGCCGGGGATTCGAGATGTTGACCTCGTTGCCGTCGACGAAGACCTTGCCCGAGTCGGGGCTATGGACGCCCGAGAGGACCTTGATGAGCGTCGACTTGCCGGCGCCGTTGTCTCCGATGAGGGCCGTGACCTCCCCGGGGTAGGCCTGGAATGACGCTCCCCGCAACGCGCGCACATGGCCGAACGTCTTGACGATGTCGCGCGCCTCGAGTGCCGGACCTTCGGGTCGATGGTCGATGGTGGTCATGCGGTCCTCGGGAAGATACCGAATGGGGCGGCCTGATCGCTCTGGCGCGATCATGCCGCCCCGTCGGCCTAGCTCAAGCTCGCCCTAGCACTCGGACTTGTAGAGGAACTGGGCGACCTCGGGATCGTCGATGTTCTCCATCGTCACGACGGTCGACTCGGTCTGGATCTCGGGCGTGACCTCGCCGCCGGTCAGGGCTGCGACGGCCTGCTCGATGCCCATCTTGCCGATGGTGAACGGCTGCTGCGCCACGAGCGCCTGCACGTCACCGGCCTGGAGCTGCAGGACCTGGTCCGGGCCGGCATCGAAGCCGACGACCTGGACGTCCTCTGCGCCGGCCTGGCGCACGCCGGTGGCGACGCCCTGTGCGGTGAACAGGTTGGTGGCGAAGACGCCGGCCAGATCGGGATCAGCCTGCAGCTGCGCGCTGATGATCTGTGCGGCCACGGAGGCCTCGTTGTTCGAGTACTGCGTGTCGGCGACGAGCTCGTAGCCCAGCTCGGCGGCCTTCTCGTTGAAGCCATCGACGCGCGCGTCCACCGAGGACACGCCCGGGTTGGTCGAGATGACGAGCACCTTGTCGCCGGCCTCGAGACCGAGGATGTCCAGCGCCTCAGCGGCCTTCACGCCACCGAGGAAGTTGTCGGTCGCGATGCGCGACACGCCGATCGAGGGGTCATCGACGATGGTGTCGACGAGGACGACCGTGGTGCCGGCTTCCTGCATGTTGGCCAGCGGGCCCGCAGAGGCCGTGCGGTCGTTGGGGGCTACCAGCAGCGCATCCGGCGCGGCCGCGGCGACCGCGTCCAGCATCGGGTTCTGCAGGATGACGTCGAAGCGATCGGGCCCCTGGACGTCGAGGTTGACGCCGGCCGCTTCGGCTGCCTCCTGGGCGCCGCACTCCATCGAGATATAGAAGGGGTCACCCTTCACGCCCACCATGAGCGTGATGTCCGCGCCTTCGGCGCTCATGTCGTCCTGGGCGATGGCGGGTAGCGCGCCGGTCACGGCGATGGCGCCCGCAACCAGGGCAGCGGTCCAAGTCCTCTTCACGTGTTCTCCTCCATTTCACGACCCCCGGTTCCGCCGAGGTTCCCTTGGCCGCGCGATGGGTCCACGCGGCTCACACGATTGGACGGTTCAACTATAGCGAGTCCAGCGCTGGTGCAAACGATTACACCGCAGACCACCGCCGTGGTCGCGTGGCTCAGGGGCTGAGCGCGCACAAGCCGGCGCCGATGACGCCGGCATCGTCACCCAGATCGGCAGCCGCGACCGGGCAGTCGAACCAGGGTGAGGTCGCAGCGCGCGAGGTCTCGAGCGCTGCGACCACGGCCGCGCCCAGCCCGCCACCGATGATCACCAGCTCAGGATCGAGCACGGCGACCACGGTATCGATGGCCGCCCGCCACGCGGCCGACCAACGCCCCAGGACCGCGGCCGCGGCGGGCTCATCCGGCCGCTCGAGCAGGGCTTCCACGCTCGTGCCGGGGGCGAGCCCGTTCGCCCGCATGAGGTGACCCAGGGCCGTCCCCGAAGCGAGCATCTCGGAGCATCCCTGCCGACCGCAGTTGCAGGCCGGTCCGCTGCGATCGAGCGCCAGGTGCCCGAGCTGGCCGGCGTTGCCGCGGCCACGCAGCAGCTTGCCGCCGACGGCCAAGGCGCCGCCGATGCCGGTGCCGGCGGTGAAGAGGACCACGTCCTGCGCGCCCACCGCCGCTCCCAGGCGGTGCTCGGCGATGAGAGCCATGGCTGCGTCGTTCTCGAGCCGGACCGGCCGGCCGAGCGCGGAACCCACGACCTGGCCCAGCCGCTGCCCGGCCAGTTCGACGTAGCCCGACGAAAGGACGGTGGTGCGTTCGCCATCGAGCCGTCCGGGCACACCGATGCCGACCGCCTCGACCGCGTCATCGAGGCCCTCGCGGCAGAGCTCCACGACGAGCGCTGTGGGCTCCGGTCCCGAGTCGGTGGCGATCGTGCGCTGCCACTCGACGTGCCCGTCCTCGTCGACCCGCGCCGCGCGGATGTTGGTGCCGCCGATATCGACACCCAGCGCGACGCGGATCGCGGGGGCGGAACGCACCGTGCTCAGGCGGGCTGCTCCGCCAGCGTGCCCTGCAGCTCGCGCAGCCTGGGCACGGCACGCTCACGCAGCATGTTCGCGGTGGCCGCACGATCGACACGCAGGCAGTCCTTCCACAGCGAGCGGCCGGCGATGGCGCCGGAGGCTCCGCCCTGCAGCGAGATGCGCAGGTTCTCGATGAAGGTCTCGTGATCCACGCCCGCCGAGAGCACGGCCCAGGGGATGTCGCCGAGGACCTCGGTCACCGCGCGACAGCCCTCGAGCGAGCCGGGATACTGCAGCTTCATCAGCGGCGCACCACACTCGCGGGCGATGGCCGCCGCCTGCGCCACGAGCTCCGGGGCCTTGGCCTGGTAGTCCTCAGGTGGTTCGTCCTCGAGCGCGTAGGTCAGGATCTCGATGGCCACCAGCACGTCGTTGGCGGCACAGTCCTCGACCACGTCGCGGATGATGCGCGCCGGGTGGGAATCCAGGCCTTCCCTGTCCGGGCGCATGTACACGTTCATCTTGGCCACGTCGCCACCGACCGCGCGGACACGAGCGGCGTCCACGCCCTCCACGATGGCGCTCTTGCGCAACCCATCCTCGCCGGGCGCGTAGCCGGTCGCGTCCATGCCCACCATCAGCGCGGTGTCGGGGGCGAGGACCCCGTCGTCCACGACCTGGGGGATCACCGTCGTGGGGTCGAGCAGCAGCGCCGGGGCCTCGTTGCCGAGGTGGGCCACGAGGTCGAGCTTGGCGTTCACGAGGTCTTGGGGCCCGGCTTCATCGACCCCCTCGATGAGCTTCTTCATCGAGTTGCGCTGATCCATGGCGATGACGAGGATTCGACCGCTGTCCCGGTCGCAGATCCGCTGGTATGCGCGCCGTTGCGCCGTGGTGAAGGCCATGGGTCTCTCCTGCTGACGTCGGTAGGTGTGGAAGCGACCTTCCGGGCAGCGCCGCGCGGCCGGGTCCCCGCCGCAGACGGTACCACCGCTGACATCGTTCACCGAGCGCCGGCTCGTGATCGGGAGGTGGTCGCTTGCCAGACCGCGAGCGACCTGTCACGATGCTGTCACCAAGGCTAGACAAACTATGGACAGTTGCTTGCACAATCATCCCCACCAGAAAGGGACCGCACATGCGTCGCTCCAAGCGCCTGATCGCGGTGGCTCCGGTCGCCGTCGCTCTGGCCGCCGCCGCGGTCGGCTTCGGACCGGCCGCCATCGCCCAGGACACCTCCGCCTTCGACGAGGCCAGCGCGCTGCTGGCCAGCGAGCGGAACACCATCGATGTCATCTCTGCCCGGGGTGACAGCGTCGTCGCGGTCAGCATCGCGAGTCGCGTCGATCCCGACGCCCCCTTCGCTCGCTTCGTCGACAGCGACGAGCTCATCCCGCAGGGCAGCGGCAGCGGCTTCCTCATCGAGTACGAGGGTGACCCCTACCTCGTGACCAACTACCACGTCGTCGAGGCCGCGCTCGAGCCTGCCACCGCGACCGTCGTCGAGGGTGCTCAGGTGAGCGTGACCTTCCCCGACGCCGAGGACCCGGTCGCCGTCGACGTGGTCGGTGTCAACCCGTCCTTCGACCTCGCCCTCCTGCAGGCCCTCGACGAGAGCGAGCTACCCGACGCGGAGCCCCTGCTCATCGCCGACTCGGATGCGCTCGAGGTCGGTCAGAAGACGATCGCCATCGGCAACCCCTTCGGCCTGGCCTCGACCGTGACCAGCGGCATCGTCAGCGCGCTCGAGCGCTTCGTGCCCACCATCGGGGACGTGCCCGTGCCCATGATCCAGACGGATGCGGCCATCAATCCCGGCAACTCCGGCGGCCCGCTGCTCGACTCGGCCGGTCGGCTCATCGGCATCAACACCGCGCTCATCAACCCCCAGGGCCGCTCCTTCGCGGGCCTCGGCTTCGCGGTGCCGAGCAACCTGCTCGTGGAGTCGCTGGCCAACCTCGAGGACGGCGGCGTGACCGACGTCAGCAGCACCCGTCCGCGTCTGGGCATCTCGGCCCAGCCGGTCGACCTCCTGCCCGTCGATGTGCGTGAGGACCTGGGGCTGCCCGACGAGGGCGTGGCCGTCATCGCCGTCCAGCCCGGCAGCGTGGCCGACAAGGCCGGCCTGCGCGGCAGCGAGGGCACCATCACCATCGAGGGCTTCGAGGTCCCGGTTCCCGGCGACGTCATCGTGGCCATCGACGGCCGCAGCATCGATGAGGTCGAGGACATCAACCAGACGGTGACCTTCGGCTCGCAGGCCGGTGATGAGCTCGCCTTCCGCGTCGTGCGCGCCGGCGTCGAGATCGACATCAGCGTCCGCCTGGAGGTCTCGACCGACAACTCCTTCCTGGCCCGTGCGAACTAGCTTCCGCCAGCACCGGCCATCGGCCCTCGCGCGTCCTTCGTGGTCGCGCGAGGCCGCTCGCCGTCGCAGCCGACGGCGCCAGCGGGGCGCGGGATGCCTACTCGGGCTCGGTGGCCCAGGCGCTGACGGTCTGGTGCAGGAACTCCCACGTCGGCAGGTCGTCATTGCTCGTCAGGACCACGACCAGGTCGCCGGTCTCGGGTGACACCGCCAGGCTACCGCTATAGCCGGAGATGAGGTTGCCGTTCGAAAGGTAGTAGCGCGTCCCCAGGTCCCCGAGGTGACCGAGGCCTGCCTCGTGCGTGTCGAAGCCCATGCCGAAGGAGACCGCGCTCTCGTCGAAGACCACATCCGTCGACACGGTCGACAGCAGCTCTCCCGCGGCCAGTGCCCGCAGGAAGGTAGCCATGTCGGTGACCGACGACGCTCGCCCATCGAGCGTCTGCAGGCCCGCGAGCTCCCGCTGCGAGTCCCCGGCGAGCCCGAGATCCAGCTCCCAACCGGCGGCCGTGCCGGGCGGCAACCGCTCGTCCCGCTCGATGTCGACGGTGCTCGTCAGGCCTAGCGGCTCGCCGATGCGCTCGCTGAGCACCGCTCCGAAGTCCTTGTCCTCCACCGCCTCCACCAGCAGCTCGGCCACGGTCTCGTGGCCGATGCTCCACTGGAGCTCACCGGCCGTGCCCACCACCTCCGGGTCGATGAGGTCGGCCTGTTCCTGGCGGCTCCAGCCGCGACGCAGGTCCCGCAGCGTCCGGTCGATGAGCTGGCCGTAGGTGTCAGGGATGCCGGCACGCCAGTCGAGGAGGTGCCGGACCGTCGCGCCATCGGCCACGGGTGCGTCCGGCAGGTAGGCCTTCACCCGCTCGTCGAGCTCGATGCGGCCGTCGTCGACCAGCTGCAGCACGACGACCGCGGTCATGGGCGCACCCAGGGGTCCCAGGAGGAAGGGAGTCTCTGGTGCCACCGGGCCACCTTCGTCGTCGAGGATGCCGCTCGTGGCCACGCTGGTGACGCCATCGTGCACGGTGATGGCGGCCGCGCCACCAGGCACGAGGCCGACGAAGGCGTCGAGGCGCTCCTGCAGGTCCCGGTCCGGCTGCTCGTCGGCGACGGCCAGCCCGGGCAGGGCGGCGCACGCGGCGAGGGCCAGGGCGACGACCGTGGCCGACCACCAGCTTCGCGTCACGTCGTCTCCTCGCGGCAAGCGGCGACCTGGGGTCCATCACCCGGCACCAGGCGATCCCACTCCTCGGGCGAGAGCTCGCGTCCGACGCGTTGGCAGGCCAGCCCACGCCAGCCCTCGCCGCTCAGGTGCAGCTGCGTCAGTCGGTCGCTCGAGGCCAGCCAGACCGTCTCGCTCTCGGCGTCATACCAGGGCACGCCGAAGGGCGCGTCCGCGCCGTCCCACACGACGTCGCTGGTGACGCCGGTCTCGAGGTCGTGAAGCCGGACCGAGCCATCGGCCGCCTTGAGCACGAGCAGTGCGCCATCCCGCGCGAACCTCAGGCCGACGATCTCGCCGGGCGCCGAGAACGCGTGCGTGCGCTCACCCCCGCGCTCGACCACGTCGACCTGGCTCGTTCCGCGGCTGGGGTTCGGCCGGGCGAAGGCGGCGCGGCCGGCCCCGTCGAAGGAGGCCTCCAGCCGGCCGGCGGTCGGGTCGATGCCCACGTCGTACGCATCGACGACCTGGCCATCCCCGCCGAAGACCTGCACCACGCCCTCGATGCTCATCACGAGCAGCTCGTCCCCTGCGAGCGGGGCGGTGCGGAAGATCTGGTCCGGGTACTCGAGCTCCAGGACCTGCTCGATGGAGCCGTCGAGCATCTCGAGCAGGTGGATCCGGAGGTCGCCAGCTGGCGAACGTACCCCCACGAGCAGGCGCGAGCCGGCGTAGTCAGAGCCATCGAAGTCGGCCAGCGGGTCGTCGCCGAGGTCGACCCGGTCGACCATCTCCCCGTCCCTCCAGAGCGCGACCTCGAGATCGCCGGAGATGGCGGCATGGCCGTCCTCGAACAGCATCGGGCCGGCGATGGGCGCGAAGCGTCCGCCTTCAGGCGTGGGCAGGTCCAGGGCCAGCAGCTCGCCGGTCGCCAGGCGGACCGCCACGGGGTCGGGCCGCTGTGCGCGCATGATGTTGGCGATGCCGTTGTCGATGCGGACGAAGTCATCGGGGCTGAGGTCCTCGACGCCCGAGAGGTCGATGGTGCCGGCTTCGAGGACGCCTTCGGCCGACTCGAGCACGTCGATGCGGCGCTGTTCGTCCATCGCGATCAGCGTCCCGTCCTCCCGCAACACCGCGCCGATCCGGCCCCCGACCTCCATCGAGGCGCGGATGCGGCCGCGAGCCTCGTCGAAGAGCGCCACCCCGGGCGGGTCACCCTCGAGCGTGGCCAGGACACGGCCATCCGCGGCCGAGCCGAGGCGGGTCACCGCGGCTTCGCCGACCTTCGCCTCGGCGGTGACCTCGCCGTTCGCAGCATCGATGGAGACGAGGCGCCCATCGGATGTGCCAGCGAACAGGCCAGAGGAGTCCCGGCGGAAGTGCAGCGCGGTCACCTCGCCATCGACCGGCGTGCGCGAGAGCTCCGAACCGTCAGCCGTGCCGATGATGCTGACCGTGCCCGCGCGGTCCTTGGTCGAGCCGCTCGGCGTCGAGATGGCGGCCAGCCAGCCGTCGTCGCTGAGGGCCGCCACGGGGTCCTCGTCCAGGCCGAACAGCGGCGCGCCCACGCGTGTCCCGGTCTCGGTGTCCACGAGCGAGATGCCGGATCTCGATTCGAGAAGGAGACGAGATCCAGCCAGCCCGTCGGCGCCGCTCACCCAGCTCCCGCCGTCGAGCCGAAGCTCGTGCTCCCAGTCGCCCTCGAACGGGCCGAGCCAGATGCGGTCGAGTCCCTCGGACACTGCGTACCGCACGTTCGCGTCCGGGTCGCCGTACCAGTCGCCGCACGCCTCGTCGGGCATCTCGAACCGCTCGGTGACCTCGCCGGTCTCGAGGTCGCGCGTGACGGCGGTGCCTTCGGACGCGGCCGTGAGGTAGGTCCCGTCGCGGGCGAACCAGCCAGGCCAGGCCCCGCTGCAATCGTCGGCTGGCAAAGCGTCGTAGGACGCGGACGCTCGGCCGGGGCCGGCACGGGTGAGGGCATCGAGCAACGCGGTGTCGGTCTCGCTGCTCGGGTCGCGGCGCTGTGCCTCGAGCGCGAGCAGGATGGCGGTCGCGGGGTCGGACTCGTTGGCCTCGAGGAGCAGGGTCGTGAGCTCCGCGCGCTCCTGTGCCGCCCGGGCAGCGCGGGCCTCGTCATCCGCCCGGTTCAGTTGTACCAAGGCCAGGCCGCCGGCCACGAGGGCGATGGCGAACGCGGCCGCCAGCCCGCCCACCAGCAGGCGCAGCCGTCGCTGGGAACGCTCCTGCGCCTCCCGTTCCACCTGGGCCGCGCGGGCCGAGGCAGCGATGAGCTCGAGATCGGGCGCGCGGAGGTGGGCCGGAGCCGTGGCCGTGAGCTCGGTCGCGCGCTCGAGGCGGGCACCCCGCAGGAGGTCCTCATCGCGTCTTCCGCCGTGGACCCAGCGCGTCACGGCCTCGTCGAGGCGCGTGACCTCCCGCAGCAGCTCGCGGTCGGTCTCCAGCCACCGCACCAGGCGCGGCCACTCGCGCAGCAGCGCCTCATGGGCTACCTCCACGGTCGGCTCGCGAGTGGCGAGGTCGCGGTCGAAGGTGATGAGCCGGGCCTCACCGAAGCGCTCGAGCACCCAGCGCATGGCGCCCGACTCGCCCAGGTCCGCGAGGCGAGCTCGTCGCCGCAGGTCGGCCGTCTCTTCGGCCGGATCGATGAGGCGCCCGAAGAGCCGACGGATCGCCTCCTGCTGTTCGGCGTCGGCCTCGCCATGGATGGCCTCGGCACGCGACGCGAGCGCCCCGCTGAGCCCGCCGATGAGGTCATAGGCGGCCGAGGTGAGGGTCGCACCATCCCGTCGTTCGAAGAGCTCAGCAAGGGTGTACTGCAGCAGCGGCAAGGGCGAGGGCAGACCCGTGGTCTCGGCCGCGATCCGTGCCACCAGCCCGGGCTCATAGCTGAGACCCAGAGCCCGTGCCGGCTCCACGATGGCACGCTCGAGCTCATCGCCGGCGAGCGGCGTGACGTTGACGGTGGCGGCGTCGAGCACGGGCGCGAAGGCCGGATGGGCCAGCGGCTGGCCGTAGTAGTCGGCGCGCAGGGTGGTCACCAGCCGCAGCGGTGACGTCGGGTCGGTGACCGCCACCGTCAGGGCCTCGAGGAACTCATCCGCATCCTGTCGGGAGTGGCCCACGAAGAGCTCCTCGAGCTGGTCGAGCAGGAGCAGCAGCCGCTGTCCGTCGTGGGGCAGGCAGCGGCGAACGCTGCGCAGGATCCCGCGCGGGCCATCGCCCAGCTGTGCCAGCAGCGTCGGCGGCGGATCGACCGCCACGCGCAGCAGCGCCGCCTCGAGCGACTCGAAGGGATCGTCGCCCGGCGTCATCGAGGTCACATACCAGTCGGCCGAGCCGGGCACGGCGCCATCGCGCACGGCCGGCAGGAGCCCGGCTCGCGCCACCGACGACTTGCCCGACCCCGAGGGGCCCACGAGCACGACGCAGCGCGAGCCGATGCCGCTGCCGCTGAGGCGCGCGACGAGCTCCGCTACCAGCCGCTCGCGGCCGAAGAAGCGGTCGGCGCTCGTGTCGTCGAAGGCCAGCAGCCCCTGGAACGGGTTGTCCGGCTGGCCGACGAGGACTCGGGCGGACGGCTCGGCCACCGTCCCGGAAGGCGCGAGTGCCGCGTCGAGCGTGGCCACGAAATCGGCGACCGACGCGAAGCGTTCAGCGGGATCCTTGGCCGTGGCCCTGGCGATGGCTCCGGCCAGCGCGTCGGGCACGTCGTCGCGCAGCTCGCTGAGCTTCGGGTACGGCTCGGTGAGCTGCCGCTCCACGACCTCGCCGGCGGCGGCCGCGTCGCTGAATGGGAGTGTGCCGGAGAGGCACTCGAAGAGCACCACGCCCAGGCTGAAGACGTCGCTTGCGGGCCCCAGCGGTTCTTGGCGGATCTGCTCGGGCGAGGAGTAGGCCGGGGTGCCCGGCGAGAGGGCCGCTTCGGGACCGCTGGTCTCCGCCGCTTCGAGAGCGATGCCGAAGTCGGTGAGGAAGGCGTAGCCAGCCTCGTCGAAGAGGATGTTGGCGGTGCGCACGTCACGGTGGATGACGCCGTGGCCGTGGGCTGCGGCCAGGGCGCCGCCGATCTGCCGTGCGACCTCCAGCGTTTCGGCCAGCGTCAGCGGGCCGTCGTCGAGGCGTCGTTCGAGCGTGCCCCCGCGCAGCCAGCGCATGACCAGATAGGCCGAGTCCGGCTCGCGCCAGTAGTCGATGAGCGGGACGATGTGGGGATGCTCGATGCGTGCGACGAGGTGGGCTTCGGCCTCGAAGCGGCGGATGAACGCCGGCTGCGTGGCCAGCTCGCTGCGGATCTGCTTGATGGCGACCTCGCGCCCGACCGACGGCTGGACCCCGCGCCAGACGATGGCGAAGGAGCCCACGCCGATCTCCTCCCCCAGCCGGTAGCCGCGGATGGAACCGTCGTCCGACTCGATGGCAAGGGCCGGATCGTCGTCGAGCAGCTGTCGTTCGAGCTGGGCGATCTCGGCCGAGGGGTCGAGCCCGAACTCCTCGACCAGCACGCGGATGTGCTCGCGCACGACGCGCAACGACTCCGTCGTCTGGCCGCTGCGATGGAGGGCCAGGGCGTACTGACGGACGGCGCGGTCACGCTCGGCGTGCTCGGCCGCGAACGCTGCCAGCTCGCCGGTGATCTGGGTGTGTCGACCGAGCGCGAGCGCGGCCTCCCAGCGCTCCTCCATCATGTCCAGGCGGTCGAGCCGGAGGCGCTCGATCTGGGCCTGGGCCGGCTCCAGGTCGGCCAGCTCACGGAAGGGATCGCCGCGCCAGAGCTCGAGGGCCGTGCCCAGCAGCTGGTCGGCCGTGTGGTAGTCACCGCGCTTGCGGGCGGCGGCGGCCTGGGCCCGCAGCAGGCTGAAGCGCCGGTGCTCGACGGCCTCGGGCGGGGCGGCCAGGCGATAGCCCTCGGATTCGGTCACGATCCACTCGCGAGCCGACGTCGGGAAGGACGAGCGGAGCCGCGAGACGGCGGTGCGTAGTGAGGGTGCCGTCGCTTCGGGACGGTCCTCGTCGTCCCACAGGTACTCGGCCAGCCAGTCGATGTCCACGACCGTGTCGGCGCGCAGCGCCAGCAGGGCCAGCAGGCGCCGCTGCCTCGGGCCACCGATGCTCAGCGGTCCGTCGGCGCCCTCCATGCCGACCGTGCCGAAGACGCGGATGAACGGGAACGTCGGTACCGAAGGCTCGTCCTCGGGCCGTTCCATATCTATCACTGTCACGCTGCGACATTACAGGCACCGCTCGACCCTGACCGAACGGTCGCGCGCCGCGACCGGAAGGACACGCGGAGGGCCCGGCAGATGGCCGGGCCCTGTGGACGGAGAAGGAGCGTCGGGTCAGGAGCCGGTGGCGTCCTGGACCGCCGTCGCCGAGACCGCGTCGGGCGCGGGTGCGAGCTCGCCCTCGACGACCACGATCTCGAACACCCGCTCGTCGTCGGCGACCGTGGAGATGAAGAACGCGATGAGGCCGTCGTAGTCACCCTCGCCGGTGAGCAGCGCCGTCTCCAGCTCGATCAGCAGCTCGTCCTCGCCGACCGCGATGGTCTGGGCTCCGCTGCCCGTCCACACGCCCCCATCGTTCTCCAGGCGGTAGGTCCGTGTCTCGATGTTCGCGAAGCCGTTCTCGAAGTCCTGGCCGGTGCCGTTGGCCGCGATGGTCAGGAGGCCCGAGACGCGTGGGTCGTCCATCTCGATGGGAACGCCCACCACCGACCAGCCGCGCATCTCGCGCAAGCCCTCGGCAGGGAACGCTTCGGTCGGCTCGATGAAGCCGACGATCTCCCCGCTGATCGAGCCGCTGGAGTAGGTGACCTCCGGCGCGAGCTCGGGAGCGTCCTGGGCCAGGGCGGACGTCGTCCCCGCAAGGGCCAGGCTGAGGGCCAGGAGAGAGGTGGGGAGGGTTCGGTTGCGCATCGGTCATCCCTTTCCGGAAGTGCTCGGCCCCGTGCTGGCGGTCGATCTGACCGTTCGCCGGTGCCGTCGTGATGCGCAGCCTCGACCTCGCGCCTTACAAGCAGGTTTCAAGGCATCACCGGGCGATCGCATCCGGCTGCGTGGTTCGTCATCAGGTCGACGCCATCGCTTCGATACGCTCAGCTCGTCCCGTGCCGGCGCCATGTCTGCGCGCCGGCATCATTCGATGGAGGTGACCGTGCCCCGCGACCTCGTGCCCGATGACACCCAGCTCGTGGTCCATGACCGTGCCGACTCGCGACTGCCGTTCTCGCGCGGGATCATGGCCACCAGCCTGCTGGCGACGGGCCTGGCCACGGCCGAGGCGTACCTGCTGGCCACCGCGCTCTACGAGGAGCTGCGCGCCGACGGCCGCCGGGAGATCGAAGCCGACGATCTCGTCGAGCGCGCCAGCGCCATGCTCGAGCAGCGAGCCGGGCCGGTCGTCGCGTCCCGCTGGCGCGCCTGGCGCCACGCCAAGCGGGTACGGCGGCCGATCGTGGTGGCCATCGCGGGGGCCCCTGGTGTGGGCAAGTCGACGGTCGCCACGCGGCTTGCGATGCGCCTGGAGATCACCCGCATCGTGACCACCGACACCATCCGCGAGGTCCTCCGCACGGTCATCCCGCACACCGTGCTGCCGGAGCTCCACGCTTCCTCGTTCCAACTCATCGACCTCGCGGCCGCCGAACCCTTCTCCGGGTTCGATCGCCAGGGCGGCTCGGTCGCGGCGGCCACGAGCGCCGTCGTCGCGCGCCTGTGCATCGAACGGCGGTCGAGCGTGGTCGAGGGCATCCATGCCCTGCCGGGCTACCTCACCTCCGCGGTCGCGAGCCACGCGACCCGGCCGGTGGTCATCGAGCGGCTCATCATCGAGCCCGACGCGGAGCTGCATCGCGAGCGTCTTGCCCACCGCGCTCGGACCGAGCCCTTGCGCGGCGGCCAGCGTGGCCTCGAGCAGTTTCCCATCATCCGTGCCATCCAGGACCACCTTGTCGAAGCCGCCGAGGCGAACGGCGTAGAGACGGTCGAGCCGGCCGGCTTGGGCGAGCTGACCCAGTCGGTCGTCGACGAGATCGTGCGGGCGACCGCAGCCGATGGCTGACGGGCTGCTCGTCCTCGACGTCCACGGGGTCATCTTCACGAACCCGCTGGTGCCGTTCCTCGCCGAGGCAGCCGAGCGCAGCGGAGGCGATGGCGCGCACGCGGTCGCCATGTGGAACGAGCGGCTACGTCGTCCCTTCTGGCTGGGCCGGCTGGAGGTGAACGACCTGTGGCGGACCGTGGCCCCCGGGGCCGATGGTCCCGCGCTCACGGCCGAGCTCGAGCAGCGCTACACGGAGGGGCCGTTCTTCCGCTGGATCGAGCGCACCGACGCGCCCATCTGGCTGCTCAGCAACCATCGCACCGACTGGCTGGAGGCACGGCTCGAGCGGTTCGGGCTCGCTCGTCGCTTCGAGCGGGTCTACGTGTCCGATGCCATCGGCCATGTCAAGCCGGACGCCGCTGCCTTCCGCTTCGCGCAACGCCAGGCCGGCGACCGACCGGTCACGTATGTCGACGACAAGCCGGGCAACGTGGCCGTCGCGAGCGGCGTCTTCGCGCGCGCCTTGACCGTCGGCGAGGCGCTCGAAGCGCTGTAGACGCGCTGCCAGGATGCGCCCGCAACCCACACGAGCATGAACGCGACACGTTCGACATGGGAGTGCGTTATCTCGTGCTTGCCCGGGTCGGCCGTGACGATCCGATGCTCCGAGAGGTCCACCATCGACGCCCCAGGTGTCAGCGTGTCGAGTTCGACCTCGTAGGGGGAGACGTGCCGATGCCCTGCCGTCGGCCAGACGCCGACCTCGGCCTAGACCGTGCCCTTCTCGTCGAGGACCGTGCCGTCAGGGCCGCGCAGCGTCAGCACCACCGCGGCCTGACCCATCTGGTGCGTGGAGCACGAGAGGCACGGATCGAACGCGCGTACCAGGGCCGAGACGCGGTTGACCGCGCCTTCCTGGATCTGGTTGCCATCGATGAAGTGCGTGGCCACGTCGTGCACGCCGCGCCGGATGGCGAGGTTGTTGTGGCCGGTCGCGACGATGAGGTTGGCCCAGGTCATGGCGCCGTCGTCGTTGACCTTGTAGTGATGGATGAGCGTGCCCCGCGGGGCCTCGATGATGCCCACGCCCTCGAGGTCGTTGACGCCGGCGTGCGCACGCACCTTGGTCTCGAGGATCCCGGGGTCCTCCAGCAGCTCCTTCATCCGCTCCAGGCCGTAGAGCGCCTCGATCAGCCGCGCGTAGTGGTTGTGGAAGCTCGACTGCACGATCCGGCCCAGCCGCCCCCGCATCTCCTGCAGCTCGGCATCGGCCATGGGTGTGGAGATGTGGTCGCACACGTTGAGCCGCGCCAGGGGACCGACGCGATAGGTGCCCTCGGCCAGGCCCAGCGGCTTGTAGAACGGCGCCTTCAG
>JBFLKP010000147.1:0-2547 GCA_040883225.1 Candidatus Limnocylindrales bacterium | reverse complement strand
GGCGGCCGTGGTGGCGGCCCGCGCCCGACTCGGCGGCGGCCACCCCAACATCATCGGCGGGCAGGAGCGTGGCGGCGACGGCGAGTTCGAGCTGCGCTCCCCCATCGACGGCGACATCCTCGTGGGACGCTTCGCCAGGGGCACGCGGCAGGACGTGCAAGACGCCATCGCCGCCGCGCGTGCTGCGCAGCCCGCCTGGCGCGCGCTCGGCTGGGAACGACGCGTCGAGCTCATGAACCGCGTCGCCGACCTCATCAGCGAGCGTGTCCACGAGTATGCCGCGCTGATGGCTATCGAGGTCGGCAAGACCCGCCTCGAAGCGCTCGGCGAGGTCGAGGAATCGGCCGACCTCATCCGCTACTACGCCAGGATGGCCCAGGAGAACGGCTTCTATGAGAAGCCCATGGACAACCTCGGCGACCCGGCCACCCACACTCGCTCGGTCTCGCGACCGTACGGCGTGTTCGGCGTCATCGCGCCCTTCAACTTCCCCCTCGCGCTCGCGGCCGGCCCGGTCGGCGGCGCGCTCGTGGCCGGCAACACCGTCGTCTTCAAGCCCGCCAGCACCGGTGCCATGAGCGGCGTCGTGCTGATGGAGGCGCTGCGCGACGCCGGCATCCCCGACGGCGTGTGCAACCTGGTCATGGGCCCCGGCGACACGGTCGGTGCCGAGCTGGCCGACAGCCTCCACCTCGACGGCATCGTCTTCACCGGTTCGTACGAGGTGGGCATGGGCCTGCATCGGAGCTTCACCAAGGCCTACCCGCGGCCCTGCATCGTGGAGATGGGCGGCAAGAACCCGGCCATCGTGATGAAGAGCGCGGATCTCGACAAGGCTGCCGAGGGCATCATGCGTGCGGCCTTCGGCTTCGGCGGCCAGAAGTGCTCGGCCAACAGCCGCGTCTACGTCGAGCGCGAGGTCCACGACGCGCTGGTCGAGCGGCTGGTCGCGAAGACCGAGGCGCTGACGCTCGGCGACCCGCTGAAGCGCGAGACCTTCCTGGGCCCGGTGACCGATCAGCGTGCGGTCGATCGCTTCAACGAGGCCGTGGCCGAGGCGCGCGCCGAAGGCACGGTCTACACCGGCGGCGAGAACCCCACCGACGGCGATATGGCCCGCGGCTTCTACGTCGAGCCCACGGTCGTGGGCCACCTGCCGCTGGACCACCGCCTCTTCCGCGACGAGCTCTTCGTGCCCTTCACCGCGGTCGCACCGGTCGACTCGCTCGACGAGGCCCTCGAGCTCTGCAACGGCGTGGTCTACGGCCTGACCGCCGGCATCTACAGCGAGGACCAGGCGGAGGTCGAGCAGTTCCTCGACGAGATCCACACGGGCGTGCTCTACGTCAACCGGCGGGCCGGCGCGACCACCGGTGCCTGGCCGGGCGTGCAGCCCTTCGGTGGCTGGAAGGGCTCGGGCTCGACGGGCAAGTCAGCCCTGGGCCCGTACTACGTGGGCCTCTTCGTGCGCGAGCAGTCGCACACCATCGTCGACTGACGCGCGGGCTGCGGCAAGCAGCGTCGACGGGCCGCGCGCAGCGGCCGCACCGGGCGGCAAGAAGCCCGTATACTCGCTATCCACCGTGCATAGAACCGATACAGAGGGACGTATCGACCGGGAGGAGAAGCACTTGCCGCAGCCCACGCTCGTCGACCTGGACGGTTCGGTCGCCCCGCGACTGGTGACCGAGATCCCCGGCCCCAAGGCCCGGGCCCACGTTGAGTACGACCACCGCCTGACGTCACCGAGCCTGCCGCGCGCGTACCCCTTCGTTCCGGTCCGTGGTCAGGGCGCGGAGGTCGAGGACATCGATGGCAACGTCTTCGTCGACTTCTGTGCCGGCATCGCGGTCAACTCCACGGGCCACTCCCACCCGGCGGTCATCCGAGCCATCAAGGACCAGGCGGACGAGCTCGTCCACTACAGCGCCAGCGACTTCTACCCGCCGATCTATGCGCGGTTGTGCGAGGCCATCGCCGAGACCGTGCCCATCAGCGGGGCGGTGCGCGTCTACCTGGGCAACAGCGGCGCGGAAGCCGTGGAGGCCTCGCTCAAGCTGGCCCGCGCGCACAGCGGCCGCCACGCCGTCGTCTCGTTCCTGGGCGGCTTCCACGGGCGGACCATGGGTGCGGTCACGCTGACCGCCTCCAAGGCGGCGTACCACAGGGGCATCGCGCCGCTGGTCAACGGCATCCACCACGCACCCTACGGGCGTGAAGCCGACCTGGCCTGGTTCGACGCGGTCCTCTTCGACAAGGTCGTGCCCGCCGACGAGGTCGCCGCCATCGTCGTCGAGCCGGTGCAGGGCGAAGGCGGCTACATCGTGCCCGAGGCCGGCTTCATGCGCGGCCTGCGCGAGCTCTGCGACCGCCACGGCATCCTGCTCGTGGTCGACGAGATCCAGTCCGGGGCCGGGCGCACCGGCAGGATGTGGGCCATCGAGCACTTCGGCGTCGAGCCGGACATCCTGCTCAGCGCGAAGGGCATCGCCTCGGGCATGCCGCTGGCGGCGATGGTCGCGCGCGCTGAGATCATGGAGTCCTGGG
>JBFLKP010000146.1:0-9494 GCA_040883225.1 Candidatus Limnocylindrales bacterium | reverse complement strand
CGTGGCCCTGGGTGTGCTGCTCATCGCGGCGGTCGCGCTGGCGCAGTGGCGGCAGGCTCGCGCCGAGCGCGCCCGGACGAGGACCGCCGCGGCCGGCGGAGCGGCCGACGGGGACCCGCGGCTGCGCATCACCCGACTCGGCACCACCGGCGGCGGCGCCGGCCGGCGCAACTGGATCTTCGTGCGCGTCGACACCGCCCCGCCCGGGCTGGTCGGCTGGGGTGAGGCCAGCCTCGAGCTCAAGACACGCGGCGTGCTCGGCGCCATCGAGGACGTCGCGCCTCTGGTGGTGGGGGAGGACCCTCGCCGGGTCGAGCATCTCTGGCAGGTGCTCTATCGCCAGCAGTTCTTCCGTGGCGGCCCCGTGGAGATGTCGGCGCTCAGCGGCATCGACCAGGCCCTGTGGGACATCAAGGGCAAGGACCTCGGCGTGCCCGTGTGGCAGCTGCTCGGCGGCAACGTGCGCGAGAAGGTGCGCTTCTACGACCACCTCGGCGGCGGCGCACCCGAGGCCACCTACGGCGAGATGGAGCCGGCCGTGGTGGCCGAGCTGGCGGAGCGCTCGGTGGCCGACGGCTTCGACGCGCTCAAGGTGCTGGCCGTGCCGCGGACGAGGGCCCTGGACACTGACGCGCGCGTGCGCTCGGCGGCCGCGGCCATGGCCGCGGTCCGCGAGGCGGTCGGTCCCGACGTGCAGGTCATGGTCGATCTCCACGGGCGTACCAGCGCCGCCATGGCCATCCGCTACGGGCAGGCCCTCGCGGAGTACGACCCCTGGTTCTTCGAGGAGCCCGTGCCGCCGGAGGACGTCGATGGCTACGTGACCGTGGCCCGGGCGCTGCCGGGCATCCCGGTCGCGGGCGGCGAGCGGCTCGTGGGGCGCTGGGCCTTTCGCCCCTTCTTCGAGCGCGGCGCTCTGGCGGTGGCGCAGCCCGACGTGTGCCACGCCGGTGGCATCAGCGAGTGTCGCCGGATCGCGGCCATGGCCGAGGCCCACGGCCTGGCGGTCGCGCCGCACAACCCGCTGGGCCCGGTGGCCACGATGGCCAACCTCCACCTGGCGGCGGCCACGCCGAACCACCTCGTACAGGAAGTCATGCGCAGCGACGTGCCCTGGCGCGACGAGGTCGTGCGCGGCCTCCCCCGCATCATCGACGGGTACATGGACCTGCCCCAGGCGCCGGGCCTCGGCGTGGAGGTCGATGAGGGTGCCGCCGCGCGCCACCCCTACGAGCCCGAGCCGCAGTACCGTTGGTTCCACGAAGACGGAGCGGTCGCAGAATGGTGAGCACGGAGCTACGGCATGAGACGTGGGGCGAGTGGCCCTCGATCGTGATGGCCACCGAGGCCGTCTCGCTGGAGGTCGTGAGCGAGGTCGGCGCCCGCGTCGTCTCGCTGCGCGACGAGCGTCGCGATCGCGAGTGGCTCGTGCAGGGCCACAAGCCACGCGAGGAGGAGCGGCTCGACTGGGCCGAGGAGGGGGTCGTCTTCGCCGGCGGGGAGTCGTTCGGCTGGGACGAGTGCCTGCCCACGACCGCGCCCTGCGTCGATCCGCTCGAGCCTGGCACGGACCTGCGCGATCACGGCGACCAATGGGGCCGCGGTGCCTACGTCCGCCTCGACCACGGCGCCGGAGCGGTGGAGCACAGCTGGGCCGCCGCGCGCTGGAACTACCGGCTGCACCGGCGCCTCTCCTTCGCCGACGAGGAGACGGTGCTGGCCGAGTACCTCCTCGAGAGCCTGGCCGACGGGCCATTGCCCATCCACTGGGCCCAGCATCCGGTCCTGCGGGCGGAGCCGGGGAGCTACATCGACCTGCCCGAGGTCGCGGCCGTGCGCTGCTCGTGGCGCAACGGCATCGAGCTGACCGACGAGCCGGCCTGGCCGCTGGCTACATCGGCCGACGGAACCGAGCACGACCTCGCCTGCGTGCGCACCGGGGAGGGCTGGGCCGCGGTGCTCTACGCCGACCCACGCGAGGGCGCACGCGTCGTCGCGCCCGATGGCGCGAGGCTGGACTTCGAGTGGGACCGTGACTTCGCTCCGGCCCTGCGAGTGTGGCTCTCGTACGGCGGCTGGCCACCCGGTGACGAGCCCTCCGAGCAGATCGCGCTGGAGCCCTGCACCTCGATGCACGACGACCTTGCGGGTGCCATGGCCGATGGCGCCGAGCGCACCCTGCCCCCGGGCGGCGAGCTGCGCTGGTGGGTGCGGCTGCGCCTCTCCTGAAGGCCACGAGACCGGCCCTGTTCCACGTCCGTCCGTGACTTGGTTGACGTTGGGCTATTTGTATGATGATATGAGGAACATGAGCGGTGCACTCGAAGGCCTTCGCGTCCTCGATGCCAGCCAGATGCTGGCCGGGCCCATCTGCGCCATGCGCCTCGGCGACCTGGGGGCGGACGTGGTCAAGGTCGAGCCACCCCACGGCGAGCACAACCGCCACAACGGCTTCGGCGCCGTGCGCGTCGGCGGCGCCACCCCCACGTTCGTCGGGCTCAACCGCAACAAGCGCTCCATCACGCTCGACCTCAAGCACCCCGGTGGCCTGCAGGCGCTGCTCCGGTTGGTGGGCCAGGCCGACGTGTTCCTGCAGAACTACCGCGTCGGCACGGCCGAGCGCCTGGGTATCGGCTGGGAGCAGCTGCGGGCGGTGAACCCACGCCTGATCTATGCCCAGATCAGCGGCTACGGCGAGGACGGGCCGTGGCGGGACCGGCCCGGCCAGGACCTGCTGGTGCAGGCGATGTCCGGCTCGATGTGGGCCGTGGGGGCGGCTGGCGACGCGCCCCAACCCGGGGCCATGTGGGCAGCCGACGCCATGACCGGCTACCAGACGGCCATCGGCATCCTCGCCGCGCTGCACGCCCGCGAGCGCAGCGGCGAGGGCCAGAAGGTCTCGGTCTCGATGCTGGGCGCGGTCATGGACTGCCAGGTGCAGGAGCTGACGACGCACCTCAACAGCGAGGCCACCTTCGAGCGCACGCGGGAGCCCTCGGCGCACAGCTGGATCCCGGCGCCGTACGGCGTGTTCCGCACCAGCGACGACTGGCTCGTGCTGGCCATGGCCCCGCCGGCCGCGCTGGGCGACGCGCTCGACGAGCCCCGCCTCGCGGAGCTCGATGGGCCCGACGACGGCATCGTCCACCGCGACGAGATCCACGCCATCGTGGCCCGCCGCCTGCGCGAGCGCACGACGGCCGAGTGGGTCGCCTTCTTCGACGAACGGCGTCTGTGGTCGGGCCCGGTGGCTGACTACGACGACCTCGTGGAGCACCCCCAGGTCGCGGCCACCGACATGATCGTGTCCGTGCAGGGCGCTGACGGCGAGGAGCTGCGGCTGCCGGCGCCCCCGGTGCGGCTCAGCGCGACACCGACCAGCATCCGCCGTCCCCCGCCGGAGCTGGGTGCGGACACCGCCGGCGTGCTCGGCGAGTGGCTGGGCTGGAGCCGCGAGCGGATCGAGCAGGAGGACGGCGCCGGCGCCTTCGGTCGGCAGCCCTCGGAGGGGGTCTCGTGAGCGACGAGCACAGCGGTCGGGGCGAGGTCCGGCTCGAATGTGATGAGGCCATCGCGCACCTGCACATCGACCGCCCACACAAGCTCAACACCTTCACGGCCACGATGTCCCGACAGCTCGTCGAGCACTGTGCGGCCATCGATCGCGACGAGGCGGTCCGCGCGGTGGTCATCACCGCCGAGGGCCACCGCGCCTTCTGCGCCGGCTCCGACGTGACCCTGCTCGACGATCTGGGCACGACCTGGCAGGGCCGCAACCGGGCGGTCTACGGACGCGACTACATCGGCCCCCTGCTGCACCTGCGCAAGCCGGTCGTGGCCGCCATCCGCGGCTACTGCCTCGGCGGAGGGCTGGAGATCGCCCTCGCCTCCGACATCCGCATCGCCGGCCGCTCGGCCACCTTCGGGGCCCCGGAGGTCAAGCTCGGCTGGCACGCCGGCTCGGGCAATACCACGGTGCTGCCCCGTCTCATCGGATACGGCAACGCGGCCCGCTGGATCCTCACCGGGGACCGGTTCACGGCCGAGGAGGCTCACCGGGTCGGCCTCGTCCAGGAGGTCGTGGACGATGAGGACGTCGACTCGGAGGCGTTCGCCCTGGCCCGGCGCATCGCCGCCAACCCTCCGCTCGCGGTCCAGTCGGCCAAGCACCTCATCGGCATGTCGCAGGGCACATCGGTGGAGCAGGGCCTGGCCTGGGAGAACGACCTCTACACCTACTGCATGACCACCGACGACAGCCGAGAGGGTGTGGCCGCCTTCACGGAGAAGCGAGAGCCACGCTACCGCGGCTCGTAGGCAGCGAGAGGGAAGCTCATGGACGGCAGGGGACAGGAGATCGCAGGCGGACTCCACCGCATCGAGGCACCCTTGGGCGAGCGCTTCGTGGCCTGCTACCTCATCGTCGGCGAGCGGGCCGCGGTCCTCTTCGATACCGGCGTGGCGGAGACCCCGGAGGCGTCGATCGCGCCCTACTGCGAGGCGGCCGGCATCGATCGATCGTCGGTGCGCTGGGCGGTCATCTCCCACTGCGACGTGGACCACATGGGCGGCGATGCCGCGGCCAGGCGCGTCTTTCCGGAGGTCCGTCTGCTGGCGCACGAGGCGGACGCGCGGCTCATCGGCGACGTCGACGCCATCATCGAGGAACGCTATCGCGAGTTCCGGGCGCCCCACGGCATCGACATCGACGAGGGCATGATCGCGTGGTGTCGCGGCGCTGCCGAGGCCGCGCCGGTCGACATCCGGATCGATGCGCCCACCGAGCTCGACCTCGGTGGCCGACGCGTCCACCTCCTGCCCACGCCCGGGCACTCCGACGGCTCGATCTCGGTGTGGGACCCCACGACGCGGGCGGCCCTCACCTCAGACGCGGTCCTCGGCGACTCGCTCCACTTCGCGGACGGGCGCCCGGCCTTCCCCCCGACGTATCGTCGGCCGGGCCCGTACCTGCGCTCGATCGAGCGGATCGAGGCGCTCGCCCCCGAATGGCTCCTGACGGCGCACGAGCCGGTCTTGCGCGCGGCCGACGGGCGGGCGTTCCTGCGGCGCAGCCGTGACTTCGCCACGACGCTCGACGACCTCGCTCGCGCCGAGCTCGAGGCCCACCCCGCCGGCCGCACCACGCAGCAGCTCATCGCCACGCTCGCGCCACGGGTCGGGGAGTGGGAGGAAGGCGCCTGGATGTTCCTGGCCAACGGGCTCGTGGGTCACCTCGAGGAGCTGGTCGCAGCCGGTCTGGCCGAGGCGCTGCCGGGTCCGCCGGTGGTCTGGCGGCTGACGGGAGCGGCCGGCTGATGAGCGCACGACTCGAGGGCGAGGTCGCCATCGTCACCGGCGGGGGCCAGGGCATCGGCGCGGCCATCAGCCGCCGCTACGCCAGCGAGGGGGCGCGGGTGGTCATCGCCCAGCGCAGCGCCGAGGTCGGCGAAGCCCAGGCTCGAGCCATCCGCGAGGCCGGCGGAGCCGCCGTGGCCATCGCCGCCGACGTCGGCAGCGCCTCCGATATCGCCGCGCTGGTGGCGGGGACGCTCGACGCCTTCGGTCCTCCCACGGTCCTCGTCAACAACGCCGGCATCGCCGTCTTCGAGGACCCGCTCGAGCTCACCCGCGAGCAATGGGACCGCTGCTTCCGGGTGGATCTCGAGGCCGCCTGGTGGCTGAGCCAGGCGGTCCTGCCGCACATGCTCGCAGCGGGCCACGGGTCGATCGTCAACATCGCCTCGTCCCACTCGTTCCAGATCATCCCCGGCTGCTTCCCGTACCCGGTGGCCAAGCACGGGCTCATCGGCCTGACCCGGGCGCTGGCGGCCGAGTACGGGGCCAAGGGCGTACGCGTCAACGCCATCTGCCCCGGCTACATCGAGACCCCCAGCCTGGGCGCGTACTTCGATTCCTTCCCCGATCCCGCGGCCGAACGCGCGCGCGTCGGCGGCCTCCACGTGGTCGCGCGCATCGGCACCCCCGACGAGGTCGCCGGCCCAGCGCTCTTCCTGGCCTCGGCCGATGCCGCCTTCGTCACCGGCGAGGCCCTCGTGGTCGACGGCGGCATGACCATCGTGACCAACGGGCACGGCCTGCCCTTCGTGCCCGGGCAGGGGCCGAGCGGCGTGACCTCCGGGCTCGACACCTCCGGGCTCGACACCTCCGGCGACGGCCGCGAGTCGCGATGAGCAGCGAGGTCGTGGTGCGCGGTGGCTACCACGGTCGCGGGCTGCACGGCACGATGGTCGAGCGACTCGGTCGGCTCATCGTGGCCGGTGAGCCGCCGCCGGGCGAAGCACTACCGCGAGAACCCGTGCTGGCGGTCCAGCACGACGTCTCGCGCACGGTCGTGCGGGAGGCCCTGCGCGTGCTGGCGGCCAAGGGTCTGGTCGACGCCCGACCGATGCGCGGCACGCTGGTAAGGCCGCGGTCCGAGTGGCGCCTGCTCGATCCGGACCTGCTCCGCTGGGCCCTCGAGTCGGAGGCCCATCCACCGCTGTTGGCACACCTCTTCGAGATCCGCGAGATGGTCGAGCCCACGGCGGCCCGGCTGGCGGCGAGCCGCGCCCGCTCCGAGCAGCGAGCCGAGCTCGCCGACGCGCTCGAGCGCCTCGTCGAGGCCAGCGGCGACCTCGGTGCGTTCATCGAGGCTGACCTCGTCCTGCACGAGACGGTCTTCCGGCTCAGCGGCAACCCGCTGCTGCACGAGCTCATCGCCCCCATCGCCGCGGCCTTGCGGCTGGGCCGCCACGTGCAGGCATCCGGCGCGGGCCGGGCGCGCAGGACGTTGGCTGACGCGATCGGCCCCCACCGCGCGGTCGTGGAGGCCGTGGTCGCCGGCGAGCCCGCGGCCGCTGAGGCCGCCATGCGCGAGGTCGTCACCGCGGCGGCCGAGGACGCCCGCCGTGCTCGCGGGCGGAGCGCGCGATGACGCCGGCCGGCCGTGCCTTCGGACCCGCCGTCGAGGCGCGCCTGCGGGCCGCTGCCGAGCGCCTGGTGGCCTACGACTTCGTGCCTTGGTTCTACGGCGATTCCATCGGCTTCGAGGGCCTGGTGGCGGCGAGCTGGTTGCTGGGCGACGAGCGCTACCGCGAATTCGTGCGCTCGTTCTTGCTGGCCTGGGCCGTCGACGATGGACCGCACGGCCCCGACGACAACACCGCGCCGGGCCTGGTGCTGTGCGAGCTGGCCGAGGACTTCGACGACGAGACGCTCGCCAGGGCCGCAGAGCGCCTGGCCCGCTTCCTCGACCGGCGGCGGCACGTGGCCGGTGCGCCGGTGACCTTCGAGGACGCGCGTCGTTCGCTGCGCGTGCCGTACGGGGAGGGCGTCCTCGACCCGGCCGACCAGGCCCTGCTGGCCGATCCCGGAGCGGGCATCTACGTCGACTGCCTGCACTTCGACCCGCCGTTCCTGGCCGCGCTCGCCGACCTGCGCGGTTCCGCGGAGCGCATGAGGCAGGCCGTCGCGGCGGCCGCGGGCTACGTGGCTCTCCTGCAGGACCCCGACTCTGGCCTCTTCCACCACTTCTGGCTCGAACGGCGCCGGCAGGCCTACGGGCTCGGCTGGGGCCGCGGTCAGGGCTGGGCCCTGCTGGGCCTGCTCGATGTCCTCGATCGCCTGCCTCCGGCCAACGACGGCCACGCGGAGCTGGTCGGCGCCACGGAGCACCTGCTGGAGGCCATGCTGGACCGACAGCTGGCCGACGGTTCGTGGTCGGCCGTGGCCGGGGAGCCGGCCAGCGGGCCGGAGGCCTCGACCGCCGCGTTCATGGTCGTCGGCTTCCGCCGCGCGCTGCGGCTGGGCCTCGGAGATGCCGATCGCCTCGCCGCTGGCGCCCAGCGAGCGTGGGGTGCGAGCCTGGCCGCCCTCGACGAGAGCGGGCTCCTGGCCGGCGTCTCGGCCGCGGTCTACTCGTCGACGTCGGACCGGCACTACGGTGCGGTGCCGCTGGGCTTCGATGTGCCCTGGGGCCAGGGTCCGTTGCTGGTGGCCGCGACGGAGATGGCCGGGGGCGCGCTGAGCGGAGATGGCCGCGGCGCGCTGAACGGTACGCCCGACGCGTCCGGAACGACCGCCACATCAGGCCATCCGGCCGGGTATCCACCGGCGCGGCCGGGCCATACTGGCGCCTCAGGCTGGCTCGGGTAGCAGGTCACGGGCCGTCCATGCGCACGAGGGAGAGAGCCGATGACGATGAGCCATCGCGAGCGGGTGGCAGCGGCCCTGCGTCGCGAGACGCCCGATCGCTGCCCCATGCAGATCAGCTTCACGCCCGAGTTCGCGGCGCGCCTGCGCGATGACATGGGGGTCCGTGGCGAGCTCAATGTCGCCCGCGGCGGCGAGCACAACCCCCACGGCGGCGGCAACACCTACGAGCTGGAGCGGGCCATCGGCTCCGATCTCATCCTCACCTCGGTCGGCTGGGCCAACAGCTACTACGCGGGCCACGAGACGTATACCGACGAGTGGGGCGTGACCTGGCAGGAGCATCCCTACGAGACCCCCTTCGGGACCGGCCACTACACCGAGATGGTGGGCTTCCCCCTGGCCGAAGACGAGGCCATCGACGACTACGAGCCGCCGGACCCGCACCGCGAGGAGCTCTACCGCGACTCCGAGCGCGTCATCCGCCAGTACGGCGGCGAGTACTGGATCGTGGGCGTCACGGTCACGACCATCTTCGAGACGGCCTGGGCCCTGCGGGGCTACGAGCGGCTGCTGATGGACCTGGTGATGAACCCGGAGTTGGCCGACCGCATCCTCGAGATCCCCTTCCGCTACCACCTCGCCGCAGCCGAGAAGCTGGCCGCCATGGGCGTCGACATGATCTGGACCGGTGACGACATCGGCAGCCAGAAGGGCATGCTCTTCCACCCCGACACCTGGCGCCGCTTCCTCAAGCCGCGCATGGCCGAGCTCGTGCGCCGGGTCAAGGCCATCAACCCCGACCTGCTCGTGGCCTATCACACCGACGGCGACGTGCGGGACGTCATCCCCGAGCTCATCGAGATCGGCATCGACGTGCTCAACCCGGTGCAGCCCGCGTGCATGGATCCCGCCGAGCTCAAGCGGGACTACGGCGATCAGCTGCTCTTCTGGGGCTCGATCGACGAGCAGAAGACGCTGCCCTTCGGCACGCCCGACGACGTGCGCGCGGAGATCGGGCTGCGCCTCGAGACCATCGGCGCCGGCGGCGGGCTCATCCTGGGCCCCACCCACCACGTCCAGCTGGACACGCCGCTGGAGAACTTCTGGGCCATGATCGAGACCATTCGGGAGACGCCCTACCAACGGTGATGCCGGCGAGCCGGCTGCGCCGGTGCTCGGCCGCGGCTGACGGGCGCGCGGGCCGGAGCCGTTGGAGGCGTGGCAGGGTTGCGCGGCGTCGACCGCGAGCTGGCTCTGTGGCGACGAGGGACCTCGAGCGGGGCCGTGCCCCCAGAGGCGCCGAGCTGCGAGGCGCCGACTGCGAGCTGGAGCTGAGCGCG
>JBFLKP010000145.1:0-3176 GCA_040883225.1 Candidatus Limnocylindrales bacterium | reverse complement strand
GCCAGGGCCATCGCATGGCAACTCGAATGATCTCAGGCTTTTCCAGCAGTCGGTATGTTGAGGATCTTGGCGAGCACATCGACGTCGTACGCCGCCTTGAGCCTCTTGCGGGCGATGCCTCCCGTCACGCTCGTCGCACTTCGCAGGTAGTTGAGCGCAGCGTGACGAATGACGGCGAGATTCTCCGCGGCGTTCTCGGCCCGCACGCGAGATTGGTCCTCGTCGAAAGTCACGTCGAGGGTCCAGTGGAGTTGATTCTCGATACCCCAGTGCGCTCGGATGCAGCCCAGGACAGTGGCGTCCGAGAACTGATATACCAACGATCGACAAGCGAAATTTCATCACCGACGCGACGTTCGCTCTGGATATGGACCAGTGTGGCGAGGCCCTTCCACTCCTCGCGAACCGGAAAGTCCTCGGGCACGGGCAGCGTCCAACACCGACGAGTTTCAACTCGTCCGTGGCCTTTGTTGTGGGTCTCGTGGAAGCTCGCCTCACTGGGCGTGACGTTGCCATCGAACCGCTGGTCGAAGTGATCGGACACCGCAGCGAAGAGCGTCGGTTGGTTGTCCTTGACCGAAATAATGTAGTCGGCGCCCTGTTCGACGATCTTGGTGTTGACGCCCAGGACCGATGCCCCCCACGGGGCCGATCGCGTTCACGCAGGATGATCTCGACGCCCCCCAGATCGCCCCGGCAGGGATCATCGAGCGTGAAACTTGGAGCCCGTGACGCAGCCGCGTAGGTGTGGTCTGGAGCACCGATGATGCCCCTGCCAACCCTGGCCCCAACCAAAGAAGAACGACGAGCCCAGCTTGGACGGCACGGCTCGTCGTCCCGGTGCTCCGGCGAACAATGGGTTCCGCAGAAGCACCTCGTACCCTGATCCATCCCACGCTCGACGTCAACTCTTGGGCGAACAACGACCCCGACGTCGAGGCGGCCCGACCCTCGCACTGTGCCGGATGTGAACGCACCGCCCACCGAGCCGACGACCGCCTGCGCCTGCATGGCCATGGACGCCGTTGGCGAGACTGGTGGGGTCTGGTGCGACCCGACGCTGCCCCGGCGCTGGGCGAGATCCTGGCCCGCCGCTACCGCTGCACCGACTGTGGCACGGTGCTCACCGTCGTCCCGCGGGGGATGGCCGCGGCGTTGCGGTACACGCTGGCCACCATCGCCATGGCGCTGATGCTGTGGGGCCTGCGAGGCCGGACTCCCGCGCAGGCGAGGCGAGCGACCTCACCGCTGCGTTGCTTGGGGGTCTGCGAGCCGCACCGCTGGCGGAGCCTTCGGCGATGGACTCGAAAGGCCGAGCGCCTCTTCGACCTGCCGTCCTCCCTCGAGGCCCCGACCGTCCGCGACCTCGCCCGCCGCGTCGCTCATCTGCTGATCGCCCGAGGCCCACCCGACCGCCCTGCGCTCCACCGCGCCTTCGAGGGCGCGGGTCTTCGCTGATCCGATGATCCCGATCACGACTCGAGCGCCCGAGCCTCGAGTGCCCACCATCAAGGGCCCCTCCCATCGTCGCCATGACTGCCGCCAGATCGGAGTCATGAATGCACCCTTGCACCCCAAGGACCACGCCGAGCGTGTGGCGCTGTTTCGGGCCCAGGTTCTCGGCCCCGTTCTCAATCGCGACCTGTACCGCGGCGAGCTGCTCGCTGAGCTGCGCGCGCTGGCCAAGCGTCGGTGGCGACCGCCGGGCAGCGACCGGACCCGGACCTTCTCGGTACCCACCTTGCTGCGCTGGCATCGACGCTACCGCGCCCAGGGACTGGCCGGCCTGCGACCAGTGAGCCGCCGACTCGGCGACGGTCTCGCGCTGACCGAAGAGCAGCGCACGCTACTGCTGGAGATCCGTCGCCAGAACCCGGCCGTGGCTGCCAACACGATCCTCCAGACCTTGGAGCTCGACGGTCGACTCGAGCCCGGACAAGTCTCCACCCAGACGCTGCGTCGACTGTACCGACGTCACGGCCTGCCTCGCCGTGCCCGCGCCCAGCAGACGCTGCCGGGTGAGCGTCGGCGCTGGGAGGCCGAGCACGTGGGAGAGCTGTGGCACGCCGACGTGTGCCATGGCGCGACGCTCGTGGTCGGCTCGAGTCGTACGCCGGTTCGGATCCACGCGCTGCTCGACGACAAGTCACGCTACGTGCTCGCGCTGCGGGTGCTGCCGCACGAGCGCGAGGTGGCGATGCTCGATCTGCTGCTGGAGGCGGTTCGCCTCTATGGCGTCCCCAAGCGGCTGTATCTCGACAACGGCGCGACGTACCGCGGCGAAGCGCTGTCGACCGCATGCGGCCGGCTGGGGATCGGGCTGAGCCACGCGAAGGCCTACGACCCGCAGGCGCGCGGCAAGATGGAGCGCTTTTGGAGGACGCTGCGCCAGGGTTGTCTGGACCTGATGGGCCAGCAGTCGTCGCTACACGACATCCAGGTGCGACTGTCGACCTTCCTGTCGATGCGCTACCACAAGGCCGCGCACGCGAGCCTGGTGGGTCGGTCCCCGGCACAGGTATGGGCGAACCGGTCACTGGTCCAGCGCACCGGGGACCAGCTGGTCGAGGCGCTGACGGTGCGACAGACCCGGAAGGTCCGCAAGGACTGCACGCTGACGGTGGGCAACGTGGACTGGGAGGTCGTCGACGCCTTCCTCGCGGGTAAGCGAGTGACGGTGGCCCGGACCCTCGCCGACCCCCAGCACGCCCCGTGGGTCGAATACGACGACCGCGTCTGGGTGCTGCGCCTGGTCGATGCGGTGGCCAACGGCCGACGCCCGCGTCGCCGACCCAAGCCGGGCGTCGACGCGGTCGACTTCGATCCGGTCGACGTGATGCTCGACCACGCGATGGGGCGCTCGCCTCGTCGCCCGGCCGGAGGTGGGCGATGAGGACTCCGGCCTGGATGCGCCACTTCGACCTGAAGACCTCGCCCTTCTCCAAGGACCTCGACGACGGCGACCTGTGGCTGCCGACTTCGCGCAAGCAAGTGGTCGACGACTTGGTCGAGGGGCTGCGGGAGCACCAGCACGCGGTGGTCGTGGGCGAGCCCGGGGTGGGCAAGACCTGCATGCTTCGGGCGCTACGCAAGCGGCTGCCCGAGTCGGGCTTCCGCTTGTCGTACTGCCACAACGCTACACTCGGCCGCCGCGACTTCTACCGCCAGCTGTGCCT
>JBFLKP010000144.1:0-12447 GCA_040883225.1 Candidatus Limnocylindrales bacterium | reverse complement strand
CCGCCGAACCCGAACCCGAGCCGGTGGCCGAACCCGAACCCGAACCGGTCATCGCGGCCGAGCCCGAGCCCGAGCCCATCGCCACTACGGAGCCACAGCCAGAGCCGGTGGCCGAACCCGAACCGGAACCTGTCGCCGCGGCCGAACCCGAACCCGAACCTGAACCGGTCATCGCGGCCGAGCCCGAACCCGAACCACAGCTCGAGCCGGTGGCCGAACCAGAGCCGATGGCCGAACCCATCGCCGCTACGGAGCCCGAACCAGAGCCGGTGGCCGAACCTGAGTCGGAACCTGTCGCTGCCGCCGAACCCGAACCCGAGCCGGTGGCCGAACCCGAACCCGAACCGGTCATCGCGGCCGAGCCCGAGCCCGAGCCCATCGCCACTCGGGAGCCACAGCCAGAGCCGGTGGCCGAGCCTGAACCGGTCATCGCGGCCGAGCCCGAACCCGAACCACAGCTCGAGCCGGTGGCCGAACCAGAGCCAGTGGCCGAGCCCATCGCCGCTGCGGAGCCCGAGCCAGAGCCGGCGGTCGCGGCCGAGCCAAGGCCCCCGGCCGAGCCCGTGGGTGCTCCCGAAGGGCTCGCTGCCGTTGCATCGTCTGGGGAGACAGCGGCCACGACCGTGGACGCGAGCCTGCTCCGGGCGGACGAAGACGAGGACGAGCCCCGCCGTGCCGTCCCTGGGTTCGGCATGGCCGCCGCGGCGATCCTCGGCGATGCCTATCGAGGCGATCCGTCGACGGAGTCGATCGAGGCCGAGGAGCCCGAGCGGCCGCTACCGCCGCGCATGCCGCAACCCGTGCGAGAACCCTCCGAAGCCGAGGCTACACCTGAGCTCGAGTCCGCTCGCACGCCGATGCCGGCACCTGGGCTGCAGCCTCCGCCGGGACCAGCTCCTGACGTACCGCCGCGGCCTCAGCCTGCACCCGAGCCGGCAGCTCCGCCAGCGCCGCTGCCGCCCTCTCCCATCGCGCCGATCCAACCGCCCACGGCACCGCCGAGCATCGAGGTCTGGAACACCCCCACCGGCGGCGCACCGTTCGAGCAGCCCTATCAGGCACCTGCTCCTCCACCACCTCCGCCCCCGGCTCCCGAACAGCGACCGGTCCAGGCAGCCGCGCCGCCCGAGCAGCCGCCGCCCCCCGGGCCGACACCACCGTTCGCACCCGCCCCTCCACCAGTGGCCTCGGCACCGCCTCCCATCGCCCAGCCCGCTCAGCCATCGGTGCCGCCACCGGCAGCCGCACCGGGCCCGGCGTCCGGGCCGAATGCGCCTCAGCCGCCGCCTGGCTATCTCCCGCCACCCATGCCGCTACCGCCTGCCCCCGCCCAGGGGCGCCCGAGGCCGGTGGTCAGGAACACGCCTGCCACGCACGTGTGTCCCAACTGCGGGCTATCGCTGTCGGCGCGGGCGCGCTTCTGTCGCCGCTGCGGCGCAGCGCAGGGGTAGACGCTCGCGTCCTACAGTCGGGCGTCCAGCTCGCGCACGCGGTCGCGATCTCGCCTGAGGCGCGCGAACGCCGCGCCATACACCAGCGACTGGAACACCAGGTTCAACCAGATCAGCGCGATGAAGACGCTGCCCACGATGCCGAGCGTCAGCCAGTGACGAACGATCAGCGGGGCGATCCAGCCGAACAACGTGGTCAAGCCACCGATGGCCAAGCCGACGAGCACCGCCGGCCAGAATGCCTGGCGAAAGGTCGGCCCGTCGGTGGGGATGGCGAGGTAGATGACGAGCACGGCCGTGAAGGCGATGCCCATGGCTCCGACCACGGCGACCGCGCCACTGACCTGGACGAAGTCGATGGAGCAGAAGCCATCCACGACCGGCACCGCGAGCGACTCGAAGTCGCGACAACGCCGATCGAGCCACCCGGTGAGGAGTGGCAGTGCGAAGACGACCGCCACGGCGATGATGAGTGTCGCGAGCACGAGCGCCACCGTGATCACGCCGTTGAGGCGGGTGCGGAAGAAGTCGCGACCGCCCGGCCCGGGAAACATCCGCTGCATCGCCCCCTGCAGTGCGCCATAGAACCCGCTGCCGGCCCAGAGCAGTCCGAGCACGCCGACGATGGTGCCCGTGCGGCCGCTGTCGGCCAGACCGTCGACCACGACCACGGCCACGTCGCGGATGGGGTCGAGCTGGTTGACCAGCGTGTCGATGAGCTCGTCGCGCAGGCCCTCGTCCTCGACGACCACGCCAAGAAGGCTGACGAAGAGCAGCAAGGCCGGCACGAGCGAGAAGAACGCGAAGTAGGCCAGCGCACCAGCGAGCATCCCTCCCCCGCCTTGGTCGTAGGCACGCGTCACGTCTCGAACGGCACGCACCGGGGCTGCGCGCATGACCGAGCGCATGAGCGCGTCCAGCCGCCCTCGCCACCCGAGGACGGGTGGTTCGCGTCGCGCCCGCTCGGCCTGCTCTGGAGGCGCGACGCCTCCGTTGGTCACGCCTCGACGTCCTCGAACAACCCGGGCTGCAGTTGGGCGGCCCTGACGCTCCTGCGGCCCCTCGGCCGAAGCATCGATCGGACCTGCGCACGCCGCACGTAGATCGTCCGGCCCGGCTGGATGGCCTGGAGCTTGCCGTCCTTGGCCCAGCGGGCAAGCGTCGAGCGGCTGATCTTGACGCCGGCGTCATTGAAGATGCCCACGGCCTCGGTCAGCGTGATCCAGTCGGACGGGACTCGCGGCATGCTCGGGATCTGCCTCCTAGTCGGACTTGGTCCCTGCGGACGATGAGGCGGTGCTCTCCGCCTTGCTGCTGGAGCTCGACGCCGAACCCCCATCTCCCTTGGTCTTCTCGGTCGAACCCGACGGGGCGTCGCCCTTGCCGGTGTCCTTGCCCTTGGCGCTGTCGGACTTGGACCGGGCCTTGCCGGCCGACGCTGCGGCGTCCTTCTTGGCCCAGCCGCTGCCCTTGAAGTGGATGGCAGGGGGTGAGAGTGCCTTGCGCATGGCGCCGCCGCAGTGTGCGCACGTCTCCGGACCAGCGTCGTTGATGCCGTGCATGACCTCGACCTCGCGGCCACAAGCGGTACAGCGGTAGTCGTAGAGCGGCATCGCTAGCCTCGGAGTAGCCGCATGCCGCACTTGGGACAGAAGAAGGCGCTCTTGCCGACCTGGGCGAAGTGGCAATGGGGGCAGACCAGGCCGGCCCCGGAGTCGGGCGGCAGTGGCCGGTCTAGTTCGACGACCTCGGCGGCGCCACGACTGCTGACGATCGAGACCAGGATGCCCCCGAGCATGCGGGTGGCATTGCGTTCGGTGTCACCACGCACGCCCTTGCCACCCCAGCCGACGATGCCGCGCACCATCTGGTCACCCGTGACCTCGTCCCAATAGGAGGCCACAGCGCCGACGATGCCGGTGTAGTCCGGGTAGCCGCCAGAGTCAAGATCGCCATCGAGGAGACAGATGGCGATCGACTCGAAGGCCGGGTCGATCGCGTCCAGCGTCTCGAGCACCTGCAGGCCGTAGCGCGTGACGGGCGAGCGGTGGTGGTGGGCGTTGAGCCACTGCGAGGCCTCGATCGTGCGCATGATCGAGGGGTTGGCATCGGCGAACTGTGGGTCCAGCGGCTCGATGAGCTCGATCGGCGTCTTGTTGAACTCGTCGAGCATGAGCGGCAGGGCGGCCACCGAGCCCTCGCCGGGTGCGAAGCGGACACCCTTGCTGGAGCGGGCGCGATACGTGAGCTTCAGCTCGTAGTCCTCGGCCGGCGGCTCCTCGGTGAGGATGCCGGGGTCCGGCAGACCCATCGAGCGCGGCTGGCTCTGGGGCTCGTTCTTGTTGCGCTTCAGGAAGTCGAACGTCACGGGCAGGTCCCTTGCTCATCGGGGGAGACGACGCGAACGGTCCAATCGTAACCGTTTCGCCGGGGCACCAGCCCGGTACCATCGCGCCGAGGCCAGTCCACCGAGACCCGGTTCACTCGGCCAGGCTGCTCTGCAGACGCTCGGCCAGCTCGGCCAGCTCGGCCTCCCGGGCTCGCACGCCGTCGACGACGGCTGCCGGTGCCTTGGTCACGAAGCTTTCGTTCGCCAGCTTGGATCGCGTGGCGGCGAGCAGCTTCCGGGTCTCGGCCAGCTCCTTCTCGAGGCGTGCGCGGTCGCGAGCCCGGTCCTGCGCGCTGACCGAGAGACGTGCCTCCGCGCCGGCGCTGACGACGACGAGCGCGGAATCGTCGGCCGCGGGCGCGTCCCCCGCGACCACGTGCGGCCGCACGCGGGCCAGCCTGGCCACGACATCGGCGATGGCATCGAAGGCCTCGGCTCGGTCGGTCTGCTCGAAGCGCAGCTCGGCCTCCAGCCAGGTGCCCGGCTCGATGCCGGCGTCGGCACGGGCGTTGCGCATCTGCGAGACGAGCTCGAGGATGTCGCCGACCGCCCTGGCCTGGTCCTCGTCGGCGTCCGACCTGAGGTTGGCGTCGACCGGCCATGCGGCCGTGATGAGCAAGTCATCGTCGTCAGGTCGATGCGGCAGTCGGCCCCAGATCTCCTCGGTGATGTGCGGCATCACCGGATGGAGCAGGCGCAGGTACCGGTCGAGCACCCAGGCCAGCACCTGCCACGTGCCCACGCGGGCCTCCAGGGGCACGTCGGGGCCAAGGCGCACCTTGGCCATCTCGAGATACCAGTCGCAGTACTCCGACCAGATGGCCGTGTGCACGATCCGTGTGGCCTCCGCGAACTGGAACCTGGCGTAGGCCTCGTCCGCATCACGCAGGGCCGCGTGGCAGCGGGACAGGATCCAGTGCTCGGCCGGCCCAAGACGTTCGGCCTCTGGCAACGAGAGCGCGACGCCTTCGGGCAGCTCGGCCGGCTTGGCGCCGACCACATAGCGGGCCGCATTCCAGAGCTTGTTGGCGAAGTTTCGCGCGCCGTCGAGCCGAGACGAGGTGAGGCGCAGGTCGGCTCCCGGCGCGGAGCCGTTGACGAGCGCGAAGCGGAGCGCGTCGGCCCCGATCTCATCCATGACCTCGAGCGGGTCGATGACGTTGCCTTTCGTCTTGGACATCTTCTTGCCGTAGGGATCCCGGATGAGCCCTGAGAGGTAGACGACGCGGAACGGCTCCTCGTTGGTGAGCCACTCGCCGAACATCATCATGCGCGCGACCCAGAAGAAGATGATGTCGTGGGCGGTCTCCATCACCTGTGTGGGGTAGAACGTGCGCAGGTCCATCGTCTTCTCGGGCCAGCCCAGCGTGCTGAAGGGCCAGAGACCGCTGCTGAACCAGGTGTCGAAGGTGTCCTCATCCTGGACCAGCTCGAATGAGCGGCACTCGATGCAGCGGCCGGGACCGGTGTCGACATCGGAGACGGTGACGTGGCCGCCGGGGCAGTACCAGGCCGGGATGCGGTGGCCCCACCACAGCTGCCGGCTGACATTCCAGTCGTGGATGTTCTCCATCCAGTCGAAGAAGACCTTCTCGAAGCGCTCGGGCACGAACACGGTCCGCCGTTCGCGAACCGCGTTCATGGCCTTCTCGGCCATGGGCTTCACGTCGATGAACCACTGGGTCTTGAGGCGGGGCTCGACGATATCGTCGCTGCGCTGGCAGCGGCCGATGGCCATCTCGTGATCCTTGACCTCGACGAGGTCGCCGGCAGCATCGAGGTCCTCGAGGATGCGGTGGCGGCACTCTTCCCGTGAGAGCCCCTCGTAGGGGCCGGCTGCCTCGTTCATGGTGGCTTCGTCGGTCATGATGTCGATGCGCGGCAGATCGTGGCGGACACCCGTCTCGAAGTCGGTGTGATCGTGGGCCGGGGTGACCTTCACGGCGCCGGTGCCGAACTCGCGCTCGACGAAGGCATCGGCGATGAGCGGCACGTCACGGTCGACGAAGGGGATGCGCACGAGACGTCCCACGAGCGCCCGATAGCGTTCGTCCTCGGGGTGCACGGCCACGGCGGTGTCGCCGAGGATCGTCTCGGGGCGAGTGGTGGCCACGGTGATGGTCTCGGTGGGGCTGGGCTGGGCGCCCGGTTCCGCGCCCGCCGGCAGCAGGTGGTAGCTGACCGACCAGATCTTGCCCTGCTCGGGCGTGCCGATGACCTCGAGGTCCGACACGCTGGTACCGCAGCCGGGACACCAGTTGACGAGCTTCTGCCCGCGATAGGCGAGACCGTCCTCGTACAGCTGCTTGAACGCCACGCGCACCGCGCGGGCGGAGCCATCGTCCATGGTGAAGCGCTCACGGCTCCAGTCGGCGGAGATGCCCAGGCGGCGCTGCTGGCCCATGATGACTGGGCGCGTCTCCTCCATGAACTCCCACATGCGCTCGAGGAAGCGCTCGCGACCGAGCGCCTCCGGCGTCGTGCCCTCGTCCGCGAGGATGCGGCGCAGCACCCACTGGGCCGCGATCGAGGCGTGGTCCACGCCGGGCAGCCAGAGCGCCGGCCGATGCTGCATGCGCGCACGTCTGATCATCAGGTCCTCGGTCGCCGAGCGCGCGGCATGGCCGAGGTGCAGCGCGCCGGTCACGTTCGGCGGCGGCATGATGATGGTGAAGGGCTCGGCCGTGGGCCTGGCCCGGGAACCGGCGCCATCGGGCGCGAAGACGTCAGCGTCGAGCCAGCGCTGGTACACGGCCGGCTCGACCTCGGCGGGCTGGTACGCCTTCGCCATCGGTGCTGTGCCGTTCCGCACGTCGCTCATGCTGCGTGTACTCCCCTTGCCTCATACGGATGACCCCGCCCGCCCGGTCCGGACGAACGAGGTCTCGGATGCGTCGTGTCATCGAATGTCGCGGGCCACGGCGGCTCGCGGCCTTCGAGTCTAGCGCAGCGTCATCGGTGGTCTCCGCGAGCCCCGGCGCGACATGCCGGCTCCCGTCACCCGGATGGAGGGCAGGGCCGAACGAACGGAAGGGCGCCGGTCAGGCGCCCTTCTCGACGAGCTCGTCGTAGTTGGTCTCGTCGACACCCTGGTCGATGAGCGCCTTGGTCAGCAGCAGCGGTGTGCGCCCATCGCGAATGGTCTCCTCGGTGATGATGCACTTGCGCACGTCCGAGCGCTCGGGGATGTCATACATCACGTCCAGCAGCGACTCTTCCACGATCGAGCGCAAGGCACGGGCACCGGTCTTGCGCGCCAGCGCCTGCTCGGCCGCGGCCTCGATCGCTCCATCGGTGAAGACCAGCTCCACCTTGTCCAGCTCGAGGAAGCGCTTGAACTGGCGCGTGACCGCGTTCTTGGGCTCGGTCAGGACCCGCGCGAGGTCGTCCTTGGTGAGGGCCGAGAGCGTCACTTCCACGGGCAGGCGACCGACGAACTCGGGGATGAGCCCGAACTTCAGCAGGTCCTCCGGCATCAGCTGCTCGAGCACCTTGGCTCGCTCCACGCGATCGACCTGTGACTGGGAGCCGAAGCCCATGGTCTTGTGCCCCACCCGCTCCTCGACGATCTCCTCGAGGCCCTCGAAGGCGCCGCCGAGGATGAAGAGCACGTTGGTGGTGTCGATCTGGATGAAATCCTGGTGCGGATGCTTGCGGCCACCCTGCGGCGGCACGTTCGCGACCGTGCCCTCGAGGATCTTGAGCAGGCCCTGCTGCACGCCTTCGCCGCTGACGTCTCGAGTGATCGACGGGTTGTCTGCCTTGCGCGCGATCTTGTCGATCTCGTCGATGTAGACGATGCCACGCTGGGCCTTGGTGACGTCGAAGTCGGCCGCCTGGATGAGCCGCAGCAGGATGTTCTCGACGTCCTCGCCCACGTAGCCGGCCTCGGTCAGGCTCGTGGCATCGGCGATGCAGAAGGGCACGTCCAGCACACGCGCGAGCGTCTGTGCCAGGAGCGTCTTGCCCGAGCCCGTGGGGCCCACCAGCAGGACGTTGGACTTCTGCAGCTCGACCTCATCGAGCAGGCCCTCGGCGGCGTTGACCCGCTTGTAGTGGTTGTAGACCGCGACCGAGAGCACACGCTTGGCGCGCTCCTGGCTGATGACGTACTGGTCGAGCGCGTCCTTGATCTCACGCGGGTTGGGCAGCGTGGCCTGCGCCGGCTTGGGAGCGGCCTTGGGCCCATCGAGCATCTCCTCCTCGATGATCTCCTGGCACAGCGAGATGCACTCATCGCAGATGTAGACACCCTGCCCGGCGATGAGCTTGCGCACCTGCTCCTGGCTCTTGCCACAGAAGCTGCAGCGGTATGGGACCTTGGTGCCCTTTCCGGAGCTACTGGCCACGGATGCGCTCTCCTTTGCGAGTCTTCGCCATCAGGCTTTCGACGACCTGCCCTTGGCGCCGCTGATGAGCGATTCGGAGCGGTCAGCATAGACCTCGTCGATGATGCCGTAGGCCTTGGCCTGCTCGGGCGCCATGAAGTTGTCGCGTTCGGTGTCCTTGGCCACCTTCTTGGCGGTCTGGCCGGTGTGCTTGGCCAGGATCTCGTGGAGCCGCTTGTTGAGGTCCTCGAGCTCCTTGACCTGGATGAGCACGTCCGGGGTCGAGCCGCGGAAGCCACCCGAGCCCTGGTGGATCATGATGCGGCTGTTGGGCAAGGCATAGCGCTTGCCCTTGGCGCCTGCCGCCAGCAGCACCGAGGCCATCGAAGCGGCCATGCCGATGCAGATCGTGCTCACCGGAGCCCGCAGGTACTGCATCGTGTCGTAGATGGCCAGCCCGGAGGTGACCACACCGCCGGGTGAGTTGATGTAGAGGCTGATGTCGCGCTCGGGGTCCTCGGCCTCGAGGAACAGCAGCTGCGCGATGACGAGGTTGGCCATGTGGTCCTCGATGCCGTCCCCGAGGAAGATGATGCGGTCCTTCAGCAGCCGGCTGTAGATGTCGTACGCCCGCTCGCCGCGGCTCGACGTCTCGATGACCATGGGCACCATCATGGCCGAGGTCCTTCGTGCGGCCTCGGCCGCCTGCGAGGCGCTCGGGATGTTCGGGCGACGCGTCATTCCTTGGTCTCTCCTTCGGCCTCGGCGGCCGCCTCGTCGTCGGCTTCCTCGCTGACCTCCTCGACGACCTCGGACACCGGGTCGACCGGCTCCTCGTCCTCGAGCGGCTCGTCTTCGTGGGTATGGCCGTGCTGGTGCTGCACCTTGTCGAACTCGGGATGAGCCTCGATCCAGCGATCGGCCAGCATCTCCACCGTCTGCGAGCGGCGCAGCTGTGAGCGGATGTAGTTGCGGCCGCGGTCGGAGTCGAGGTACTCCTTGATGTTGTCGCCGGCGTTGGGGTCGGCCAGCACGCGGTCGATCTCCGCCTGCACGTCGGCCTCGTCGACGGTGACCTCTTCCTTGTCCGCGATGGCGCCGAGCACGAGCAGGGTCTTGACCCGGTCCTCCGCCCCTTCGCGGTACTCCTCGCGCAGTGCGTCCTCGTCCTTCTCGGTCACCTTGAGGTACTGCTGGTAGTCGATGCCCTGCTCGGCCACGCGGACCTTGAGCTCGTCGATCATGGTGGTGATCTCGCGCTCGACGAGGACGGCGGGGATGGCGACCGAGGCGTTGCCGTTGGCGTACTCGATGATGCGGTCGACGAACTGGTGGCGGGCGCGGTCGAGGGCGTTGATGCCCATCCGCTTCTCGAGGTCCTTGCGCAGGGCCGCCATGTCCTCGTACTCGCCGATCAGTCCAGCGAAGTCATCGTCGGCCTCGGGCAGCCGGCGCTCTCGCAGCTCCAGCAGCACCGCCGTGAACTCGACCTCCGCGCCCTGCAGGCTCTCTTCCGCGTAGTCCTCCGGGAAGGTGACGGTGAAGGTGCGCTCGTCCCCCTCCTTCATGCCCAGGAGGTTGGCCTCGAAGCCCGGGATCATGCGCTCCTGGCCCAGGATCAGCGGGAAGCGCTCCGAGGCGGCGCCTTCCACGGGCTCGCCATCGCGCGTGCCCGAGAAGCTGATGACCGCGTAGTCCTCGTTCTCGGCTCCGCGGTCTTCGACCGGGATGAGCGAGGCCTGCTGGTCTCGCAGCTGCTCGACGACCTGGTCGATCTGCTCCTCGGTGACGTCGTCGATGGCCGGCTCGAACGGATACTCGGTGTAGTCACCCAGCTCGACCTCGGGACGCACCGGCAGGGTCACCTGGTAGGTTGCCCCGACACCTTCCTCGAAGGCCGTCCACTCGGGCTCGCGGGGCAGCTCCAGGACGTCCTTGCCCGACTCCGTGACCGCCGTGATGACGGTGCGCTGGTAGAGGTGCTCGCGGGCCTCGTCGTAGACCGGATCGGGGGCTTCCGGGTCGGAGCGGTCGATCCCGTAGGCGCGCTCGACCATCGCGCGCGGCGCCTTGCCCGGACGGAAGCCGGGGATCCGCGTTCGACGGGCGAGGTGGCGGACGCCCTCGTTGATGGCGTTCTTCAGTTCCTGGTCGGTGATCTGGACTTCGAGCACGATCGTGCTCTGGTCGCCTTCGCGGATGTCGGTGTTCACAGGTTCCTTGGGTCGATGGGTGTTGGGATGCCGCACGAGTATACGGACGCTCGCTGGCGGACGTCCGGGAGGGGCGACGGTGGTGCCGGGGACAGGACTCGAACCTGCACGCCATCGCTGACAACAGCTCCTAAGGCTGCCGCGTCTACCATTCCGCCACCCCGGCCGGCGAGGCCATGATATGGCCTCGGACGTGCGAGCCTAGTCGCTGGTCGCCTTCCTGGCCTTCGAGCGCTCGCGCATCTCGGCACGGGTGACCGCGCGGTCCTGCTCGGCCTCCATCAGGCGCTGCACCATGACCCGCGCGCCGGCGGTACCGAGGGGTCCGGCGACGCGGTCGAAGGTGCGCCAGAACGAGGCCTGGGCGGTGGGCTCGGGCTCGTACCGGCCCTTCTTCTTGAGATACTCGGCGAAGTCCTTGTTGAGCGCGCGACGGATGTCGGGATCCTTGGCCACGCCGCTGTCCTTGAGCACCTTCTCGATCTCCGGCGGCAGGATGCCGGCGTGCGGATCGGGACGCTGTGGGAAGACGCGTCGGCCGACATAGCGCGCGACCCGCCGGGGACCACCCACGAGCAGGAAGCCGGTGCCGCCCACGAGCGCGGCCGCCTTGACCGGGTTGCGCTTGATCTTGGCGGGCACGTCGAGCGCCGATCGCGTGGCTTCGCTGAGCCCGTCGAGCGATTCGCTGAACTTGGTCCGCGCAGCCTCCAGCTCGGCAATGGCCTCGGTCACCTCGGGTGTCGGCTCGGAGTGCTTGGCGAGCATGCGCTCGAAGGCCTCGTCGTCCTGCTCGGCGGGATGGTCCAGGGGTTCGGTCATCGGCCCAGCATCCTGTTCTTCTGGCGTTCCCACTGCTCGGTCATGAGATCCTTGGTGCGTCCGAAGGCCGCGATCGACTCGCGCGGGATGAGGTCGGCGTAGCGCGCCTCCGGGTCGAAGCCGCCGCGCGCCGCGAGCACCGCGCCCGCGATGATCCAGGTCAGGAAGCCGACGGTGACGGCCAGCCCCAGCACGCCGTCGGGGGCCTCATAGCGAGTGGAGAACCAGACCGCCCCGACGAGGCCCCCGAGCACGAAGCCGACGACGGACAGCGCGACCAGCGCTTGCCCTCGCAGCTCCGCCCGCCAGCCAGCGATGGCGGCCACGACGAGACCGACGAGGCCCACGACCACGAGTCCGCCGAGCGTCACCAGCCAGGCGTCGCCGAAGGGCAGGTCCTCGGTCACGAAGGTGTCGTTGAGCCAGTCCCGCAGGGACTCTCCGCCGGTGTTGCCCGCGTTGCTCAGGAGGACCGCCGCGAGCACGATGGCCACGACCACGCCGATGGCGGCGCCCCAGCCGTAGCGCGCCATCTCGCCGCCGGCGAGGTTGATGGCCACGAAGCCGATGAAGGCCGCGGCCAGCAGCGTGCCGTGGATGATGCCCCAGCCCATGGAGCCGAAGAGCAGCTCACCGAAGAAGAGGAAGCTGCCGACGTAGAGCAGGATGGCCGCGAGGACCGCGATGACGAAGGCACCGAGGGCCAGCCCGACGATGAGGCCCAGCTCCTTGCCGGTGATGGCCAGCTCGGCCTTGAGCAGGGTGATGTGTGCGTCGAGCATGCGCATGAACGCCGCGCGCACCCCACCCACGGCCTCGCCCACGCCGGGGGCCTCGGGCTCCGGGTCGGGGTCAGGCTCCCGTGTGGGCCGGGGCTCAGGCTCCGCCTCGAGCTCGGGCGTGGCCTGGGGCGTCGGATCGGCCGGGGGCGAGTCCTCCGGCGGCATGGCGGCCGCTTCGTCCCGTGGGTCGGATGGTGTGGTCAGGGTCAGCCTCGTCTGTGGTCCGGCAGGGGCAGGGTCGCACGAGCCCCCTCGCGTGCCCGCTCAGGATACCCGAGGTAGCACGGCCCTCGCGACGCGTCGTCGCCGGACAGCAAGAAGCCCGGCCTCGCGACCGGGCTGCCTGCGACCAGGGTGGAGCCGTGGCTCCGGGGATGTCGGCTAGAAGCCGCCCATGCCGCCCATGCCGCCCATCGGGTCCATGCCACCGGCAGGCATGGCCGGAGCAGATTCAGGCTCGGG
>JBFLKP010000143.1:0-13894 GCA_040883225.1 Candidatus Limnocylindrales bacterium | reverse complement strand
CAGCCGATCGACCCCCGCGTGGTAGCGGCCATCCTCGGCTGGCTGCCGGGAGCGAATGCGTCCGCTGACGCCGGCGGTGCCGGCGTCGCGCGCTAGCCGCGGGCTCGTCCGACCGGCACGCTCAGAACGAGTGCCGCGGCCGTCACCGCCGGGATCAGCAGCCACGCCAGCGACACGCCCACGGCGTCCGCGGCCACGCCCAGGACGAACGGGGCCACCAGGATGGCCACGCCCGAGGCCAGGATGAGCCGGGCCGAGCCCTTGTCCTGGAGCGACGGTGCGAGTGCCAGGGCCACGGCCGCGACCAGCGGGTACTGGCAGCCGACTCCGATGCCGCCGAGGAAGATGCCCATCGCGGCGAGCACGACATCGCCCGCCAGCCACGCCAGCACGGCGCCGCTGAAGGCGGTCACGAGCCCCAGCTGCACGAGCACGATGGGGTGTCGGCCACCGACGGCCGGGACGCTGAGGGCGAGGCGCGTCACGGCCATGCCCACGTAGAAGCTGGCGGCCACGAGCGTGGCATCGGCGAGGGAGATCCCGATCTGTCGCTCGACGAGCGTGCTGGTCCAGAAGACGAAGGCGAACTCGACGGCGACCACGAGCACGAGCAGCCACCACGTCAGCCAGTAGCCGCGGCTCAGCTGGCCGGCCCGCGCGACCGTGGCCCTGATCACATCCTGCCGCCAGCGCGTGCCCCACAGGCCCACGACGATGAGGCCGCCCGCGACCACGAAGGCGACCTGCCAGCCGAGGTCGCTGTTCTCGCCGAAGCCGATCACCACCGGCACGCTCATCGAGCCGAACATGGCCACGAGCCCGGCGCGACTCATGCGCACCTGGGCGAGCGCTCCGCCGCCGCGCGTGAGGGCTCGGTTGAGATGGGCCAGCAGCAGGCCCACCGCGATGCCCACCATGCCCGCGCCCGCGAGGGTGACGACGTAGGCCGGCGCCGTCGCCAGGCAGACGCTGGCGGCGGCCAGCAGCGCATAGGCCAGGACGTTGGCGCGCCGCAGGCCGATACGTGCGTCCAGGCGATCACCGGCGACGCCCGCCACCAGCAGGCCGACCGCCAGCATCGAAGAGTGGAGCGCCGCCTCCGCATCCGAGAGCGAGAGCGCTGCGGCGAGGAAGGCCGTGACGGCCCCGACGCCGTAGAGCAGGTACCCCACGACGGTCTGGTCGATGTAGGCGCTACGGACCTCGGGTGCCGACGCCGGCGTCTCTCGTTCGGGGACGACGGTGGCACCGGAGGTCATGGCTCGATGCTATCGTCCTGCGCGATCGGGGGTTCGTCGCCTGGGCTCACCACGCGGTAGCCTCTCGGGCATGGAGCCCACCGACCGCCTGACCCGTCGCGTCGAGGTCGACTTCGGTGCTGATGCCGAGCGCGTGCTGGCGGCGCTGCAGGCGCTGCCCGGCCTGCCCGGGCCGGCGTTGGGCGAGCGCGTCGGTGCCGCCGTGGTGAAGCTGGCCGACGGCGACGTCGGGCGCCTCGAGCAGCAGCTCCGGGAGGCACGAACGGACTGGCGCGACGTGCTCGTGGCCGCGGGCTTCGAGAAGCGCGACTGGCCCGAACGGCTCGACGAGTACCTCGGGCCACAGACCATCGGCGGGTGAGCCAGCAGCTGCTGATCCCGCTCTGATCGGGCTGCTCGGGGTCGATGGCGTCGTCGTCGCCTGCGTCACGCGCCGATTCGTCTCCCACCGCCCTATCGGATACCCTGCGCGAACCTGACGAGGGAGGGCCACGTGCGCTGCGCTCAGTGCGGCACGACCAACGAGGCGAAGGCTCGCTTCTGCATCGAGTGCGGGAACCGTCTGGTCGCGGCCTGCGCGTCGTGCGGCAGCCAGAACCCGCCGTCCGCGAAGTTCTGTGCCGAGTGCGGCGTCTCGCTGGCCGCGGTGGAGCCAACCCCTCCCACGTCCGGTGAGCGACCGGTAACCAGGGCCGAGCGACGCCTGGTCTCCGTCCTCTTCGCCGACCTCGTCGGCTTCACGCCCTTCTCCGAAGAGCGTGACGCGGAGGAGGTGCGGGAGACGCTGACGAGCTACTTCGAGCTCTCACGCGAGGTCATCGAGCGCTACGGCGGCAGCGTGGAGAAGTTCATCGGGGATGCGGTCATGGCCGTGTGGGGCACCCCGGTCGCCCGCGAGGACGACGCCGAACGCGCGGTCCGGGCCGCGGTCGAGCTCATCGATGCGGTACGTGGCATGGACGGCGAGCTGGCGGCCCGCGTGGGCGTCCAGACCGGCGAGGCGGCCGTCACCCTGGGCGCGACCGGGCAGGGCATGGTCGCGGGCGATCTCGTCAACACCACCGCCCGTGTGCAGTCGGTCGCCGACCCCGGCACCGTCCTCGTGGACGAGGCCACCATGCGCAGCTCGTCGGAAGCCATCGCCTTCGAGGCCACCGGCGAGCACGAGCTCAAGGGCAAGTCGGTAGCGGTGCCGCTGTGGCGCGCCCTGCGCGTCATCGCCGAGCGCGGTGGACGTGGACGCAGCGATGCGCTCGAGGCCCCGTTCGTGGGCCGCGACACCGAGTTCCGGCTGCTCAAGGAGCTGTTCCATGCCTCGAGCCGTGAGCGCAGCGTGCGCATGATCTCCATCGTCGGTCAGGGTGGGATCGGCAAGAGTCGCCTCGGCTGGGAGCTCGAGAAGTACCTCGACGGCCTCGTCGAGACGGTCTGGTTCCATCACGGACGCTCGCCCTCGTACGGCAGTGGCATCACGTTCTGGGCGCTCGGCGAGATGGTGCGTGGTCGCTGTGGCCTGGCCGAGAGTGACGACGAGGCCACCACCCGCGCCCGCGTCGCCGAGACCGTGGCCGCGTTCGTGCCGGAGGCAGCCGACCGGGCGTGGATCGAGTCGGCACTGCTCATGCTGCTCGGGGTCGGCGACGCTTCGACGCCTGCCGAACAGCTCTTCCCGGCCTGGCGCTCGTTCTTCGAGCACATCGCGCACCAAGGCACCACGTTGCTCGTGTTCGAGGACCTGCAGTGGGCCGACCCCGGCCTGCTGGCCTTCATCGATCACGTCCAGGGCTGGAGCCACGACCTGCCCATCTGCATGGTCACGCTCACCCGACCGGAGCTCCTCGACGCGCGGCCCGACTGGGGCACGGGGCCGGGGGCGACCTCGATCTCGCTGGGCCCGATGGACCGCGGCTCGATGCAGGCGCTGCTCGAAGGGCTCGTACCGGGTCTGCCCGCGGCGACGCGCGACCACATCGTCGATCGCGCCGACGGCGTGCCGCTGTACGCCGTGGAGACCGTGCGCATGCTGGTCAACGACGGACGGCTCGTGTTCGAGGCGGATGCCTACCGGCCCACCGGCGACCTGGCGGCGCTCGAGGCGCCGGAGACCCTGCGGGCGCTCGTGGCCTCGCGACTGGACGCCCTGGCGACGGACGATCGCGACCTGCTGCAGAGCGCGGCCATCCTCGGCCACACCTTCTCGATCGAGGCCCTCGCGACGATGACCGGCACCACGGTGGCCGACCTCGAGCCGCGGCTTCGCCTGCTCGTGCGCCGCGAGATGCTCGTGCTGCAGGCCGATCCTCGCTCGCCGGAGCGGGGCCAGTACGCCTTCAGCCAGGAGCTGCTGCGCGAGGTGGCCTACGACACGCTCGCGCGCGATGAACGTCGTGGGCGCCACCTGGCCGCCGCGCGCTACTTCGAGAGCCTCGATGCCGACGAGCTCGCTGGCGCGCTCGCCGCCCAGTACCAGGCGGCACATCGCAATGCCCGGCCTGGCCCGGAGGCCGATGCCCTCGCCGTCCAGGCGAAGCTGGCCCTGCGAGGAGCAGCCGCTCGCGCGTTGTCGCTCGGTTCGACCGAGCAGGCCTACCGGCTCTACGAGTCCGCGCTCGAGCTCGCCGGCGATCCCGCGGACGAAGCGGACCTGCTCACGCTCGTGGCGCGGGCAGCCGTGCCCGCCGCGCACGAGGGACGTGGCCGGGAGGCCCTCGGGCGAGCCATCGAGCTCTACCGCGAGTTGGACCGGCGCAGCGACATGGCCCGTGCGTACGCGGCCTTGGTCGATGCCACGCTGCACGATGGCTGGCAGCTGGAGGCGGCCCGATCGGTCGCGCGCGACGCGGTGCAGGAGCTGGAGGACCTCGGTGTCGATCGCGGGCTGGCCGAGCTGCTCGGTCAGCTGGCGCGCATCGAGATGCTGGTGCAGGAGGACTTCAGCGTGGCCATCGCGATGGCGGACCGGGCGCTGGCCATGGCCGAGCGCCTCGACATGCCGGCGCTGGTGGCCGACGTGCTGGTCACCCGCGGGACGGCCCTTTCCTCGAGCGGACGCGGGCTCGAGGGCCTCGGCGCCATCGAGGCCGGACGTCGGCTGGCGCAGGCGGAGGGGCTGCCCTACGTGGAAGGTCGGGCGCTGCTGAACATGTCCGGTCCGCTGGCCGAGCGGGACCCGAAGGCGATGATGGAGGCGTCGCGACGCGCACTCGAGCTGGCCCGGCAGATCGGGGATCGACACGGCATCTCGATGGCCACGAACAACATGGCCGAATCGGCGCGCTTCACCGGCGACTGGGACGAGGCCATCGGCGAGCTGCGGCGCGAGCTCGAAGCGAGCAGTGGCGAAGAGCAGCAGTGGATCCGCAATGCGCTGGTGCCCATGCTCGCGAGTCGTGGCGAAGACACGAGGGAGGTCGTCGAAGCCCTGCTCGGATACGTCCGGACCCAGGCCGCTACCGGCGAGCCTGCATGGCAGAAGGCGGAGGACGCCATCCTCGGCGCGCTCGACCTGCCCGCAGGACGATATGGCGACGCTGCCCGACGACTGCGCCTGGCCGCCGAGGTCGACCCGTTCAACGCGGCCCTGGGCTACGCGGACGTGGCCTTCGCGGCCCTCCTCGACCGGGACCCGGTGGCGGCTGCAGCGGCGCTCGAGGGGATGGAGTCGACAGGCTCGCACGGCGCCATGGTCAAGCTGGCGAAGCGTCGGACCGTCGCCGGGATCGCTGCTCTGGAGGGACGGCTCGAGGAAGCGTCCGCTGGGTTCGAGGCCGTGATGGCTGACGATCGGGGCATGGGCCTGCCCTTCGCGGTGGCCACGACCGGCCTGCTGATGGTGTCGCTGCTCGACTGGTCCGCTCCAGGGGTCCCTGCCGCGGCAGAAGAGGCTCGCGGCATCTTCGAGCGGCTCGGTGCCCGGGCCTGGCTCGACCGGCTCGACGAGGCCCTCGCTCGGGCGCGAAGACCGTCGGAGGTCGCGGCCACCTGACGGGCGGAGACGTGGTCGGTGTCGTCGACACGATGCCACGGCCGGCGCCAGCGGTATCGCGCTAGCCTTCTGCTCGTGAGCGAGCAGCTGCCCGATTTCGATCCCTTCGAGCTCCTCGGCGTCGATGCCAGCGCGGACGCGGCCACCGTCGACCGCGCCTACAAGGCGCGCATCCGCCACGTCCACCCCGATATCGCCGGCGTGGCCGGGCTCGACGAGACCAAGCGCCTCAACATCGCCCGTGAGTGGTTGCTGGACCCCGAGCTGCGGTCACAGCTTCCGCCCCCCACGCCGCGCTGGGGCCGGCCCCCGAAGGAGCAGCCACGCTCCACCACCACGCAGCAGGCGCCGCCGCGGCCCGAACGCCCGTCGTCCGACACCGACTGGTTCTGGGAAGGCAAGGCCGCCCCGCCGCCCAAGCCCGAGTGGGACTATGACCCCGAGACCGACGATCCCACGAGGTTCGACTTCGGCGCCTGGAACGAGGAGTTGCGCGCGCTCTTCGAGACGATCCGCGGGCTCACGGCCGACGAGCGGGCACGGGTCACGTACAGCCTCGGCGAGGAGCCACCGATGCCCTTCGACGGCTTCGAGGACATCGTCGGCGAGCGGATGTGGGCCCGCTCTCGCGCGCTGGAGGATGCCATCGAGCAGGTCTGGCGCGAGCGCGTGGATGAGGGCCCGCCGCTGCTGTTCCCGCGCGGGCGTGTCTTCGGCAACGGCATCGTGGTCGTCAACGCCTATGCCCAGTGGCGACTGCTGGGCGAGGCCATCGCACAGAAGACGCGCGACCCGCTGGCCATCGCCGCGCTCGAGAAGCGCTGCACCGCACCGTGGGCGGCGTCGGTCGGGTACCCGCGGTTCGGGGAGTACCAGGAGCTGGTCGTCTCGTGTCTCGACGACGCTCGCCGCATGTCGCTGAACCAGGCCACGCGGCTGTCACGGGCGTGGGAGCGCGACATGGGTGGTTTCCTCTTCGGCCGACCGGGAGAGGACTGGTTCCCCGGCGAGGACGAGGCGGTTCGCCCCGATCTGGTCAGCGCTCGATTGGCGGCCGTCGACGCCTCCCGCATCGAGCCGCCAGACGACATGCCCTACGACCAGCGCAATGGGTTCCGCTGCGGGCTTCGGCTGTCGGCCTACATGCTCGCCCTGGGTGGTGGCCAGTACGGCGGGCGCGACTACCTGAAGCCGTGGACGGAGGCGCTGGACCCTAACCCCTCGTTCGTCGATCGCGCCCGCTGGGGCATGCCGCGGGACTAGCGTCTGGGCGGCCCTAGCGGCTGGCGCGGAAGCCCGGGTCGGCCGCGATCATCTCGTTGATGGCCTGGCCGATCCTGGGACAGCAGCCGGAGATGTCCAGCTTCAGGTTCGGAGACGTGCCGATGACGTAGACGCGCCAGGGCTCGACGAAGTGCTGAGGGCAGTGGACGCCGCGCGCCTTCCTGGCCAGGTCATCCCACAGTGCCTCGACTGCGTCCTTCTCATCCGTCGCTGCCAAACCGGTCTCCGATCGTCGTCTACGTCTCCTCGAACGCGTCGTGCGCGAACCTTCGATCGAGCCTAGTCGTCACCGACCTCGAGTGGCGTAGCGGACCGGATAGAAATCGGTTACGACTCGCGCCCGCCTTGGGTACCCGATCCGTCGACCGATCCTCCGCGCCTCTCGTACAGTGGAGGACCGCGTCCGAGCCGTGCCTCGGCGCCATCGCCAGCCATGGAGGAGGTCAGCATGCGTCTCTCATCACCGGCCTTCGAGGACGAGGAGGACATCCCGGCCCGTTACACCTGCGACGGTGACGACGTCTCGCCGCCCCTGGCCCTCGAGGACGTGCCGGCCGAGGCGGTCGCGCTCGTGCTGGTCATGGACGATCCCGATGCGCCGGCCGGCACCTGGGACCACTGGGTGGCCTACGACATCGAGCCGCTGGCCGAGATCCCCGAGGCGGTCGAGCGCCTGGGCACCGCCGGCGCCAACTCCTGGGGCAACACCGGCTACGGCGGTCCCTGCCCGCCAAGCGGCACGCACCGCTACTTCTTCCAGGCCTATGCGCTCGACAAGGCGCTCGGCTGGGAGGAGGGCGTGGATAAGACGAGCGTGCTCGAAGCCATCCACGAGCACATCCTGGCCGAGGCCACGCTGCTCGGGTTCTACAGCCGCGAATAGCCGCGCGCAGTGGCCGACCGTCATCTCGATGGACAGTCGGTTCATGCGGACACGCGAGTAGCCGCGCGATGTAGCCAGTCGTCGTCCCCACCGACGTTCGGTGTGCTCGTAGCCACGCTGCATTGGCACGCCGAGGGTCGACCAGCTCCATGTGATGCGCGTCGAGCATGGGATCGGGCCGTGAGGCTGCGGGGCAGGGGTTCGATCGGGCCCGGACCGTCACGAACGTCGACCCCGGCGACGGATGGCCACAGGATCACGTCGGGCGGCCCGCCAACGTCGACCCCGGCGACGGATGGCCACAAGACCACGTCGCCGAGCATGCTGCCGGCGTCGAGCACACTTCCGGCGTCGAGCACACTTCCGGCGTCGACCCGTCGACCCGTCGACCCGTGAGGGCAGTCGTCCACGCCGGAGCCGCCCACAACCGTGCCCACGCCGGTCGGACCCGCCACCAACGACCCACGAACGGTGGTGCCTCCAGGCACCACCGGGGCCCGACTGGCGCTCTGGAACCCTGCCCGCGCGTGTGGGCGTTTGACCGGATACCCCGTGCCGCCTAATCTTGCGGTCCACCCACGTGTCCGGGGACGGCGGCAAGGGGTTCCCGGGAGGCTGGGTGACCCTCTCTCCGGTGCCCTTGGTCGAGCATACCCACGCAGGATCCAGCGATGCCTGAGCCACAGCTGAAGAGGACCCTCTACGAGCCGTCGACCGAGCACGACGCGTGCGGTGTCGGCTTCGTGGCTGACCTCAACAACATCACCACCCATGGTGTCGTCGAGCAGGGGCTGCAGGTGCTCATGAACCTCGACCACCGCGGGGCCCGCGGCGCGGAGCCTGAGACGGGCGACGGTGCCGGCATCCTCGTCCAGATCCCGCACGCCTTCCTGCTGCGCGAGTGCACCTCGCAGGGCATCACGCTGCCCGGCCCCGGCGACTACGCGGTGGGCATGTGCTTCTTCCAGCAGGAGCGCCATCGCCACCCCGCGGTCGAGCTGGTGCTGCGCCGCGTCCTCGACGAGATGGGCCTGGACCTCCTGGGCTGGCGTGACGTGCCCACGGACAACGAGACGCTCGGCGCCACGGCCATCTCCGCCGAGCCGGTGGTGCGCCAGATGTTCATCCGTCGGCCTACGACGCTGAGCCAGGATGCCTTCGAGCGCAAGCTCATGGTCGTGCGCAAGTACGCCACGCGCATGGTCCGCGAGTCGACCAAGACGGCCGAGAAGTTCTACATCGTCTCGCTATCCTCGCGCACGCTCAACTACAAGGGCATGCTCACGCCCGAGCAGGTGCCGGCCTACTACCCGGATCTGCTGGATGAAGCCTTCGAGTCGGCTATCGCACTCATCCACAGCCGCTTCAGCACCAACACCCTGCCCAGCTGGCCGCTCGCGCATCCGTACCGCACGCTCGCCCACAACGGCGAGATCAACACCATCCGCGGCAACGCCAACTGGATGCGCTCGCGCGAGGCTCTGCTGGAGTCGGACCTCTTCACCTTCGACGAGCTGCACAAGATGCTGCCCATCGCGCCGCAGGGTACCTCGGACTCGGCCGTGCTCGACAACGTCGTGGAGCTGCTCATGCTCGGTGGCCGCAGCCTGCCCGAGGTGATGATGATGCTCATCCCGGAGGCCTGGGAGAAGGACCCGGAGATGCCGGACGACCGCAAGGCCTTCTACGAGTTCCACGGCGGCATCATCGAGCCCTGGGACGGCCCCGCCAGCATCGCCTTCACCGACGGCACGCTCATCGGCGCCACCCTCGACCGCAACGGCCTGCGCCCATCGCGCTACTGCCTGACCGACGAGAACCTGCTCATCATGGCCAGCGAGGCCGGCGTGCTCGACGTGCCGCCCGAGAAGATCGTGCAGAAGGGTCGGCTGCAGCCGGGCAAGATGTTCGTGGCCTCGCTCGAAGAGGGCCGCATCATCCCCGATGACGAGATCAAGGCCCGCATCTGCGCCCAGCATCCCTATCGCCAGTGGATCGACGAAGGCAAGATCCCGCTGGCCGACCTGGAGCCGCCGCGGGAGGTCCTGCAGCCCCCGACCAAGAGCGTGCTCACGCGCCAGAAGGTCTTCGGCTACACGCTCGAGGACCTGCGCATCCTGATGGCCCCGATGGTCAGGGACGCCCAGGAGCCGGTCGGTTCGATGGGCACCGACACGCCGCTCGCGGTCCTCTCGGACAAGTCGCGCAATCTCTTCGACTACTTCCAGCAGCTCTTCGCCCAGGTCACGAACCCGCCCATCGACCCCATCCGCGAGGAGATGGTCATGAGCCTCGTCTCCTTCGTGGGCGCGGAGGGCAACCTGCTCGACACCAACCCCGAGCACGCGCGCATGATCGAGCTGCCCCAGCCGGTCATCACCAACGAGGACCTCGAGCGCCTGCGCTGGGCCGACGTCAACCACTTCCAGGCCAAGACCATCTCCATCGGCTTCAAGGCCGAGCCCGGCCGCATCCGCCGCGCGCTCGACCGCCTCTGCCGCGAGGCCGAGGAGTACGTGCTCGACGGCTACGAGGTCATCATCCTCACCGACCGCACGGTCGACTCGGACCACGCCGCCATCCCCGCGTTGCTGGCGGTCAGCGCCGTGCACCACCACCTCATCCGGCGCGGCCTGCGTTCGCGCTGCGGCCTGCTCATCGAGACCGGCGAGGCGCGCGAGGTGCACCACTTCGCCACGCTGCTCGGCTTCGGCGCTTCCGCGGTCAACCCGTACGTGGCCTTCGAGACCATCGAGGACATGCGTCGCCGGCAGCTGCTGCCGCCGGACATGAGCGCGGAGGAAGCCCGCGAGCGCTACCTCAAGGCCGTGGGCAAGGGTCTGCTCAAGACGATGTCGAAGATGGGCATCAGCACGGTCAGCTCCTACATCGGCGCCCAGATCTTCGAGGCGGTGGGCCTCTCGGACGCGGTCACCGAGGAGTTCTTCCCCGGTACCGCCTCGCGTGTCGGCGGCATCGACCTCGCGACCATCGAGCGCGAGGTGCTGATGCGTCACGAGGCCGCCTACGTCGACGTGGAGGACGAGACGGACCTGGAGCTCGGCGGCCACTACCAGTGGCGCACCCGCGGCGAGCGGCACCTGCACAACCCCGACACCATCTCCAAGCTGCAGCACGCGGCGCGCACGAACGACTGGGAGCTGTACCGCGAGTACCAGCGCCTCATCGACCACGCCTCGGACGCGCCCATCACGCTGCGCAACCTGCTCGAGTGGAACGACCTCGACCCCATCCCCATCGAGGAGGTCGAGCCCGCGGGCGAGATCGTCAAGCGCTTCGCCACCGGGGCCATGTCCTTCGGCAGCATCAGCTGGGAAGCGCACACGACGCTGGCCATCGCCATGAACCGGCTCGGCGCCCGCTCTAACACCGGCGAGGGTGGCGAGGACCCCATCCGCTTCGAGCCGCTCGAGAACGGCGACTCGATGCGCTCGGCCATCAAGCAGGTGGCCTCGGGCCGCTTCGGCGTGACCAGCAACTACCTCGTCAACAGCGACGAGATCCAGATCAAGATGGCCCAGGGCGCCAAGCCCGGCGAGGGCGGTCAGCTGCCCGGCCACAAGGTCGACAAGGTCATCGGCAGGGTGCGCTACTCGACACCCGGCGTCGGCCTCATCAGCCCGCCGCCGCACCACGACATCTACTCCATCGAGGACCTCGCTCAGCTCATCTACGACCTCAAGAACAGCAACCCGCAGGCGCGGGTCAACGTCAAGCTGGTGGCCGAGGTGGGCGTGGGCACCATCGCGGCGGGCGTGGCCAAGGCGCACGCCGACGTCATCCTCATCTCCGGCCACGACGGTGGCACCGGCGCCTCGCCGCTGTCCTCGCTGAAGCACGCCGGCCTGCCCCTGGAGCTCGGGCTCTCCGAGACGCACCAGGTGCTGATGCAGAACAACCTGCGCGACCGCGTGGTGGTCCAGACCGACGGCATGCTGCGCACGGGCCGCGACCTGGCCATCGCCACGCTGCTCGGCGCCGAGGAGTGGGGCGTGGCCACGGGCGCGCTCATCGCCATGGGCTGCGTGATGATGCGCAAGTGCCACCTCAACACCTGCCCGGTGGGCGTGGCCACGCAGGACCCCGAGCTGCGCCAGCTCTTCACCGGCGAGCCGGAGCACGTGGTCAACTTCTTCACCTTCCTGGCCGAGGACCTGCGGCGCCACATGGCGCGACTCGGCTTCCGCACCGTGAACGAGATGGTCGGCCGCACGGACAAGCTGGCCCAGCGCCCCGACCTGAAGCACTTCAAGGCCCGCCAGCTCGACCTCTCCCGGCTGCTCGCGTACCTGCCGGCCACCGAGCGCACCGGCACGTACCAGTCGGTGGCACAGGATCACGGCCTCGATCGCGCCCTGGACAACGAGCTCATCCGCCTCGCGCAGCCGGCGCTGGAGCGAGGCGAGCCGGTCCGCGCCGACATCAAGGTGCGCAACGTCAACCGCACCATCGGCACCATCCTGGGCCAGGAGATCACCCGCCGCACCGGCGAAGCCGGCCTGCCGCCCGACACCATCCGCTTCAAGGCCACCGGTTCCGCCGGCCAGTCGTTCATGGCCTTCGCGCCGTCCGGCCTGACCATCGAGCTGGAGGGTGAGGCCAACGACTACTTCTGCAAGGGCCTCAGCGGCGGCACGGCCATCCTCTACCCGCCGCGCGCCTCGGTCTTCGACCCCAACGAGAACGTCATCGTGGGCAACGTCTCCTTCTACGGCGCCACTGGTGGCAAGGCCTTCATCCTGGGCCCGGCCGGGGAGCGCTTCTGCGTGCGCAACTCGGGCGCGCAGGTCGTGGTCGAGGGCGTGGGCGATCACGGCTGCGAGTACATGACCGGTGGCCGCGCCGTCGTCCTCGGCCCGGTCGGGCGCAACTTCGGTGCCGGCATGTCCGGCGGGATCGCCTACATCTGGGACGTCGATGGCCGGTCGGCCGCGCGGGTCAATGGCGGCATGGTCGACCTCGAGGAGGTCGCTGACCCCGCCGACGTGGCCGAGCTCAGGGCCCTCATCGAAGAGCACGTCGAGGCCACCGGCTCGGCGCGCGGGCAGGCCATCCTCGCCGACTGGGATGTCCAGCTCGGCTCGTTCGTGAAGGTCATGCCGCGCGACTACAAGCGCGCGCTCGCAGAGCTGGCGGCAGAGGCTGCGGCGGCCGAAGTGGCGGCGTAGGGGACACATCATGGGCAAGGACACCGGCTTCAAGGACTACGAGCGCAAGGTCCCTGGCTACCAGCCGATCGAGGAGCGGATCCGGCACTGGCAGGAGTTCGCCCTGCCGATGGCGGAGGCCGACGTGCAGGAGCAGGGCGCCCGCTGCATGAACTGCGGCGTGCCCTTCTGCCACAGCGGCTGCCCGCTGGCCAACGTCATCCCCGACTTCAATGACCACGTCTACCACGGCAAGTGGGAGCGGGCGCTCAAGGCGCTCTACTCCACCAACAACTTCCCCGAGTTCACCGGGCGCATCTGCCCCGCGCCCTGCGAGTCGGCTTGCGTCGTGGCCATCAACCGGCCCGCGGTGACGATCAAGAACATCGAGGTCGCGATCATCGAGAAGGCCTTCGCGGAGGGCTGGGCCATGCCCCGGCCCCCGACCCATCGCACCGGCAAGCGGGTCGCGGTCATCGGCTCCGGACCCGCCGGCCTGGCCGCGGCCGACCAGCTCAACCGGGCCGGCCACGACGTGGTCGTCTTCGAGCGTGCCGATCGACCCGGCGGCCTGTTGCGCTACGGCATCCCCGACTTCAAGCTGGGCAAGGACATCGTCGACCGACGCATCAACCTCATGCTCGACGAGGGCGTCCGCTTCCGCACCGGCATCCACGTGGGCGTCGACTATCCGGCCACCCAGCTGCTGACGAAGTACGACGCGGTCGTGCTCGCGGGCGGCTCCACCAAGCCGCGTGACCTGGCCATCGCCGGCCGTGATGCCGACGGGGTCGAGTTCGCCATGGACTTCCTGCGCCAGTCGAACAAGCGCGTTGCGGGCGACCACATCGAGGAGCCGGAGATCCTCGCCACGGGCAAGGACGTCGTCGTCATCGGCGGCGGCGACACCGGCTCCGACTGCGTGGGCACGTCGATCCGCCAGGGCGCGACGTCGGTGACACAGATCGAGATCATGCCCAAGCCGCCGGAGGGCCGGACGGAGGCCACGCCGTGGCCCACGCATCCGGGTCCACGCATGTTCTCGACCTCGACGTCACAGGCCGAGGGGGCCATCCGTGACTGGGCCGTGATGTCGAAGGCGTTCCTGAAGGACGAGCATGGCGCGTTGCGAGCGATCCACGCGGTGCGGGCCGACTGGTCGTCCGGGGCGCCGAAGGAGGTCGAGGGTTCCGACTTCGAGATGCCCGCCCAGCTGGTACTCCTGGCCATGGGCTTCCTGCACCCGGAGCACGCGGTGCTCGATGACTTCGGCGTCGAGAAGGATGATCGCGGCAACTGCGCCTCGACCGGCTAT
>JBFLKP010000142.1:0-24553 GCA_040883225.1 Candidatus Limnocylindrales bacterium | reverse complement strand
GCGGTGGCGACGCTTCCCGGGATGGCACTGATGAGCATGGCGGCCGCTGCCGCCACCGCCAGCACCCGGACGAGCTTCGCGCCCTGCCTCTCCATCAGCTCCCTGGACCTCCTGCGGTGACCAGTGCGCCGGACCATCCCCGGCGCACCCGAACCCCGACACGGTGCCATACCGTTCGTACTGTTTCGAGCCTGGTACCACGTTCCCGGTGCTGGCTCGCACCGCCGCGTGCGATCAGCCGGTGACGGGTCGGAACGCGTCGATCGTGCCGACCCCTGCCAGCTCGCGTCGCATGCCCTCGCCGAAGCCGTAGCCCTCGAGCATCCGCGGGAGCGTGCGCCGGCTCATCAGGCGCTCACGGCCTGCCGGTACTGGCTGGGGCTGACGCCCCGGACACGCTTGAAGGCCGCGCTCAGCCCGAACGGCGTGGCGTAGCCGACCCGCTCGGCCACATCGCTGACGGTCGCGTCCGGCTCGCGCAGCAGGTCCGCGGCCAGCGTCAGGCGCCAGTTGGTGAGGTACGTCATGGGCGGCTCGCCGACGACCTCATTGAAGCGGCGGGCAAAGGCCGCGCGAGACATCCCTGCCTGGGCCGCCAGCTCTGCCACCGTCCACTCTCGTTGGGGCTGCTCGTGGATGAGCCGGATGGTGGCGCCGATGGCCTCGTCGCTCTCGGCCTGGTACCAGCCGGGGGCGTCATGCTCGGGCCGGTCGAACCAGGCACGAACCGCGGTCATGAGCAGCAGGTCCAGCGTACGGTCGAGGATGACCTCCTGTCCGGGCCGCTCTCGCGAGACCTCGGCCGCGAGCAGCCCAACGAGCGGCGAGTCCCACTCGTCCGCTCGCAGCCGGAGATGTGGTGGCAGCGCCCGCAGGAGCCGGCGACTGACCTCCGAGTCAAGGTTGTACGTGCCCACCAGCATCTGGGCCGAGCCACCGATGTCGTTACCCCAGGTGCGAACGCCCAGGAGCATCTCATCCACGAGGCTGCGGCCGTCGAGCGACCGACACTGCTGTTGGGTGTCGACGACGATCGAGATCGGTGTCTCCGGGTCGTCGGCCACGCGATAGTGGTCTGGTCCCTTGGCGACCGCGACGTCGCCCGGCTCGAGGCGCATGCGCTCCGCTCCGGCGATGACCCAGGCGTGGCCCTCCAGCTGGGCCATGACGGTCAACGGCGCCTCGTCCTCGACGCTCAGGGACCACGGTGGCTCCATCGACAGCCGCAGCAGGAAGGCATCCTGCACGCGTGGGCCGCTGAGAAGGTTGTCGAGGGCTCCCATCCGACCAGTCTAGACGATGGCGTATGCGAATGAGCGCGTGGGCCATGGAGAGGCTCGTACCATCCGCGTAGCTTGTGGCCATGGAGACACAGCAGCACCCACCCCAGACGACCCCACACCCGCTCGAGCTCCCGGCCCAGGCCGTGCTCGAGGCCATCGGCAAGCGCTCGTTCGCGACGCTCGCGTCCACCTCGGCCGAGGGCTGGCCCCACGCCGCCGGCGTGCTCTATGCGCTATCGGGTGAGCACCTCTACGTGAGCACCCTGGGCTCCAGCCGCAAGGCGCGCAACATCGGCGCCAACCCACGAGTAGCCATCACCGTGCCGGTGCGTCGGTCGCCGTTCGGCCCACCCAGCACGATCATCTTCCAGACCACCGCACGTGTCCTCGAGCTTGACGATCCCGAGCTCCGGGCGGCGGCCCGGACCGGAGACCTCGACGGCGTCACCGGCCACGGCGAGCTCGAGCTGCCGGGCGGCGTGTTCATCCAGGTCGCGTTGCCACGGAAGGTCGTGACCTATGGGCTGGGCATGTCCCTGCTCAGCCTGATGCGTGACCCGATGCACGCCTCCGGCTTCGCCCGGCTGGGCTGACGTCGCGCGCCGCCGCCGATGCCGACCGCCGAAAGACGCAGCGCCACCGTTAACATTCCGAAAACACGGGGTTGACGGTCGACCCGCAGCCTCACCATCCTCGACTCCACGAGCAGCTGAGGGAGGCCCATGTCCGTCAAGCCCACGACCCATCGTCTGCGCGCGTCGGCACTGCTGACCGGCGCAGCGCTCGCCGGCAGCGCGTTCGCGGCCGGGCCCGTCGCCGCCGATACCTTGGCACCGATCGAGCACCTCGGCTCCTTCTTCGTCACGGCTAACCTGGCCGAGGGGGAGGATCGGGCGACGCCCACCTCGGCAGAGATCGTGGACGTCACCGCTGACGGCACGATCGCGGTCTATACCGACGGCGTGGCCGGCCGAGTGGGCTTCGTCGACATCAGCGATCCCACGGCCCCGGCCCCGCTCGGTGCCATCGAGGTGGGCGATCCCACCAGCGCGGGCATCGTGGGCGACTACCTGCTCGTCAGCAACAACACCTCCGAAGACTTCGTCAACCCCAGCGGTGAGCTGCTGGTCATCGACCTTGCGAGCCGCGAGGTCCTGGCCACCCTGCCGCTCAGCGGCCAGCCCGATGCCGTGGCCATCGCACCCAGCGGCAGCTATGCCGCGGTCGCCATCGAGAACGAGCGCGACGAGGACCTCGACGACGGGCTCATCCCGCAGGCTCCCGGCGGCACCCTCGACATCGTCGAGCTTGCCGGCGACCCGTCCGGGTGGACCGTACGCAGCGCCGACCTCACGGGTCTGGCGGAGACCGCGCCCGACGATCCCGAGCCCGAGTTCGTGGACATCAACGGCCTCGACCAGGCCGTCGTGACGCTGCAGGAGAACAACCACATCGCGATCGTCGACCTCGCCGGCGGCGATGTCGTCAGCCACTTCAGCGCCGGCACCGTCGACCTCGAGGGCATCGACCTGACCGAGGAGGAGCTGGGCCCGCAGGGCAACGGCCTCATCGAGTTCACCGAGTCGCGCGCCGGCATCCGCCGCGAGCCCGACGCGGTCAAGTGGATCGACGACGACAGCTTCGCGGTCGCCAACGAGGGCGACTACGAGGACGCCGACGGCGAGGAGGGCGGCAGCCGCGGCTTCACGGTCTTCGACGTCGACGGCACCGTCGAGTACGACGCCGGCACCGAGTTCGAGTACGCGGTCGCGCGCGCCGGCCACTACCCCGAGGGCCGCAGCGGCAACAAGGGCTCCGAGCCCGAGGGCCTGGCGGTGGGTGAGATCGGCGGCAACCCCTACCTCTTCGTCGCCAGCGAGCGTGGCAACATCGTGGCCGCCTACGACATCAGCGCCGAGGAGCCACGACTGGCCGGGCTGTTGCCGACCGGCATGGGACCTGAGGGCCTGGTGGTGACCGACGACGGCGTGCTCGTGGTCACCTCCGAGGTCGACGGCTTCGACGAAGACCCTGACGACCAGTTCCCCGTCCGCTCCATCATCACGCTCTACGGTCTCGGTGACGGCAGCAGCTTCTATCCGCAGCTGCAGTCGATCGGCGAGGAGGCCACCGGTGCACCCATCCCGTGGGTGGCCATCAGCGGCATGGCCGGCGACCCCGCCGAGGCATCCACGCTGTGGGCCGTCAGCGACTCCTTCCTGGCCCAGCCCTACATCTACCGCATCAACGCCCTCACGGTCCCGGCCCTCATCACCGAGCGCATCGCGGTCGGCCAGGTCGAGACCGACGACCAGACCATGGGCGAGTACGACCTCGAGGGCATCGCGGTCCGGCCCGAGGGCGGCTTCTGGCTGGCCTCCGAGGGCCGCGTGTCCGAGGGCAGCTCGCGCCCCAATCTCATCGTCCGTGCCGAGGCCGACGGTACCGTCATCGAGGGCATCGAGCTCCCGGCCGAGGCCGTCGACGTGGCCACCAATAGCGGCCTCGAGGGCGTGGCCGTGACCGGCACCGAGGCCGGCGGCGACGAGACCGTGTGGGTCGTTCAGCAGCGCCCTTGGGAGAACGACGCCGCGGGCACGGTCAAGGTCGGCCGCTACGACGTCGCCAGCGGCGATTGGACCTTCGCGGCCTACCCGCTCGACGCGCCCGAGTCGTCGGCCGGTGGCTGGGTCGGGCTCTCCGAGATCACGGTCCTGCCCGACGGCCGCGTGGCCGTCGTCGAGCGCGACGACCAGCTCGGCGAAGCGGCCGCGGTGAAGCGCGTGTACGGCATCGATCCCGCCTCGGTGGAGTTCGTGCCCGCGGGCGGTGAGCTGCCGGTCCTGGAGAAGACGCTCCTGCGTGACATCCTGCCCGACCTCGACGCGGCCAGCATCTCGGTGCCCGACAAGGTCGAGAGCCTGGCCGTCTCCGCGGACGGCACCGTCTACCTCGCGACCGACAACGATGGTGTGGACGAGAACTACGGCGAGACCGTGTTCATCCGCCTCGGCTCCGTCGAGGAGGCCTTCGGCCAGTAGTCCGCCACCCTCCAGGCGAGCGCTGCGGTCCCTCCCACCGCGGCATCCGCCACCGAGGCCCGGCACTCCCCGGAGTCGCCGGGCCTCGTGCTGCCCCGGGGTCTACCATCCTGGCCATGAGCCGTCTCGCCCGGTTCCTCGACACGACGCTGCCGATCCTGGCCTCGATCGTCTTCGTCGTGGTCTGGTCCTACGCCGCGCTGGCCGTCCTCACCGACTCCACGCTGCCCGCGGACACGTGGGCCTGGCTCGGAGGCCTGGCGCTCGTGCCGGCGGTCGTGGCCTGGATCGCGCTGTTGCCGCTGGGCGTGTTCCTGTGGGCCTGGCAGGCGGACCTGGAGCCGGTCTGGTTCGGCCTCATCATCATCGCCCTCGTGGGCTGGACCTTCCTGGCCTGGTCGGGCACGGTCCGCCTCCTCGTCCGCCGCGCTGCAGCACGCTAGCGGTCGCTAGCCTGGACGCCGCACCACCACCGCGAACTCGGGCAGCGAGTCGTCGAAGGGCTCGCCGGCCACGTCGCCATAGGCCTCCTCCACGACCAGCCCGGCCGACTCCACCTCCGTGGTGAGCGACGCCAGCGAGTAGTGCTGGAACCAGTTGAAGTACTCGGTCTCCCGCTGGCGCTCCACGATGTAGTACTTCTCCAGGGCCACCTTCTCCTCGTCGTAGCGGAAGGTGTGGAGGAAGCCGAAGTAGGGCTCGACCGACCAGAAGCCGTCCATCATCCGCTCGCCGAAGGCCACGCTCTCCTCCCACGTCTGGTAGTAGGCCTCCGAGTAGACGTCGAAGAGGAAGGCGCCCCCGGGCGCGAGCAGGTCGCCGACCCGGCGCAGGAGCCGCAACCGCTGCTGGGGCGAGATGGCGCAGTAGTCGCACATGATCACGGTGGCCAGGTCATAGCCCGGTTCGATGTCGAGCTCGAGGTAGTCACCGAGGCGGTAGTCGATGTCCAGCCCGTCGCGTGCGGCCTGCTCCCGCGCGTACTCGATGGAACGGGGCGAGATGTCGACCCCGGTGACCGCCGCCCCCCGACGGGCGAGGCGATTGGCGTAGAGCCCCGGGCCACACCCCAGGTCGATGACGCGCGACGACTCGCTCAGCTCGAAGCGCTCGGCGATCCAGTCGAACGAGCGCTCGATGAACTCGACGCGACGCGACGCCAGGTCGACCTCGCTGTCGAGGTGGTAGCGCAGCATCATCTCCGAGATATCCGGTGACGACCACAGCGCGCTGACGGTATGGCGGGAGTAGACCTCAGGTCTGCGGCCGATGCGCTCCAGCGTCTCGAACAGGTCCTGCCGTCCGGTCATGCCGCCTCCAGCGACTCGAATGGGACCTTCTGCTTGAAGCGTCGCTCGTCGATGGGCGCGCCCACCCGCAGCAAGGCCTGCCGCCAACGTGGCGAGGACGCGAGCGCCCAGCGCATGGCCCTCGTCGAGGCCAGCCCGACGTAGCGTGCGCCCGGACGTGGCCGCAGGGCGAGGGCCGCGCGGATGCGCGGTGGCACCGTCACCACCGCGGCGCTCGCGAGCACCTGATAGCCCACCAGCACGGCCGGGTCGAGGGGTGGCTGGCGCAGGAACATGACCGCCTCACGCATGCCCGGCGACGGGGCCACCGCCGGGTGCTCCGCGACCCAGGCGGAGAGCTCGGCCGCCGTCTCGGGCACGGGATCGGCATCGAGCAGCCGGCCGATGCGGGCCTGCTCGGAGACGAACCGGTCGGCCTCCGCGTCGTTCAGCGCGCGAGCGCCGTAGGCCCGGTGGCAGGCCAGGAAGCTGTCGGTCAGGGAGTTGTGCACCCAGGCCGCGAGCGACGGGTCATCTGCGCGGTAGGGCTGGCCGCGATGTGAGATGCCGACCACGCGCCGGTGCGCCGCGCGCACGATGCGCACGGCCTGCTCGACCTCCGGCATGGCGCCGTACGAGGTCGCGGTCACGTAGTCCGAGGTGCGCGAGAGACGGCCCAGCGGATCCTCTCGGTAGCGGGAGTGGTCGGCCACCCCGGCCACGACCTCGGGATGCGCGGCCTGGATGAGGAGCGCCCGGATCCCGGCGACGAACCCGGAGACGTCGCCCATCACCTCCCACGTGATGGAGTCGGGCCCGAAGAGCCCCGGGTCCCCAGCGTAGTCCATGGTGCGGGCCATGGGATCGTTGCCGAAGGCGAAGAGGCCGGTGGTGCGCCGGACGACGGCCACGCGCAGCGACTCGAGCGGTGAGGTCAGCATGTCAACGCCAACTGTAGGGCCAGCGGCGACAGTCGGTAAGATTGACAACCTGTCAACCTCGTGCCAGAATGACAGTATGTCAACTTACGAACGCGAGGCCGTCCGACCGGGAACTCCCGTGATCGAGGCGGTCGGACTATGCAAGCGCTTCGGCGACGTCGTGGCCGTCGACGGGCTCAGCTTCTCGGTGGCGGCCGGGTCCGTCCTCGGGGTGCTCGGCCCCAACGGAGCCGGCAAGACCACTACGGTGAAGCTGCTGACGACGCTGCTCCCGCTCGACGGCGGCAGGGCGAGCGTGGCCGGCCACGACGTCGCGACCGATCCCGCGGCCGTCCGCGCCAGCATCGGGCTTGCCGGGCAGAGCGCGGCCGTCGACGACAAGCTCAGCGTGCGCCAGAACCTCGACCTTTTCGGCCGCCTCTACCACCTGCCCCGTGCGCGCCGGGAGGGCCGCGTGGCCGAGCTCATCGAGCGCTTCGGGATGGCGGACTACGCGAACCGCCTGGTGGAGACGCTCTCGGGCGGCGAGCGACGTCGGCTCGACCTCGTCGTGGCCCTCATCGCCGAGCCGCCGGCCATCTTCCTCGATGAGCCCACCACCGGGCTCGACCCTCGGGGACGGGCGGCCATCTGGGATGAGGTCCGCGCCATCCGCGACGCCGGTGCGGCGGTGGTGCTCACGACCCAGTACCTCGACGAGGCGGACCAGCTGGCCGACCGCATCGTGATCATCGACCGCGGCACGGTCGTGGCCGAGGGCACCAGCAGCGAGCTCAAGGCCCGTCTCGGCCGGGACGTGCTCGAGATCTCCGTGGCCCGGCCCTCGCAGCTGGCGGACGCCCGCGCGGCCATCGAGGCCACGCCCGCGGTGGTGATGGATGCGTCCACCCTCCACGTCAGCGTGGCCGACACCGAGGAGAGCCTGGCGGTGCTGCGCCGGATCGACGCCGCGGGCATCGCCCTCGCGGACTTCCAGCTGCGCCGGCCGACGCTCGACGACGTCTTCATCGAGATCACGGGCCGGCCCACCGGTACCGAGGTCGACCACGCAGGGGAGGTGGCCGCATGACCGCCGCGCTGGACATCCTGACCATCGCGCGCCGCGACCTCATCCGCACCGCTCGCGTGCCCGAGCAGCTCACCTTCTCGGTCATCATGGGCATCTTCTTCCTGCTGCTCTTCTACTACGTCTTCGGCAGCGTCATCGCGGCTGGCGCGGGGGTCGACTACATCGAGTTCCTCCTGCCGGGCGTGCTCGTCATCACCGTCGTGAACGGCGCCCAGCAGACCGGCACGGGCCTGGCCCTCGACCTCTCGGCCGGCGTGGTCGACCGCTTCCGCTCGCTGCCCATGAGCCAGATCGCCGTCATCGCCGGTCGCACCATGGCCGATACCGCCCGCAACGCCGTGGGCGTCCTGCTGGTCGTGGCCGTCGGCTATCTCATGGGCTTCCGCGCCGACTCGGTGGGGGGCGCCGTGGGCATGATCGTCGTGGTCATCGCGCTGGGCTATGCCTTCTCCTGGGTCGGCGCCTGGGTCGGCGCGCGTGTGCGCAACGCCGAGACGGTGGGCATGCTCTCGATGTTCTGGCTCTTCCCGCTGATGCTGGCTTCGAGCGCCTTCGTGCCCACCGCCGGGATGCCCGAGCTGGTGCGGCGCTTCGCCGAGGCGCAGCCGATCTCGGTCGTGTCCGACACGGCGCGGGCCCTGGCCGCCGGCGAGCCGGCAGGCGACCTGCTCCTCGCCTCCGCTGCCTGGATCGCGGTCCTCACGTTCGGCTTCGCGCTGCTTTCGGCGCGCGCGTATCGTCGGCCCTGATGGAAGGTGAGGGCCGACCCGCGACGGCGGCGGAGGAGCTGAGCGAGCGACGTGCCCGCACACTCGGCGGCATCCTCATGGCGGCCATGCACATCGTGGGTCAGGAAGGCACCGCCGGGCTCTCGATGTCCGCGCTGGCGGCGCGCGCGGGCGTCTCGCGCCAGACGCTCTACAACTACTACCCGGACGTCGATGCCGTGCTCTCGGGCATGGTCGAGCTGGGCGACGCCGGCACGGCCGGACTGGCCGCGCAGCTGGCCGACGAGCCTGACGCGCGCGCGGCGCTGACGCTCTTCGTGGCCTCCGCGGTGGAGTCCGTACGCTCGGGCCATCCGTCGCTGAGCGCGCTCACGGCCGCGCTGCCGGCCGAGCTGCGAACGACGATGCAGGCGCACGAGGATCGTGCCGAGGGCATCGTGGTGGACCTGCTCCGCCGCGGCATGGCCGAAGGCGTCTTCCGCGCCGACCTCGACCCCGACCTCGACGGCCGCATCCTGCACCGCGCTGCCTTCGCGGGCGCCGAGCTGGCGCGCCACGAGGACGTGGACCCGGAGCGGCTGGGCGAGCGCCTCAGCACCGACCTCCTGCGGGTCGTGGAGAGCGGAGCTGGTCGCCGGACGCGCCGATAGGCGCCCTCGCAAGGCGCGCGACGCTTCATACTCGGCCCATGCTGGTGGGAGTCGATTGGGGCGGCACCAAGATCGAGGCCGTGGCCATGACCGAGGAAGGCGTCGAGCACTTCCGTGAGCGGGTCGACACGCCTCGCGGTGACTACGCCGCCTGCCTCGCTGCCATCGCCGATCTTGTGGGGCGCGTGGAATCGGCCGTCGGGCGTGTGGAGCGCGTCGGTATCGGCATCCCCGGCTCCATCGATCCCGAGACCGGGCTGGGCAAGGGCGCGAGCTCGACGTGGATGATCGGGCAACCCGTGGAGCGGGACCTGCGCGCCGCGCTCGAGGGCCGCGAGATCCGGGCAGTCAATGATGCTGATCTCCTGGCCGCCTCGGAGGCGCGCGATGGCGCCGGCGTCGGCTATCGCGTGGTCTATGCCGCGAACTTCGCCAGCGGCGTCGGCGCCGGCGTGGCCATCGACGGCCGGGCGCACCACGGACCCAACAACAACGCCGCCGATTGGGGCCACAACCCGCTGCCGTGGCCTGAGGAGGACGAGGTTCCCGGCCCTTCCTGCTGGTGCGGCCTCAACGGCTGCATGGAGACGTGGGTCTCCGGCCGCGCCTTCCAGGCCCAGTTCGAGGCGGCTGCCGGCGAGCGGCTGCACGGCTCGGCCATCGTGGAGCTCGCTCGCGCGGGGGACTCGATCGCGAGCGCGCTGCTCGACCGCTACATCAGCCGTGTGGCACGTGGCCTGGCGGTCATCGTCAACGTGCTCGACCCTGATGTCTTCGTGCTCGGCGGCGGCATGTCCAACGTCGATGAGCTCTACGAGCGCCTGCCGGGCGAGATCCTGGAGTACACCTTCACCACCGTCTTCACGACGCCCATCGTGAAGTCGGTGCACGGCGACTCGAGCGGCGTCCGTGGCGCCGCCTGGCTGTGGGCGGAGGAGGCCACGTGACCGATCCGCTCGCGGAGCGCTACGAGTTCGGACAGGAGCTCATCGTCGAGGCGGCGGAGCTGGCGCTGGCGTACTACGAGCGTCAGGAGTCGCTGACCGTGCGCTCCAAGGGCACGCAGGATGTGGTCAGCGAGGCCGACACGGAGGTCGAGAAGCTCATCCGTGCCGCGATCGAGCAGCGTTTCCCCGGCGACGCCTTCTTCGGCGAGGAGTTCGGCCACAACCAGGCCGCTGCCGATGACCTCTGGATCGTCGACCCCATCGACGGGACGCAGCCGTTCCTCAAGGAGCTTTCCTCGTGGTGCGTGTCCATCGGCTACGCCCACCGGGGCACGCTCGAGATGGGCTTCCTCGCTGCTCCCGCCCGGGACGAGATCTTCGTCGGACGTGTCGGCCACGGGGCCACGCTCAACGGCCGGCCCATCCGTGTCTCCGACAGCACCAGCCTCGACGACGGCCTGCTCTCGATCGGCATGAGCCCACGCATCGGGGCCGACGAGATCGTGCCCATCGTGGATGCCCTGCTACGCCAGGGCGTCGTCTACTACCGGGAAGGCTCGGGCGCACTGTCGCTGGCCTACGTCGCCGCCGGCAGGCTCATCGGCTACATCGAGTCGCACCTCAACTCGTGGGATGGCGCCGCGGGCGTGGCCATCGTGCAAGCGGCGGGCGGCGTGGTCAACGAGTTCCTGACCGAAGATTCCCTGCTCACGGGTGCGCCCATCGTCGCCACCAACGCGACCCTCTACCCCGCGCTCGAAGCCGTCCTGCCCGACCACGTCCGCCGGCGCTAGCGAGAGGCGCGCACGCCTCGCACGACTGGCCCGGCGGGTGATGGATGCCCCCCGCCGGCAGCTCGTGCTCGACGCTGGCGCCTTGATCGCACTTGCGCGGGGTGACGCTGCTGCCCGTGCGGCCATCCGGCGGGCTCTCCGTCGGGGCCGCCGGGTCGTGGTCCCCACGCCGGTCGTCGCCCAGGTCCATCGTGGCGGCTGGGACCGCGCATCGATGGACCGTACGCTCAAGGCCGTCGACGTGTGCCCGGAGACGTCGCTCGAGACCGCGATGCGCGCTGGTGTCCTGCTCGGGCGGACCGGGCTGACGGATGCCGTCGAGGTCATCGTCGTGGCCGCAGCCTCGACGGCACTGACGACGATCCTGACCAGCGATCGGGATGGCATCGGCCGGCTCGTCGATGCGGACGAAGCCGGCCGTGATGTCTACGTGGAGGCCGTGTCGGCCCCATCGCTTCAGTCCACGAGGTACTCGTAGGTGATGACCATCTCGTCGCCGGGCTCCACGCTGATGGGCCAGCGCAGCAGGTTGCCCGGGTCGCGCTGTGGATCGATCGATGCCTGCAGCTCTTCCGCCTGCGGCGGCAGGAAGTCGACCACGTCCATGTGCACCGTGGTGTCGGTGAAGTTCTCGACCGTCAGCGTCACCTCGTAGCGGTAGTCGAAGCGGCCCATGTCGATGGCCGCCTGTGTCTGCTCACGCTTGACGCGCACGTCCTGCAGATGGCCGATGGTCACGCTGCCCTCGCCCCCGATCGGCGTCAGCTCGATGAAGTCGCTGCCGATGAAGAGCCCGTTCTGGTAGTTGCGCACGACGCCCTCGCTGAAGGGCTGGTCACTCTCGTTCTTGACCTTGTAGATGACCGTGACCTGCCCGTCGGTCCCGGCATTCCAGAGGTGCAGCCGGCGAGCGGGCAGCTGCTGGCCGACGAGCTGCGAGTAGACCGTGTCGCCCGGGTCGGCGGTCAGCAGCCCGATATCGTAGGTGTGCTGGATATCGACCTGCCCGACCGGCGCGGACACCGTCAGCATGTCGGCCTCGGCGAAGCCGGCCAGCTTCTGGTTGGCTGACAGCTCGGCCGCGGGAGCGATCGGCCGCTGGAGGTCGACCATGCCGGCCACCAGCTGTGTCTCGACGTCCTCGAGCCGGAGCGAGCTGTCGGTGATCTCGGCGAAGTAGTCGAGGCCCACGGTCTCGTCCGTGTCGGCCCCCACCCACATATCGTAGGTCGGACGCCAGCTGACGCCGCCGAGGAGGTACTCCATGGAGATGTCACGCAGGTCGGTATCGGTGGCGGACTGCCACTTGATGGTGGGCTGGCCCGTGCTCCAGTTGAGGCGATAGTCCGAGACGCGCTCCCCGTTCTCGCGCAGCACGAGCGTGTCGGGGTACACCGTCTGCGGCAGGACGATCCTGACGTCGACGCCACCGGGCAGGGCCACCTCGTCGCGCGCGTAGGCTACGTTGTTGAGGAAGATCGCCACCCGGTCGGGGGCGCTCGTGTAGGCGATGGCGTCGTCGGTGGCCGCGCTCGTGGCGCCGGCCGTGACACCGAAGAGGACGCTGGCGGTGATGGCCGCGGCCATCGGGGTTCGCAGGGCACGCATCGTGTGGCTCCTTCACTCGAGGGCGTGCCGAGTCGAGCGGGCACGCATCATCGTTGAGACGTGCGCCCTGCGGTGTCGGTTCCGCCGACGGTGCGCGTGGTCACCGAACGGCGCCACGATCGGCGCGATCGGCGCCTACGGCTCGATCTCGAACTCCAGCTCGTGGCGGATGGGGATGTCGTCGTAGCCGATCTCGGGGATGTCCGGCTTCAGGCGTGCCCTCGCCTCGGTGACGCCGTCGTGGCGGAGTGCCACCAGGTCCATGCCCCACTTCTGGTAGAAGGCGATGGCCGGAACGTTGTCATTGGTGGTCACGAGCCACAGGCGCCGGCAGCCGGCCAGCCTCGCGCGGTCCCGGATCTCCTCCATCAGGGCCGTCGCGATGCCCTGGCGCTCCTGATACGCCTCGATGGCCACGACCTCGCAGTCCTGCTCATGGATGACATAGGTGGCGACGCCGATGATCTCACCTCCGACGAACGCGCCCAGCAGCTCGCCGTCGGCCGGGTCCACGGTCTGGCCGCGCCTGGCCACGACCTCACCCCAGGTGGAGCGGACACGCCGCGCCAGGCGCTTGGCCTCCTCCTCATCGACTGCGCTTCGTACCTGCAGCTCGCGGTCCTCGTCCATCGCCCTCCTCCTCCGAGCCAGCGTGGCCGGCGCGTCGCTGGCGGTGAGCACCGTCGGCCTAGCCGATGAGCGACTCCTCAGCCACGTCCTCGATGACCTCCTCGTCGGCTTCGACAGGGACGGCGACCCACTCGCCCTCATCCGCCCGCTGCCGGCGGCGGATGAGCCGCGTGATCACCACTGCCGCGGCCGTGCTCAGCGCGACCAGCGCCCCGACGACGATGAGGGTGCGGATGACGCTCCGGCCTTCCTCCAGGTCGAGGGCCTTGGCCGCCGGTGCCTCAAGGCCGGCCGACGTGGCGCCCAGCTCTTCGAGCAGCGCGGTCTCGAACATCTCCTGCACCGGCAGGCCCATGGCTGCCGCGGGGGACTCCTGCACCTGCTTGCGCCAGCGCGACACCATCAGGTGTGCCACCGGCTTGATCAGCGTCACCATCAGGACCGCATTGACGGTTCCTCGAACCAGCCTCATTCACCGCACCTCCTTGTGGCCATAGTCTGACCGACCGAGGCTACGACGGCCAGAGCCGGATGTCACCGCGCGGGCTGCACCCTGGGGACGTGCTCACCCGTTCGGGTGAGCCGGTCGCAACGGTCAGGGACTATCGTGGGCAGACAGGCCGCACCGGCATCAGGCCACCGGAGACCATGGGTTCGTCAGCGTCGTCGCAGCACCGCTACCGCGTCCTCCTGGCGACCGATGGGTCGCTCGCCTCCGAGTGGGCCCACCGCTGGGTCGCTCGTGTGCGCTGGGCCGAGCAGCCGACGGTCGATGTCCTGACCGTCGCGGATTCGACGGTCCTCCAGCCAGCCTGGCTGCCCGCCACGCTCGACCACCAGCTCGTGGAGCTGACGGGCGTGCTGCGTGAGGAAGCGGAGGCTGAGGCCGCGAGCATCGCCGAGACGACGGCCACGCGATTGCGCCGGGAGGGCCTGACCGTCACCGCGACCTCGACCTATGGCCTGCCCGCCGTGCGTCTGCTCGAGCACATCGCGGAGTCGACACCTGCCCTTGTCGCGCTCGGCCACCGTGGCCAGTCGGATGTCGATGCCATGCTTCTCGGTAGCGTCACGCACGAGGTGGCCCGCTACTCCCCATCGCCGGCTCTCGTGGCGCGAGCACCGACCGACGATGGGTCGCAGCTTCCGCGCCGGGTGCTCGTCGTGGTCGATCCCTTGACGCGCGCGCAGCCAGCCGTGGCTTGGCTGCGACGCCATGGCTGGCTGGCCGGCGCCGAGGTGATCCTGATGGGCATGCTGGGGCCGAGTCCGGGGCTGCTCCCGGGCCCCCAAAGCCTGGCCCGGACCATCTCATCGCAGTGTCGCGACCATGCGACGAGCGTCATCGAGCGGGCGGCCAGCGAGCTCCAGGTGGTCGCGAGCGAGGTGACCAGCGTCGTTCGGGCCGGCCACCCCCTGGACGCCTGCGCCTCGGTGGCCGCGTCATCGCGGGCCGATCTCGTCGTGCTCTGCCGCCCGGCGCATGACCCTGGGCGCTACCCGCTGGCCGAGAAGCTCACGCGCTACATCGACACGTCGGTCCTCCTGGTGCCGGCGGACCGATCCGCTCCGAATCGCCCAGGCGGCGGCCCGAATCACCCCTTCGGGTGACGGCACGGGTCCGGTCCATCGATAGCGTTCATCTCCATACCGACGGCGAACCGCGGGAGCTCGCAGCTCGCCACTCGGCTGGACCACGACCAGGAGACAGGGGTATGGACGACACCACGAGGGGACCACTGCGGGCGCTCTTGGCCACCGACGGTTCGGAAGCGGCACGCAATGCCGAGGAGTGGCTGGCCCGAGCTCGGTGGAGTCGTCCCTGCGAGATCGATGTCCTCTGCGTGGCCGGCTACGGCATCACCCGACTCGGCTGGTCGATGCACGGGGACCGCAGCACCGCGCGCCAGATCGTGGAGCAGCTACGGGAGTCCGAGGTCATCGCCTCGGAGCGCACCGCCAACGAGGCCAGCCTCCGGCTGCAGCACGCCGGCTTCCGCACGCGCACGCTCGCGCGCCACGGCGATGTCGCCGACGAGATCATCGCGACCGTGGAGGCAGAGGCGCCTGACCTCGTCGCCCTGGGCCCGCGCGGACGCTCGCGTGTCTCAGCGCTGTTCCTGGGCAGCGTCTCCAGAGAGGTCATCGCGGCGGCGGAGCCAGCCGTGCTCGTGGCCCGCGAGCCGACAGAGGACGCGACGCTTCCCCGCAGCATCCTCGTGCTGGTCGATCGCTCGGAGGCCGGCACGAGCGCGGTCGACTGGCTCATCGAGTCCGGGTGGGCGAAGGATGCCCGGATCGACCTCGTGGCGCTGCTCGGCGTCCCGCCGGGCGTGGATGACGAGGAAGAGGCGCTCGTGGCACAGGTGTCGGCCCTCCTGCGCGAGAGCGCACTCGAGGCGCTCGACCGGCTCGCCGAGCGACTCCTGGGCACGAGTCCCGACGTGAACCCCGACATGCGCACGGGCCACCCGGTGGAGGTCGCGACCGAGCTCGCGCGGGAGCTCGGCTCCGACCTGACGGTCATCGGCCGTCGACGCGGGCGGCGGGGCAACGACCCGTTCGCCGAGAAGGTGGCTCGCTACGCGAGCAACACCGTCCTGATGATCCCGGAGCGCTGATCCGGGCCGCGCGAGTGCCGGCGTGCGCCGGCAGCGGCAGACGACCAAGAGGCTCGACACGGCATCCCCAGGGAGTCGTGGCTCGGGCACGAACCAGCGTATGAGGTTGGCGTGGAAACGATCCTTCGCAAGCATTGGCATCACCTGCCCGAGGAGGAGGTCCTCGAGCTGCTGGAATCCGATGCCTCCAGCGGGCTGGACATCCTCGATGTCGAGGAACGGCAGGACCGCTTCGGGCCGAACCGCATCTCCGAGCGGCCCGAGCGCGGCCCGCTCCTCCGTTTCCTGCTCGAGTTCAGGCAACCGCTCCTGCTGATCCTGCTCGTGGCGGCCGTCATCACGGCTGTCCTCGGTGAGTGGATCGATGCCCTCGTCATCTTCGGCGTGGTCCTCGTCACGGCCTTCATCGGCTTCGTCCAGGAGTCCCGGGCCAAGGGGGCCATCGATGCCCTCGCCCGGCACATGAGCGTCAGCGCCACGGTCCTGCGGGCCGGGCAGCGCAGCCAGGTCCCGGCAGTCGAGCTGGTACCGGGCGATATCGTGCTCCTGCAGTCGGGCGATCGGGTCCCGGCGGACGTTCGCCTCCTGCGTGCGCGCGACCTCCAGATCGACGAGTCGTCGCTGACGGGCGAGTCGGTGCCGGCGGCGAAGGCATCGACCGAGCTGGAGCAGGACACCGTCCTGGCCGATCGTCTGAACATGGCCTACTCGTCCACGCTCGTGACCTACGGCACCGCCACCGGGGCCGTGGTCGCCATCGGCGACAACACCGAGATCGGTCGGATCTCGGACCTGCTCTCGTCGACCAAGACGCTCGAAACGCCGCTCACGCGACGCATCGCGCAGTTCAGCCGCGTCCTCTTGTACGCCATCCTCGGTCTGGCCGGGGCGACGTTCACCGTGGGCGTCGTGCGAGGCGAGGACTGGCTGGACATGTTCATGGCCGCCGTCGCCCTCGCCGTCGGGGCCATCCCGGAGGGCCTGCCCGCAGCCGTGACCATCACGCTCGCGATCGGTGTCGGCCGCATGGCCCGGCGGCACTCGATCATCCGCAACCTGCCAGCCGTCGAGACGCTGGGCAGCACCACCGTCATCTGCTCGGACAAGACCGGCACGCTGACCCAGAACCAGATGACCGTGCGCCGTATCGAGGCTGGCGGCGAGACGGCCGCGCTCAGTGGCATCGGCTGGTCGCCGGAGGGGGAGCTGACCCGCGCCGATCGCGATGTGGCCGAGGCGCCGAACGTCGCGCTGGAGGAGTGTCTGCGCGCCGGCCTGTTGTGCAACGACTCCGCGTTGCGTGCCACGGAGGACGGCGGCTGGCGGGCCCAGGGCGATCCCACGGAGGTCGCCCTCATCGTGGCCGCCCGCAAGTCCGGACTGGTCGAGCACGCCTCGGGTCCCGTAGCCGAGCGCATCGACGCCATCCCGTTCGAGTCCGAGCACCAGTACATGGCCACGCTCCACCCAGCTTCCGCTGGTTCCGGACACGTGGCCTACCTCAAGGGATCGCCCGAGGCCATCCTGCGACGCTGCGGACGGCGACTCGGCGCGGACGGCACCGCGTCCGATCTGGACCGTTCGAGCGTCGACCGCCAGGTCGACGAGATGGCCGCGGGCGGTCTGCGTGTCCTGGCCTTCGCTCGCCTCGAGCTGCCCCCGGAGACGAGCTCGATCGGCCATTCGGACGTGGCTGACGGGCTGACCTTCCTGGGCCTCCAGGGCATGATCGACCCACCGCGAGCGGAGGCGACCCGCGCGATCACCGAGTGCCGCGCCGCAGGCATCGGCGTCAAGATGATCACCGGCGACCATGCCGAGACGGCCGCCGCCATCGCCAGGCAGCTCGGGCTCGAGGGAGTCGATCGCGATGGCTCGCCGGTCCACGTGCTCACAGGCAAGCAGTTGACGGACATGCCGGACGCCGAGCTCATCGAGGCCGTCGACGACACGTCGGTCTTCGCCCGGGTGGCGCCCGAGCAGAAGCTCCGGCTGGTCGAAGCCCTGCAGCACCGGGGCGAGGTCGTGGCCATGACCGGCGACGGAGTCAACGATGCGCCGGCCTTGCGACGCGCGGACATCGGCGTGGCCATGGGCATCTCCGGCACCGAGGTCTCGAAGGAGGCCGCCGACATGGTGCTGACCGACGACGACTTCTCGTCCATCGCCGCTGCGGTCGAGGAGGGGCGCGGTGTCTTCGCCAACCTCACGAAGTTCATCACCTGGACCCTGCCGACCAACGTGGGTGAGGGGCTCGTCATCATGGCCGCCGTGTTCCTCGGCGCCACACTCCCGATCCTGCCCGTGCAGATCCTGTGGGTCAACATGACGACGGCGCTGTTGCTGGGCCTGATGCTGGCCTTCGAACCGAAGGAGACAGACCTCATGCGGCGCCCCCCGCGCGACCCCGGGAGCCCCATCCTGTCACGTGCTCTCATCGGACGCATCCTGCTGGTCGGCGTCCTGCTCCTGATCGGCGCGTTCGGCCTGTTCGAGTGGGAGCTGAGCCGGGGCACGAGCGTCGATGTCGCCCGCACGGCCGCGGTGAACGTCTTCGTCTTCGGCGAGCTGCTGTACCTGTTCAACTGCCGCTCACTGACCCACTCCATGTTCGCCGTCGGCCTCTTCAGCAACCGATGGCTCTGGGTGGGTGTGGCCACGATGATCGCCCTGCAGCTGGCGTTCACCTACGTGCCGGTCATGAACCAGATCTTCCACAGCGCCCCGATCGGCATCTCGCAGTGGGCGGCGATCCTCGGCATCAGCCTGGCCATCTACCTGGTCGTCGAGACGGAGAAGGCCGTCCGCCGCCGGCGGCGAGCCGGGCCGGAGCTGGCGGATGGCGCGCCGGCCTAGGCGGCCTCAGAGTCCAGCCACGGGTCGCGTCCGAGGTCGATGAGTCGGAGGTGCAGCCCCTTGACCACCGCCTGTGTCCGGTTGGATACGCCGAGCTTGCCGTGGATGCTCTTGAGGTGCGTCTTGACCGTGTTGTCCGAGACGAAGAGTCGAGAGGCGATCTCACGGTTGGAAAGGCCGGCCGCGACCAGCCCCAGCACCTCGATCTCGCGTTCGGTCAGGGGCTCGATGAGCGACGGTGGCGGCGTTCCCGTCGCGACCGACAGGCCGATCGGCATGGTCACGGCCTGTTGCGGTCCCGCTGCGGGGGACGTCCGCACGGGCATGGTCGCGGCGAGCTGTGACACGAGCGTGCGATGGCGGAGCATGGAGGCCACGACGGCCACGATCATGCCGTTGCCCGCGAAGAGCAGGAGGCCGAGCATCTCGTCCTGTCGATCCACGTGCAGCTCCGTCAGCGGTGGCAGGTGGAGGAAGGCGGCCAGCGACACCGCCAGGGTGGCGGCGAGCAGTCCCGCCGACAGGCCGGCCACCGCGACGGCCACGACGATCGCCGCAGAGGCGGTCGCGTACGTGCCGGTTCCTCCCGCGACCGGCAGGACCACCTCGAGCAGGGTGAACGCGACACCGACCGTCATCGCTGCAGTCGCCATCGGCACCAGGAACCGCTTGCCCATGTGCAGATTCTACGACTGGGGCCGCTTCGGGCTCACAGGGACCAATGTCACATTCGGTGCCGGTAGCGGGCCTGACCGATCGTGGCAGGCTGGCTCGATGACCTGGTGATGGAATAGGGCTACTGGGTCCCGGCCAGCACTAGGCCGGAGCTGCGTCGGCGATCCTGGCCAGCTCGAGCACCTGGCCGATCGTGAGCCGCCGTCCGGTCTCGTTGGCGCGGGCGACATCCGCCTCCGACAGTGATGCGCGTGCCTGCTCCACCAGCTCGCGACCCGGGTTCTCGTCGGAGTAGATGACGACGATGCCCTCCTGGCCGGCATACACCTCGGCCGCGGCTGCGATCTGCACGGCGCGGTCGGGCCGGTGCTCGACCGCTTCGGTGGCCGCAAGCCCGATCAACGACCGGCCGACTCCGCGGACGCTTGCGACGTCGGTATGTGCCTGCACCGACTGGAAGAAGTATCGGCGCGCGAGCCCGGTCTCGCCGTTCCCGAGATGCGTCCAGGCGATCTCCGAGAGGATCCGGGCTTCCTCGCCGCGATCGCCGATCGCCTCGAACGCCCCGAGCGACTTTCCGTACAGATCGATGGCGGCGACCGCATCGCCGCGACCGGAGGCCAACCCGGCAAGGCCGCCGAGTGACATGCCCGCGCCCTCCTTGTCGCCGAGTCGCTCCTGGATCACGAGCGCATCGGAGTAGCTCGCCCGTGCCGCATCGAGATCGCCTGCCAGCGCCTGGCAGATCCCCGTGACGGTCAGGGCGAACCCCAGGCCCCATGTGAACCCGAGCGATTCAGCTCGCTCCGCGCTTTCCTTCGCCAGGGTGAGCCCCGAACTCAGGTCGGACCCGAGCAGGGCCAGGGCGAGGGCGAACCCGGCCAGGCACGACTCGCGCCCAGCACCGAGCTCGGCGGCGATGCGATAGGCCTCACCCCATTCCTCGGTCGATCGCTCGAGCTGCCCCGACATCCAGGACCCGAGCCCGACCGTCATCAGGGCGCCCGCGCGCCCGATGCTGGGAGCACCCTCGGGGTCGAGCTCAAGGAAGGCGGTCGCGTACTCCCGCGAGCTGAGGTTCTTGCCACGGATGTGCCAGTACATCCACAGGTCGCCGGTCATCTGCAGGCCCTGCTCGAGCGCGGTCGTGTCACCCCGCTTGGCAGACGCCAGCAGCAGGTCCAACGCGGCCTGCAGATTGCCCTCCTCGATGATCCCGCGGTCGACGGCGCCGACCTGGTCGCTTCCCTCGATGCGGTCGCGGATGTCACGCGCGAGAACGACATACCGCTGGGCGTGCCGCAACGCGATCCCACCGGCCTCACCGGAGTCCTCGAGGCGCTCCCGGGCATACTCGCCGATCGTCTGGAGCATGTGGAACCTGTCGACCTGGTCAGCTGCCTGCACGAGCGCCTTGTCCACGAGCGACTCAAGCTCGTCGAAGCTAGGGTCGCCGGACTCGGCGCAGACCGCCTCGATATCCTCGAGGGTGCACCCGCCGACGAAGACGGCCATCCGTCGGAAGAGACGCTGCTCGGACTCCGTCAGCAGCGCGTGGCTCCAGTCGATGGTGGCACGGAGTGTCTGGTGCCGCTCGACAGTGTCGCGTGGACCGGAGGTGAGGACGTTCAGGGCGTGGTCCAGCCGTTCCAGCAGTGCCTCGGGAGACAGGATCCGCAGCCGTGCGGCGGCGAGCTCCAGCGCCAGGGGCAGACCGTCCAGGCGCCGGCACACCTCGGCGACCGCACCCGAGTTCTGCGCCGTCAGCTCGAAGCTGCCCTTCGACGCGCGGGCTCGCTCGACGAACAGCGCGACGGCCGGGTAGTCGATGAGCGACGATGACTGGGCCGCACCGGACGAGACCGGGACCGCGAGCGGCGCAAGCGGATACTCCCGCTCTGCTGAGATCCGCAGCGGGGTCCTGCTGGTGACCACCACCCGAAGTCCCGGGCAGGCCGCGACCAGCCGGGCGATCTCCGGAGCAGCCGCCACGATCTGCTCGAGGTTGTCCAGGAGCAAGAGTGCCTTCTTGTCATCGATCAGGGAGATGACACCATCGCCGAGCGCGCGCTCCTCGGCCTCCTTCACGTCCAGCGCAGCGGCGAGCGCGGCCATGAAGCCTTCTGCCTCGAGGACATCGGCCAGGGGGATGAACGCGACACCATCGAGGAAGTCCGGGGCGAGCACGCGGCCAAGCTCGACCATCAGGCGCGTCTTCCCGACGCCACCGGGACCGGTGATCGTGACCACCCGATGGTCCCGGACCGCAGCGACCAGCGAGTCGAGGTCGGTCGAGCGACCGAGCAGTGGTCCGACCAGCTCGGGGAGGTTGCCGGGCAGGCTCGCGAACCGCTCGCCCTTGCCCTCGACCAACTGCGGATCGGGCACCACGATGCCGTCATCGGAAACGGCGAAGAGCTCCAGCGGACGACCGACATGCTTGAGTCTGAACCGCCCCAGGCTGACGACGGCCACATCCGTCCGGTTCCTGAGATTGCCGTACGCGGTGTCCGACAGCAACACCGCGCCGGGCACCGCGAAGGACTCCACCCTCGAGGCGATGTTCACGGCCTCGCCGGTGAGGCGCTCTCGCTCGACCGTCACCTCGCCGACGTGGATGCCGATGCGCACCGGGACGTCGTCGACGACGAGCTCGCGCTGGATCTCGACGGCAGCCTGAACGGCCGCGAGCGCGCTCGGGAACATGCTCATGCTGCCATCGCCGAGCCGCTGGACGATCGTCCCGCCGAAGGTCACGTGATGACGCTCGACCACCTGCCAGTAGCGGTCGCGCCGGTCGACGGCTTGGCGTTCGTCGGCCTGCAGCAGGGTGGTGTAGCCGACCATGTCGGTGAAGACCACCGCGACGAGCCGGCGATCAAGGTTCTGCCTCACACGTTCTCCCTCGGCGCATGGGGCGGGCTGGGCCGGTGCGCACGAGGACCATAGCGCTTGGGACAACGGTCGGCATGCCAACGTCGGACCGCGGCAGGTGGCCGTCGTCCCGTCGGTCGTGTTCTTGCGATCGGCCAGCGTCTGGGCAGGCGCAGCCCGGCGTTCTTGCCGGCCGCAGCCCGAGCTGGCCGGTGCCGCTCCGCTACGCGCCCGGCGCGCGGAAGCTCGGCGACATCTTCGAGGCGGCGTCGACCTCCTCGGGCGTCAGAAGTACCGTGGTGCGGATCCCCATGGCACCTGAGGCCGAAGCCGTCATGGCCCCGGCCGCAGCTGCCGCGTTGTCGGGCAGGTCAGCGATCAGATAGAAGTCGTCGCTACCGAAGCCGAAGTAGTACGCCTCGACCGTGCCGCCAAGTGACGTAACGATCTGCTCGGCTACCTCGCGTCGACGGGTGCCCCCCTCTGCAAGGACGCCGCGTGCCCCTTCGGACGTGTAGCTGCCCGTGAATAGAAACTTCGCCATCTCTGCCTCCTGCCGCGCGGCGCTCATGCGGCCGCCTTGACGTCGCGGCGGAGCCAGCGTACGCCTGACACGGCTGCTGTCAACGGCGGAGATGCCGCGATGCTGAGACGTCGGCGTACGCATCCGCCCCGTGTCGACATGGCGGCGACGACCAGACCAAACCCGCTATCCATGGCGATTCGTGCCAGTGCCCGAGGAGTTGGTAGACGCCCGCGAGAGAATCGTCGTAGCGGGAGGCTACGACGCGCGGCCCGTCGACCATGGCCGCCTCGACCGCGCCGAGCCACTGGCGAACCCGGCCCGCGCACGACAAGGGGGAGCCTCATGCGTACGTTGAGGATGTCTCTGGTTGGGGCCGTAGCGTTGGCCCTGCTCGGTGGACTGGGCAGCGCAGGCCTGGCGCAAGATGATCCGACCGAGCCGGTGGGCATCGTGGTCACCCTGTCCGATTTCGCCCACGTCGCTGGAGGCGACTGGGTGGACGAAGCTGATAAGCCATACGGGACGAACTACGGCCAGGAACACAGCTACACGTGGGAGGCGACCGACCCGCGCCTCAGCGGGGCCGCGACGTACCGCGGCAACTGGCACGGATACGGCTCGCTGGATTCCCAGTTGGAGGGGTTCGAGTGGTCGGTCGTCAACGATGAGGGCAGCTGGGCCGGGACCGGCTACGGCATCTTCAGCGTCGGCGCCCGCTTCGGCGACCTCGCCTCGGTGGTCATGCATGGCGCCGGAGCCTACGAAGGCCTGACCGCGTTCCTCACATTCGACATCGCCCACGAGGAAGACACCGCCCGAGGCCTCATCATCGCTGACGAGATGCCTCCGTTCCCAGAGCCGACCGAGTAACCCCATTCGCGCCGCCTCGGCTGCCTGCACCATGGCGGCGACGACCAGACGTCGTACGCGTAGCGAATCCGCAAGAGGACGCGGCACCCTCCTCCGGGTGCCGCGTCCTTCAGCCATCGAGTGATCTGCAGCGATGGTCAGCCCATGGTCAGGGCCATCACCGCCTTCTGCGCGTGGAGCCGGTTCTCGGCCTCGTCGAAGGCCGCCGACTTGGGCCCATCGATGACCGCATCGGCCACCTCCACGCCGCGATCGGCCGGGAGCGGATGCATCCAGATGGCGTCGTCCGCCGTCATGGCCATGCGACGCTCATCGGAGATCCAGTCGGTGTACTTGGCGGCGATCTTGGCGCCCTCCTCGTCGGAGACGCCCAGGGTGTGAGCACCCCACGACTTGGCGTAGACGACGTCGGCGCCGTCGAAGCCGGCATCGAAGTCGTCGAGCTGCTCGAAGGCCCCGCCGGCCCGGGCCACGTTGGCCTTGGCTTCTTCCATGATCTGCGGCATCAGCTCGAACTCGGGCGGATGCACCAGCTTCACGTCCATGCCGAAGCGGGTCGCGGCCAACAGCAGCGACTGCGGCACCGAGATGGGCTTCTGGTAGGAGGACGCGTAGGCCCAGCTGATGGTGATCGACTGACCCTTCAGGCGTCCCTTCTTCTCGATGATGGTCATGAGGTCTGCGAGGATCTGGAAGGGGTGGTAGATCTCGCACTGCATGTTGAGCACCGGCACGCGCGAGGCCTCAGCCACGGCGCGGATGTACTCGTTGCCCTCGCCCGGGGTGACGTGGCGGATGGCGATGCCATCGTTGTAGCGGCCCAGGATCTCGCCGATCTCGGTGGCCGTATCACCGTGCGCGATCTGCGTGGTGCGGCTCTCCATGAACATGCCGTGCCCGCCGAGCTGGGCCATGCCCGCCTCGAACGAGGCACGCGTGCGGGTGCTGCTGAAGAAGAACAGCATCGCCAGCGTCTTATCGAGCAGGTAGGCGTGTCGCTCGCCGAGTGCGCGCTTGCGCTTGAGCTCGAAGGCCACGTCGAGCGCGGTCTCGATCTCCTCGTTGGTCCAGTCCGAGAGCGCGATGAGGTCGCGCCCGCGAAGTCCGGTCTGCATCGGGCGCTCCTTACTCGGCCTTGCCGAGGATGAGCG
>JBFLKP010000141.1:0-22990 GCA_040883225.1 Candidatus Limnocylindrales bacterium | reverse complement strand
GCCATGATCTCGTGGATATACGTGTGGCCGACCAACGCGCCCATGTAGGTCAACGCGGAATGGCCGGCGTTGAGGATGCGCAGCTTCAGCGTCTCGTACGGCCGTACGTCACGGGTCATCAGCACGCCGACGTCCTCGTACGGCGGGCGGCCCGCGACGAAGTCGTCCTCTATGACCCACTGGATGAAGGTCTCGGCCACGACCGGCCAGCGATCGACCAGTCCGTACTCCTGGGACAGGAAGGCACGATCGGCGTCCGACGTCTGCGGCGTGATGCGATCGACCATGCTGTTGGGGAAGGTGACATGGTCCGCGACCCAGGCTTCGAGTCCCGGCTCGACCAGGGCACAGACCCCCAGTGTGGCCACCTTGGTCACGTCGCCGTTGCCCATGACGTTGTCGCAACTCTGCACGGTCAGACCCGCATGGCCCGCGTCGCGCCGGGCCTGGAACGCGCGCGCCAACGAGACGAAGGTCGGCGGGAGCTCGCCGGCGGACGGAGGTGCGAACTCCCCACTGGACTCGTCGACGGGGTAGCCGCCCTCGGTGATGGTCATGGAGACGATGCGTGTGGCCGCGTCCGCGAGGCGGGCCACCAGCGGCTCGAGGTCGCCGGCCGACAGCACGTAGCCGGTGATGGAGCCGATGACTCGCGCGTCCGTGCCGCGTTCATCGCGGGTGATGAGGGTGTAGAGGTGGTCCTGCGCGGCGAGGGACTCCGCCATGCGCGCATCTGCTGCGAGTACGCCCGCGCCGGTGATCGACCATTCGTTGACACCCGCTCGACAGACGTCGTCAAGGTAGACGGCCTGGTGGGCGCGGTGGAACCCTCCGACGCCGATGTGGACGATGCCGCCGCCCAGCGCGCTGCGGTCGTATGACGGAACGGAGATCCGTGGGTCGAGCCGGCTGAGGCTCTCGGACGAGAGCTCGACGCGGCGCCGGCGGCCGTCGTCAGCAGTCATGACCGCTACCCTACTCCAACACGAACACAGATGGAAGAGCCCTGCTCCGCGTGGATATCTCTTGGTAATGTCTTGATTTCGCAGAGGATACCAACTAGGATGCGGGCCAAGCGTGCACGATCACGCTCCAGGAGGTCGCGGGCCCAGGCCCGTCACAAGGAGGAACCAGTCCTATGTGGTCATCAAACAGGCTGACCAAGGCAGGCGTCGGCGCCATGGCGACCGCGTTGGTCGCGTCGACGGCGTTCGCCGCCAGCGCCGTCGCCCAGGACCGGAGCATCAACGTCGCCATCGTGGGCAACCCCCAGATGGAGGACATCGCCAGCCTCACGCCTGAGTTGTTCACCGCACCGACGGGCATCGAAGTCAACTACGTGATCCTCGAGGAGCAGACGCTCCGCGAGATCGTCACCCGCGACGTTGGTGCCGGCGGTCAGCAGTTCGACGTCGTCATGATCGGCATGTTCGAGGCCCCGCAGTTCGGCCGCAACGGCTGGTTGGTCGACCTCAACGTGTTCGCGGAGGGCGACGAGGAGTACGACCTCGACGACATCATCCCCGCGGTCCGCGACGGCCTGTCCTATGACGGGGGCCTGTACGCGGCCCCGTTCTACGCAGAGTCGTCCTTCGTGATGTATCGCAAGGACGTCCTCGACGAAGCCGGCATCGAGATGCCTCGCGAGCCTTCATGGGACGAGGTGGCGGAGATCGCCCGCACCATCGACAGCGACGAGATGTCCGGAATCTGCCTGCGTGGCAAGCCCGGCTGGGGCGACCTCGGCGGTCCGCTCGGCACGGTCATCAACACCTTCGGCGGCACCTGGTGGCTGGCCGGTGAGAACGAGACCATCGGTGAATCCCAGGTGGATCAGCCCGAGTTCGCCGAAGCCGTGAACTTCTGGGTCGATCTGCTTGCCGACGCGGGTCAGGAAGACGCCGCCAACGCGAGCTACAACGAGTGCACCCAGCAGATGCTCAACAGCAACTCGGCCATGTGGTACGACGCTACGGTCGCCGCAGCCAACCTGGAGGCCGCCGACAGCCCCATCCGGGGCAAGCTTGGCTACGCGCTGGCTCCGACCAAGCTGACCGACGCTTCTGGCTGGCTGTGGGCCTGGGCCCTCGCCATTCCCCAGAACGCGCCTGACGTGGAGACCGCCTGGGAGTACATCCGCTGGGCCACCGGTCCCGAGTACCTGGCCGTCGCGGGGGACCTGCTGCCTGGCGGCTGGGCCACCGTTCCCCCCGGCACGCGTGTCTCGCTCTACGAGAACCCCAAGTACCAGGAAGCCGCGGCCTCGTTCGCGGACATCTATCTCGAGGCCATGCAGACAGCGCCGATCGACATGCCCGGCCTGCAGGAGCGCCCGGGCCTGCCCGGCATCCAGTTCGTCGGTGTAGCGCAGTTCCAGGACGTCGGTACCCGCTGCACCGAGCAGATCTCGGCAGCCATCGCCGGCAACGTGTCGGTGGACGACGCCCTGGCCGCATGCCACGCCATCGCTTCCGAGGTGGAAGGCGAGGCGTGGTAGGCGACTACTAGACTCGCACTAGGCGAGAAACACGGGTAGGAGGGGCCATCCGTCGTGACCACGAACGCCGAGCCGCAGAACTCCGGTCAGGCTGCTCGAGAGCGAGCCGCCGCCATCGCGGAGTTCCAGCGCCGGGACAAGTGGCGCAGGCGCCTGCCGCTCCTACCCGCTCTGCTGTTCACCATCGTGGTGACGCAGATCCCCTTCCTCTTCAACATCTGGTTCAGTCTGCAGGACTGGAAGATCGTCCCGCCCCGGGGTCCGGACTTCGTGGGGCTGGAGAACTACACCGATGGCTACTCCAATCCGTTCTTCCTCGACGCGGTCTGGGTCTCCATCGTCATGACGACCGCAGCCGTGCTGCTCTCGCTGCTGGTGGGCACAGGGCTGGCACTGTTGCTGGACCGTCAGTTCTTCGGGCGCGGCATCGCCCGAACGCTGCTCATCACGCCCTTCCTGATCATGCCCGTGGTCGCCGGGCTGCTCTGGAAGAACCAGATCTTCAGTGCCACGTTCGGCGTCCTCAACGCCATCATCGAGCCGCTGGGGATCGACGCCATCCCCTTCGTCGAGCGCTACCCGCTCTGGGCCATCGTCACGGTACTGGTGTGGCAATGGTCGCCGTTCATGATGCTCATCATCCTTGCGGGGCTCCAGGGTCAGCCGACCGACATCCTTGAGGCTGCGCGCGTCGACCGCGCCAGCGGTCGCGGCATCTTCACCCAGATCACGCTGCCGATGCTGCGGCCGTACATGGAACTCGGGATCGTGCTTGGCGCCATCTACCTGCTGCAGGTCTTCGACCACATCGATGTCATGACCGGCGGGGGACCGGGCTCGACGAACGTGCCCTACTTCGTCTACCAGCGCTCGATCGGCGGCGGCTGGGACTTCGGCCAGGCGGCGGCCTATTCGATCATCGTGGTCATCGCCACCATCATCATCGCCACCATCGCGCTACGCGTTCTCTCCAGCCTCTTCCAGCGCCAGGAGACGGTATGACCCTCACCGCACGAGACAGAGCACTCCGTGGAGAGTCGCGTTGGGGTGTGGCCGCGCTCGGTTTCGTCACCTGGCTGGTAGCGGCGCTCTTCTTCTTCCCGGTCTTCTGGATGGTGCTCAACAGCTTCAAGTCGGAGCTGGATGCCAACACCACGCCCAAGCTCTTCTTCGAGCCCACGCTCGGTCGCTGGCAGGCCGTGACGGAGGCGATCCCGGGACTGCTCAGCTTCAGCGAGGCCTTCTACAACTCGTTCCTCATCGTCATCGTCTCGACGGTGATGGTGCTGGTCCTGGCCATCCCCGCCGCCTACGCGCTGTCGATCTACCCCATCGGCAACTGGCGTGATGCGCTCTTCTTCTTCATCTCCACCAAGTTCCTGCCCATCGTCGCGGCCATCCTGCCGCTGTGGATCATCGCCCGTGAGCTGGGGGTGCTGAACACGCACCTGGTGCTCATCGTCCTGTACACGGCCATGAACCTGCCGCTCGCGGTCTGGATGCTGAACTCGTTCTTCCGCGAAGTGCCCCGCGAGCTCATCGAGGCGGCGCAGATGGATGGGACCGGCTTGTACGGGCAGATCAAGGACGTCATGCTGCCCATCGTCGCACCCGGCGTGGCAGCCACGGCCCTGCTCTGCTTCATCTTCGCCTGGAACGAGTACTTCCTCGCGGTCCAGCTGAACCCGGTCGAGGGTTCGACCGTGCCCGTGTGGGTCAGCACCAACGTGACCACACGAGGGATGTTCATGGCCAAGCTGTCAGCGGCTTCCACGCTGGCCATCCTGCCGGTCGTCCTCGCCGGTTGGATCGCTCAGAAGCGGATGATTCGAGGCCTGTCCATGGGTGCAGTCAAGTAGGGAGTCATGGCAGAAGTCACGTACCGAGATGCGACCAGGATCTACCCCGGCACCAAGCAGCCGGCGGTCGATCGCCTGAACCTGACCATCGACGATGGGGAGTTCCTCGTGCTCGTCGGGCCCTCGGGCTCAGGCAAGTCGACGGCGCTGCGCATGCTCGCGGGGCTGGAAGCCTGCGACGAGGGCACGATCCACATCGGCGATCGCGACGTCACGCTGGTCCAGCCAAAGGATCGTGATGTCGCCATGGTCTTCCAGAGCTACGCGCTCTATCCCCACATGACCGTCGCTCAGAACATCGGCTTCCCGCTCAAGCAGCAGAAGGTGCCCAAGGCGGAACGCGAGAAGCAGGTGCGCGAGGCGGCTCGCATTCTCGACCTCGAGGAGTTCCTCGACCGCAAGCCCAAGCAGCTGTCGGGCGGCCAACGTCAGCGCGTGGCCATGGGCCGCGCCATCGTCCGGCACCCGCAGGTCTTCCTCATGGATGAGCCGCTGTCGAACCTCGACGCCAAGCTGCGCGTGCAAACGCGCGCTGAGCTGGCCGACCTCCAGGCGCGACTCGGTGTGACCACCGTGTACGTCACGCACGACCAGGTCGAGGCCATGACCATGGGCCACCGCGTGGCCATCCTCGACTACGGTGTCATGCAGCAGTGCGACACACCCGGCGAGCTCTATCGCCACCCGGCCAACCTCTTCGTGGCCGGCTTCATCGGATCCCCGGCCATGAACCTGCTGCCCACGCAAGCCCAGGGCGGCTCGGTGGTCCTTGGCTCACAGAAGCTGGATCTCGACCCGGCCGTGGCCAGGGCCGTCTCAGAGTCCGGCGGCGTCGACCTCACCCTGGGCGTCCGACCGCAAGGCCTGACGTTGGGCAGCGAGGGCGCCCCGGCAGAGGTGAAGGTCGTCGAAGAGCTGGGATCGGAGACGTTCGTCTTCGCCGAGTTGGAACATCTTGGCGAGACCAGGCGCATGCGCGTGCGCGTGGATGCCGACTACAAGGTCGCCCGCGGCGACAAGACGCATGTCGACGTGGTGGGGCCGGTGCACGTCTTCGGCGCAGATGGTCTGCGCCTGAAGACGGCCCAGGAGATGGGAGACTAGGCGCCAGTGTCTGCCAGCTACGACCTCTCGGGCTCGGTGGCCGTGGTCACCGGGGCCGGCGGCGACATCGGCCGCACGGTCGCGGTGCGCCTCGCGCAGGCTGGCGCCGCTGTCGTCCTGACGGACCTCGATCGTGCTCTCGACGGACTGGAGCGCACGCGCACCGCCTGCGCCACCGCCAGCGACGAGGAACGTGCCAGCGTCGTGCCCGCAGACGTGACCGACCCGACCAGCGTGGCAGCCTGTTTCGACGAAGCGGAGGCACGGTTCGGCACACCCGACCTGGTCTTCAACAACGCCGGCGTACAGGGCGAGCTGCTGCCGCTGCAGGACTATCCCATCGAGGACTTCAAGTTCGTGATGGACGTGAATACCAACGGCATCTTCACCGTCCTGCTGGAGGCGGCGCGACGGATGCGGACGGCAGGCCGAACGGGGGCGATCGTCAACTCGGCCTCGATGGCGGGCGTCGAAGGTGCTGCCAACATGCCCGCCTACAGCGCGTCCAAGGGCGCAGTCATGAGCCTCACGCGCTCGGCCTCCAAGGACCTGGCTCCGCTGGGCATCCGCGTCAACGCCATCTCGCCGGCCTTCATCGGCGAGGGCCTGATGTGGGACCGCCAGGTCGAACGGCAGGCGCGAGCGAACTCGCAGTACTACTCCACCGACCCCGCCGTCGTGGCGCAGGAGATGATCGGGGCTGTGCCGCTCCGTCGTACCGGCACCCTGGCCGAGGTCGCGGCCACCGTCGTCTGGCTCCTCTCGGAGGAATCGTCCTACGTCAACGGGCAGAACCTGATCATCAGCGGCGGGATCTAGGGCGCTCCTGCAGCCTGGACCCGCGTCTCCTCCTCCTGCCGGATGGTGGGGCCTCGTGGGCAACGAGGTCCGCCATCCGGCAACTCCATCTCGCGGACCTCGTGACGCGCTAGCTGGCCATGATCCGGGCGACCGCAGCCTCGAGCTGTGGTGTCGTGGGCAACGGCCGGTCGCCGTGGCAGCGCTTGAACTTCCGGCCCGAGCCGCAGGAGCAGAGGTCGTTGCGCCCGCGCGCGGCATCCTCGGTGGCGTAGGCGTACATGATCTCGGCTGCCGCCCGCCCGGCGCGCAGGAGGTTGCCCATGGCCTCCATCGGCGCGCTCACGTGGTGGAAGAAGATCTTGTAGCTGGGGCAGAGGTAGTTGAGCCCGGGCTCGCCATAGGCGTCGGCGCGGAAGCGGTCCTTGGGGCAGCCGCCGTGGCAGGCGAAGCGCACCTCGCACTCCTTGCAGGCACGCGGCAACCGGTCCCGCTTGTCCAGGCCGAACATCATCTGCTTGACAGACGAAGCCAGCTCGATGATGTGGGTCTCGTTGATGTTGCCCAGCTTGTAGTCCGGCTCCACGAAGTGGTCGCAGCTGTAGAGGTCACCGTTGTGCTCCAGGGCCAGGCCCCGACCGCAGGTCTCGCTGTGGATGCACAGGCTCGGGGGCGCGCCGACGAAGTTGGCCAGGGTGACGTCGAACATCTGCACGTAGACCGAGCCCACGTCCCGGCGCACCCACTCCTCGAAGACGTCGACGAGGAAGCGCCCGTACTGGTCCTCCCCGATCGAGCGTGTGGTCACGAGGTCGCCCTTCTGCTCGTACAGGGGCCGGGCCTTGTTGCCCTCGCCCCAGCCGGCTTCGGCGATCTCGATGAGCTCCGGAGTGGCTCGCTCGATGATGGGGATGAACTGGATGAACCTGGCCCCGACCTCGTCGCGGAAGAATCGGTAGACCTCGCGCCCGCGGTCGCCGTTGACAGCGTGGACCGTGCACAGGATGTTGAAGTCGGCGCCGGCCTCGGTCAGCCGCCGCGCCGCCCGCATGACCTGCTCGTGGGTGCCCTTCCCACCCTTGTCCACACGCTGGGCGTCGTGGATGTCGGGCGGGCCGTCCATCGACAGCCCCACCAGGAAGCGATGCTCGGCGAAGAAGGCGGCCCACTCATCGTCGATCTTCGTGCCGTTCGTCTGGAGCGTGTGCTCGATGACCTGCCCGGGCCGCTTGTGACGGTCCACGAGCTCGATCGTTCGACGGAAGAAGTCCAGGCCCATGAGCGTGGGCTCGCCACCCTGCCAGGCGATGGTGACCATCTCCGTCTGGTGCGCCTCGAGCAGCTGACGCACGTACTGCTCGTGCGTCTCTTCGGTCATGCGGAACTTGCTGCCGGGGTACAGCGCCTCCTTGGAGAGGAAGAAGCAGTAGGTGCAGTCAAGGTTACAGACCGCCCCTGTGGGCTTGGTCAGGACGTGGAAGTTCGGCGGTGCGCCCGGCGGCAGCGGGTCGGGCAGCATCGGCAGGGCGCGGGTGTCCTGGGCGCCTGACGGTCCGGTCAGAACGTCGTGCCGGCTGAAGCTGCGACTGGGATCCATGCACGACAGCCTAGCGCCCGCGTACGCTTGACTCCAAAACCAGCTGGAGGATCACGCGCCGATGAGCCAGGTCAAGCTGCCCTCGTGGCAGCCGGGAGCGACGCGGGACGCCATCGAGGTCTTCCTCGATGCGGCCGAGATGCTGCCCGTGGAGCGGCGCGTGGCCGTCTTCGACATCGATGGCACGCTGTGGTGCGAACGACCGCACAATCCCCAGCTCGAGTTCTTGGTGGCGGAGCTCCGCGATGCGCTGGCGGCTCGGCCGGAGCTGGCTCAGCGGCCCGAGTACCGGGCCGTGCTCGAGTGGGACCGCGCGGCCATCGCTCGCCTCGGTGCGGTCAACGTCATGCTGGCCCTCTCGGAGCTGCACGCGGGCCGCACGCCCGAGGAGTTCGAGGCTCGCGTGGCCGGCTGGTTCGAGACAAGCAGGCATCCCGAGAAGGGCGTGCCCTGGTCGCAGACGCGCTACCGGCCGATGCTCGAGCTCATCGCCGAGCTGCGGGCCCGGCACTTCTCGGTCTACCTCGCGACCGGTATCGGCACCGAGTTCGTGCGGGTCGTGAGCCAGCGCTTCTTCGGCGTCCCGCCGGAGGGCGTGGCCGGGGCGCAGGTCGGCTACGAGCTGGACCACGCGTCGGGCGTGCCTCGCCTGCTGCGCACGCGCGAGGTCGTGGGTGACCCCAACGAAGGCGCAGCCAAGGTGGCCAACGTCATCCGCTCGCTCGGCCGCCGGCCGATCTTCGCCAGCGGCAGCAACGCCGGTGATGTCCAGGTGCTCGAGTACACCTCAGCCGTCGAAGGGCCGTCACTGGCCCTGCTGCTGCGGCACGACGACGCCGATCGCGAGTATGCCTACGATGGCGGCACCGCGGCCCAGCCCGGTTGGACCGTGGCCTCGATGCGCGACGACTGGTCCACGGTCTTCGCTGATACCTAGACCTGCCGAGACCTCGATCGCGGGGCATGAAGAAGCCGCCGGAAGGGTCCCGCCTGCGGCTTCGGTCGGTTGGGGCGGCGATCGACGCTGGCTCGTGGCCGCTGGTCGCCCACATCGACACTGGACACGATCGTCGCCCGCGCCGATCCCGGGTGACCTCGTCGCCACCCCTCGTCCACGCCGATCCCAGGTGAGCTCGTCGCCACCCGTCGCCCATGCCGACACCGGCCGGGCTCGTAGCCACGCACGAGCCACTTCGCGCAGCGGAGAAACCCACCGTCGCTGGAACGGCGGCTCCGAGACAGTCGCCTGTCGCCCGCATCGACCGTCGTCGTCCAGTGTCGCAGGCGTCGTACGACCACCGTCGCCTCGGGCGACGCGTGACTACATCAGGGCCTTGAGCCCGCACGTTGCGTCGCCGGAGGCGACATCCGCCTACGGTCGTGCCATGGCGCCAACCCAAGGTCGCCTCCTGAGACGTCTGGCTACACCGGAAGGCCGGGCAGTCCCGATCGCGGGCATGAAGAAGCCGCCGGCGGGACCCGCCGGCGGCTTCGGTCGGTTCGGTCGGTTCGGTCGGTTCGGTCGGCCGTGGCGACGGGAGCGGCTACTCCGGCGTAGGCACCTCGTCCTCGAGCGCCGCGATGCGGTCCTCGTGGTCCTGGGCGGTCTGCTCGAGCGCGATGATGCGGTCGCGGAAGCGGTCGATGGTGCGATCGAGGCGCGTGACCGTCTCTTCGAGCGCGGCGATGCGCCGCTGCAGGCCCTGGACGTTCAGGCCCTCGGTGCGGCGCTCGACCTCGGTGATGCGGCGGCCCTGGTTGTCAGCCCGGCGCTCCACATCGGAGACGCGCTGGTCGAAGCGGTTGACCGGGATCGCCGCCGTCTCCTCGGCGACCGCGGCGACCTCGGCACTGGCCGCGTCGATCTGGGCCTGCAGGTCACCGAGGGTGGCCACGAGCGCTTCCACGTCGGTCATCGTGATGTCGATCGGAGCCTCGCCGTAGATGAGCTGGACGACGCCGTCCTCGTCGCTCAAGGACAGGGCGCCCTCGTCGTCGATGTTCCAGTCGATGGTCGCCTGCAGCAACGGCAGGTACGTGCCTTCGACGGCCATCAGCTCGTCCTCGCACAGCTTGAGCGTGACGCCGAAGGGGTTGGGGAAGGTGAGCGAGTCCTCGCTCAGCTCGTAGCTGCCGAAGTACGAGTTGCAGCCGGCGTTGCCGACGACCTCGCCGCCGCTGAGGAAGAGCGTGACCTCCACACCTTCGGGCACGGGCTCGCCGGCCAGGGTCGTGAGCGTCCACTCGACGCCCTCCGGGCTGAGTGCCTGGGTCTCGTCCTGCGCCAGGACCACACCGGGCAGCGCGCTCACGAGGAGTGCGGCACCGAGCGTGCCCGCGATCAGCTTGCGTGTCTTCATCTGAGTAGGATCCTCCGTTGGACACCCGGCGGCTGGGACCGAGCGCATCAGCACCGCGATTCTGCCACCTCTCCGAGCGGACGCACGTACCCTTGCCGTATGCAGTACCGAAGACTTGGCAAGACCGGTTACGAGATCAGTGCCATCGGCTTCGGCGCGTGGGCCATCGGGGCCGACTGGGGGACCGTCGACGACAAGGATTCCCTGGCCGCCCTGCACGCCGCCGCCGACGCCGGGGTCAACTTCATCGACACCGCGGACGTCTACGGCGACGGCCGCTCCGAGCGCGTCATCGCCCGCTTCCTCAAGGAGCGTGCCGGCGAGCGCATCTACGTGGCCACCAAGATGGGCCGCCGCGTCGAGCAGAAGCTGGAGAACTACACGCCCGAGGCCTTCGTGGCCTGGACCCAGCGATCGCGCGACAACCTCGACACCGATACGCTGGACCTGGTCCAGCTGCACTGTCCGCCGTTCGAGGTCTACTACAGCCCCGAGCTCTTCAGCGCCTGCGACGAGCTGGTGGAAGAAGGCGTCATGCGCCACTACGGCGTCAGCGTGGAGAAGGTGGAGCAGGCACAGAAGGCCATGGAGTACCCGGGCGTGGCCAGCGTCCAGATCATCTTCAACATGGTCCGACAGCGCCCCGCCGACCGCTTCCTGGCCGAGGCCCACGCCCGCGACGTGGGCGTGCTCGCGCGGGTCCCGCTGGCCTCCGGCCTGCTCACGGGCAAGTACGACGCGACGTCGACCTTCGCCGAGGACGACCACCGCCACTACAACCGACAGGGCGCGGCCTTCGACGTGGGCGAGACGTTCGCCGGCCTCGACTACGAGGCGGGGCTGGCCTTCGTGGCTGCGCTGCGTGAGCTCACGCCGGAGGGCTACACCACCGCCCAGCTGGCCCTGCGCTGGATCCTCATGCACGAGGGCGTGAGCGCTGCCATCCCCGGCGCCAAGACGCCTGAGCAGGCTCGTGCCAACGCGGCGGCGGCCGACCTGCCGCCGTTGTCGGACGAGCTGATGGGCGAGGTCGCCGAGCGCTACGCGAAGTACGCCAAGACACTGGTGCACCAGCGCTGGTAGGCCACACGGACCGACCTGCGGCGTGCCGGCGCTCCTCCGGCGCTCGCCCAGGAGCCCCCGGCCTGTAGGCTAGGGATCCTTCACATCGTCCCAAGGGATTCGCCTTGTCCACGCACGCACCGGAACCGACCATCCAGGAACAGGATCCTGCGCTCGCCCTGCCCCACCGGCGCAAGATGGAGATCCTCTTCGCCATCCTGCTGGTGGTCTTCCTTTCCGCCCTCGACCAGACGATCGTGGGCGTGGCCCTGCCGCGCATCGTGGGCGAGCTCGGCGGCACCAACGAGCTCTACACCTGGGTCATCACCAGCTACCTGCTGACGGCCACCATCACCGGCGTCTTCTACGGCAAGCTCAGCGACATCTACGGCCGGCGGCTGATGCTGCTGTTCGGCGTGAGCATGTTCCTGCTCGGTTCTGCCCTCTGCGGCATCTCCTGGAACGTGGAGAGCCTGGTCATCTTCCGTGGGGTCCAGGGCATCGGCGCGGGCGCCATCTTCCCCATCTCCCTGGCCGTCATCGGCGACCTCTTCGGTCCTCGCGAGCGCGGGCGCTACCAGGGCCTGTTCGGCGCGGTCTTCGGCATCGCTGCGGTGCTGGGACCCTTCCTTGGTGGCTTCATCACCGATAGCCTGGGCTGGCACTGGGTCTTCTTCGTCAACCTGCCCATCGGGCTGGTCACGCTCTACATCGTGGGGCGCTACCTGCCCCCGGTCCATGGCGGGCGGACCACCTCGGTGCGCAACCTCGACTACCTCGGTGCCGTCGTCTTCGCGGTCGCGGTGGTCTTCCTGCTGGTCGGCCTGACCAACAAGCAGTCGGGCGCCTGGACGGACGTCTCGGTCGGCGGCTTCATCCTCATCGCGGCCGTGCTCACCCCCGTCTTCGTGCTCATCGAGGCGAGAGCGCGGGAACCCATCGTGCCGCCCGAGCTCTTCGGCATCCGCAACTTCACGGTCACCATCGCGGCAGTCTTCGTGACGGCCATCGCCTTCTTCGGCGCCATCGTCTTCCTGCCGCGCTGGTTCCAGTTCGTGCAGGAGGTCAGCCCCACCGAATCCGGCCTGTATCTGCTGCCGCTCACCTTCGGGGTCATCATCAGCTCCGTCGGTGGCGGCATCATCGTGAGCAAGACCGGCCGCTACAAGTGGCTGCTGGTGGGTTCGCTGGTGCTCCTCGCGATGGGCCTCTTCCTCTCGACACGCCTGACCTCGACCACCGATCTGCCGGTGCTGTGGGTGTGGATGTTCATCAGCGGTCTGGGCGTGGGCCCGACCCTGAGCGTCTTCACCATCGTGGTGCAGGCCTCGGTGCCCTTCAGCCGGCTGGGCGTGGCTACGGGCAACCTGACCTTCTTCCGCCAGGTCGGGGCCTCGGTGGGCCTGGCCCTGGTGGGCACGGTCTTCGCCGATTCGTTCTCCGGCCGGCTGACCCCCGAGCTGACCCGAGCCGGCGTGCCCGGGCCGATGGCGGCGATGGTCGAGAGCTTCACTACGACGGGCGGGGGTGACCTGACGCAAGTCAGCAACGTCTCCCTCACCGAGCAGCTGGCGCAGGTCCCACAGCTCGAGGGCATGGTCGACCAGCTCGTGAACGGCATCTACGCGGCCTTCTCTCTGGCCATCGCCGACACCTTCTGGATCGGCCTCGTGGTCACCCTGGCCGCCCTCGCGCTGGTCACCTTCGGCCTGCAGGACAGGCCCATCCGCCACCTCGGGGAAGGTCGGGTGATGGCGGGCGAGGGAGAGGCGCCCGAGGGCGAGGTCGTGCCACCGGCGGTAGCCTGAGAGCCACACGTCGCATCGGGCCGAACGCCATGTCGGCCCCGAGGAGGTTCTCTGCATGAAGGTCGGACTCATCACCCCGCAGGGCTGGAAGCTCGAGTACAAGGGCTGGGATCCGGCCAGGGCCTGGGCCAACACCGTGGAGCTGGCGAAGCAAGCCGATGAGCTGGGCTTCGAGTCGCTGTGGGCCTTCGACCACTACACCACGGTGCCGGAGCCGGAGGACGAGATGACCCTCGAGTCCTTCACGCACCTCTCGGCCATCGCCATGGCCACGCAGAACGTGCGCCTGGGGCACATGGTCATCTGCACCGCCTTCCGCAACCCCGCGCTCACGGCCAAGCTGGCCTCGACGATCGACGTCATCAGCAACGGCCGCTTCGAGATCGGCATCGGCGCCGGCTGGAAGAAGGACGAGTGGATCGCCTACGGCTACGGCTTCCCGCCCATCGGCGAGCGCATCAGCACGTTCGAGGAGCATCTCGAGGTCATCACTCGCATGATCGCCCCCGGTCACGCCACCTACGAGGGCCAGCGCGTCCACGTCATCGGGGCCATCAACGAGCCGCGGAGCATCCAGGACAAGATCCCGCTCATCGTGGGCGGCAACGGTCGCGTGCGCACGGCCGGGCTGGCGGTCAGGTTCGCCGACGAGCTGAACTTCGTCTTCAAGGAGCCCGACTGGGTGGCCGAGCGCATGGCCGAGGTGCGCGGCAAGTGCGAGGCCGCCGGACGCGACCCCGACAGCCTGCGCTTCTCGGTCTACACGCTCGACGAGGACTTCACCGATCCGGGACCCGAGCGCGTCGAACGCATCGCCGCCTTCGCCGAGATCGGGGTCGATCGGATCGTCTGTTTCCCCACCAAGTACGACCCCTCGCTCAAGGCGCAGGCCGCCTTCGCCGAGGACGTCAAGGCCGCGGGCGTCGCGCTCGATGGCCCGTAGTCGCATGACTGGCGGACGTGGCCTGCTGCTGGTCGCGCTCGTCCCGGGCCTGCTCGCGATGGGGGGCCTCGCTGTGGCCGCGCAGGAGCCGACCGGGCCGACGGTCGTGGTGGCCGCGCCGGACGATCCGACCGTGCGGGCTGCGCTGATCTTTCCGGCGGGCTGGCGCCTGGAGGCCGCGACCGACGAAGCCCCTCGGCGGAACATCAACGCGCTCGCTATCGACGAGCGTTGCGAGGTCGGCACACGACGGTCCGACTTCGGCGATCTGGACACCGACCTCGATGACTTCGAGGTCACGCTGGCACCGGGGTCGGGCTACATCTTCATCGGCCGCGAGGCCGTCGAGCTACCCGCCGGACGAGCCGAGCGCATCGACTTCGCCGCCAACGAGGAAGGCGGGCGCTGGTCGGTCTATGCCATCTGGGACGCCGGCTACGTCCACGAGCTGTGGTGCCGCGGCGACGAGCTGCCGCAGGATCGCTGGCTGCCCGTTGCCCGGACGCTCGACCTAGATCCCGACCCCGGCCTGGCGAGCTCGCCCTTCGAGCCCGTCGTGGCGCGCCCTGATGCCGGCGTGGCCATGGCCTTCGGCGAGGAGTGGAACGTCCGCGGCAGCTCCACCAACCAGGGCCTGCTCTACGCCACCAGCCCGACTGCTGTCTGTGCCCTCAGCGACTACTCGACCGTCGCGGCGGATAAGGGCTGGTCCGACGTCGACGCCATGCACGATGAGTACGTCGCGGTTGCAGAGGGGCGTGACGATCTGACCGTCGCGGAATCGTCCTACCTCGAGCTCCCGGCCGGTCGTACCGGTTTCGCCGAGATCGGCTTCGACGACGGCACGCAAGCCATCCGCTACTCGTTCAGTGATGGCGAAGGTCGGCTGCTGGCGCTCTTCTGCGTGGGCGACCCTACGCCCGAGGACCGCTACCTGGCGCTGGCCGAGACCGTGGAGTGGCGGCCAGGGCGCTGAGGTCGGCGGTTCAAAGCGGATCGTCGAGCGGTAGCGAGAAGCTCTGGCCAACGGTGTCGCTGGCCTCGAGGTCGATGAGCGCCAGGCCGGTCTCAGGGTCCTCGCGCCGCTGCAGGTGGGCCGGCGTCTCGGTGACCACGACCTCCAGCGTCGGACGTACCACCGCGCGCAAGAGGTGCCCACCTCTGGCCTGACCGTCAGCGCCGGCCACGACGATGTGTCCGTGTACCTGCGGGTCCATGCTGTCGTCCGCGCCGCGGGTGATGTCCCCGAGCAGCGACACGACCTCGGACTGCTGTTCGACCGGGATCTCGCGATAGTCGGCGATGTCAGGATCGAAGAAGCCGAGGGTCCCTTCGCTGATCCCGCCCACGGCCGTGAACGCGGCCGCGTCGATGCCGATGTGTCGAGCGAACCGGTCGAGGCCGGCCAGGACCTCCTCGCCGGTCTCCATGATGATGGCGAACGTCCGCGGCGAGCGGACCGAGAGTGTGGTGACCTGCATCGCCCTAGCCCTCGAGGGCCTCACCGGGCCGGAGCGGCGTGGGCTGCTCGGACGGGTGCCCCTCGAGGCTCCGCTCCCGGCCACGCCGGGCGATCTCGCGCGCAGCGAGGAACACCAGCGCGCTGAGGGCGAAGGCCACGACGCTGGTGACGATGGCCGTCTTGAGGCGCAGCCGGTCCCCGGCCGCCTCGATGGCGGGCTCGCACTGTGCCTCCCGACCGGACGCTCCCATCAGCGCTCTCGCGGCCCCAGCCCGGATGGCGCCGGGATCGATGTCGGCGGTGTCGATGGCGTCCTGGGTGCGCTCGGCGAGGAGGTCGAGGACGTCCTTGGCGCGCTCGGCGCCCGATCCGATGAGCTCACCCGCGCTGCCGCGGACGGAGGGTTCGCTCAGGGTCTCCGGGGCGTACTTCATGGATGCACCTCGCTGGCGTTCTTCACTGGTCGGTCGACGGCGTCTCCCGTCTCGGCCAAAGCATCGGTCGTAGGACCGAACGGACATGCCACGGGGCGGCTTCATGCCGTTGCAGGTCCGTTGCAGTCGTCGACGTGTCGAGCCCGGAGACGTGCGTGTAACGCATCTGACACGTGTTGGCCGTTCGCCGAAGTCCGATTCGGATGGCACGCTGCCTACGGTTGCTCCCATCCACCCGTAGACAAGGAGAACGGGATGCTGGGACTCGCTGCCCTCTTCCTCATCATCGCCCTCATCGCCGGCCTGGCCGGCTTCAGCGGCATCGCGGGAGACCTCGCGTCGCTCGCCTGGCTCGTCTTCCTGGTGTTCGTCGTGCTCTTCCTCGTCAGCGCCATCGCCAACGTCCTCAGCGGCCGCCGAACGAGCACGCCGTAGGCGTGTCGGCCGGACCGACCACACGATCGAACGGAGGAACCAGACATGACGACGGCCATCGACCGAGCCGGCTCGCGCCTCGAAGAGCGGGGCCGGCCCAACCTTGATCCAGACGAACAGCGGACCGGCGGTGCCGCCTTGCCTGCTGCCGTCGCCGCTGGTCGAACGGCCGAGCGTGATGAGACGACGACCGGGGAGGCCAGCGTCGGGGAGAACCTGCCGCCCATCCCGCGAGCCGCGCGCCCGGCGGTAGCCGCTGGCCGCAAGCGCCTGCGGTCGCTCGAGCTGGCCGCACCAACCGTGGGGGCCCTGGCCGCGGCCATCTCGGTAGCCATCATCGTGACCGCCGTGTTCGTGCTGGTGGCCCGCTCGCGACGTCGGAGTCCGGCCGAGGAGGTCATGGCGCGGTTGGCGCGCGTACCGGAGCGGATGCCCACAGCTCGCGCCTGAGGTCGGCCCCATGTCCCTCCTCCACCGCATCCGGGCGCGCGTCGTGGCCACCCTGGAGGCCGGGCCGCTCGGGCGACTTCGCCGAACAGCCGTGAGCTTCGTCCGAGAGTCCCTACGTGACGACGTCCTGGGGCTGTCGGGGGAGCTGGCCTACCGCTGGTTGCTGGCGCTCTTCCCGCTGGCCATCCTGATCGCGGCGATCTCCGGCTTCGCGGCACGCAGCCTCAACGTCGAGGACCCCACCGACCGGTTGCTCGATGCCGCCGGGACGTCCCTGCCCCCGGAGGCCGCGGCGACGATCCGACCGCAGCTGGAGCGGATCCTGGGGGAGCAGGAAAGTGCACTGCTGTCGTTGGGCCTGCTGCTCTCGCTGTGGGCTGCCGCGGCCGGCATGAAGGCCATCATCAAGGCACTCAACCGCGCGTACGATGTCCCGGAGTCGCGGCCGTTCTGGCGGCAGAACCTCATCGCCCTCGGGCTGACGCTGCTGCTGGGAGCGGCCGTCGTCGTCTCGTTCATCGGGCTCGTCACCGGTCAGGTCGCCGCAAGCGACCTCGCCTCCACGCTTGGTCTGGAGGAAGCAGCCGCCGCGGTCTTCGAGATCGCGCCGTATCCGCTCGCCATCGGGGCCCTGGGCTTCGCGTCGTGGTTCCTCTACTGGCGGGCGCCCGCGCGTCGCCCGACGTGGAAGGGCGCTATCCCCGGGGCGGTCTTCTTCGTTCCCGGCTGGATCGTCGCGACGATCCTGTTCTCGTTCTACGTGGCGAACTTCGGCTCGTACGCTGACACCTACGGGGCACTCGGCGGCGTCATCATCCTGCTCCTGTGGTTCTATCTCACGGCGTTGCTGCTCGTGCTCGGTGGCGAGCTCAACGCGGCCATCGAGCGAGAGTTCGGTGAACGTGCCTCGGCGGCCGAGGACCCTGCGGCACGCGAGGGCACGTCGTTGGCGATCGGGGAGCCACTGGCTCGCATCGACGGCTCGACAGGGGGCTGAGTCGAGACATGGACGAGCACTACGAGGCACGCACGCAGCTGTGGCGATGGTCGGTCCGTGGCGCCGGCCTCGGCGCCGGGCTGCTGCTCATGCTCGTCGTGGCGCTGACCGTCCAGGCAGCCGCGAGCGTCGTGGTCATGGTCATCGCCGCGCTGCTCCTGGCCTCCGCCCTGCGACCGTTGATGCACGCCGTGCGTGTCCGAACCCCGATGTCGCGTGTGCCCATCGTCCTCACCATCTACGTCCTGGTGGTCGCGGCCGTGGTGACCCTGGTGGCGCTGTTGGTACCGGCAGCCATCGATCAGGGCAGCGATCTCGCCGCACGGCTGCCGGTCTTCGCCGAGGATGTCCGGACCTGGGCTGCCGAGATGGAGCCCGCCTTCGTCGGCACTACGCTCGGGCAAATCATCGACACGGTCGATCAGGCGCTCTCGCGCACGGGCGTGACTCGACCCGACCCGGATGCGGTCGTGCAGGCCGGGCTGACCGCTTCCGACCTCGTGCTGGCGGTCCTGAGCACCTTCACCATGGCCTTCTTCTGGCTCATCAGTCGCGAGACCATCCAGCGCTTCCTGCTGGCGATGCTCCCGCTGTCGGCCCGGCGCGAGACTCGGCTCGGCTGGAACGAGATCGAGAACCGCATGGGCTACTGGGTCCGAGGCCAGCTCACGCTGATGCTCGTGGTCGGCACCGCGAGTGCCGTGGCCTATCTGGTGATCGGGCTGCCGAACGCCCTGCTGCTGGGCGTCTTCGCGGGGCTCGTGGAGATCGTCCCCATCATCGGTCCGGTCATCGGCGTGATCCCGGCGCTCGTCATCGCCCTCGCTACCGGTGGCGTGGAGCTGTTCCTGTTGGTCGTGGCCATCTACGTGGTGGTGCAGGTGGTCGAGGGCCAGATCCTCGTGCCCATCGTGATGAAGGAGGCGGTGGGCCTGCCGCCCTTCGTGGTCATGGTCAGCCTGCTCGTGGGTGGCGCCGTGGCCGGACTCATCGGGGCCCTGCTGGCCGTGCCTGTGGCGACCGCGATCAGCGCGATCATGGAGAACACGCAAGCGCGCCACAGGGTCGTCGCCATGAACACGCCGGACTTCGACGCGTCAGAGGAGCCACCGTGGGAGGAGGACGAACCGGTCGCCATCTCCGACTCGTCCGATGGGCCGTCGGAGGAGCACGTGCCCGGCCGGGCGCGCCCTTGACATGAGCGAGTGGGAGGCCCTGCTCCGCCTGGCCCTGGCCGCGGCCGCTGGTGCCCTCATCGGGCTCGAGCGCGAGGATCGCGAGAAGCCCGCCGGCGTGCGCACCTACGCCATCGTTGCCGTGGGGGCTGCCCTGTTCTCGCTCATCGGGCTGCTGACCTTCGGCAAGGATGACGCCGCCGCGCGTATCGCGGCCCAGGTCGTCACGGGCGTGGGCTTCCTTGGGGCGGGCACCATCCTCCACGCCCGCGGGCGGGTCATCGGCCTGACGACGGCAGCGGGCATCTGGGGTTCGGCCGCGGTCGGCATGGGCCTGGGCTATGGGCTCTATGTCGTGTCGGCCGGTGGGGCGCTCATCCTGTTGGCCGTGCTTCGACTCGTCGGGTGGCTCGTGACGCGCTACGGCGCACCCGAGGAGGGTGCCCCATGAAGGGTGTCATCGAGGGCCGCGTGGAGCGCCTCGGTCCAGGCGTCCGTCAGCGTGCCGTCGATGCAGTCGATGGAACCGAGGGCGCAGGTCTTCCTGCTTCTCGGGTGGCCTCCAGCTCACGTGCCGATCCGCTCGGCGACACGATCGGCTTGCGCGGCGCTGACATCCAGGGTCGCGCGTAGCTCGGCTTCCTCCTGGCTTCGCAGCAGGTCGCTCGCGAACTGCCAGCGCTCGCCGTCGTGGTCGACGACCAGGCGATGCTGGTCGGCGCGGACCACGCTGCCGAGCTCCTCTCCGTCGCGGGTCAAGACGCGCCATCCCGGCTGCACGACGACGGCAGACACCACGTTGACTCGTTCGTACATCTCTTCACTCCTCATCTCCGATCTTGGCGAGCGTAGGAGAACGACCGCTACGGGCACCACAGCGCTTGCCGTCGACGACACTGCAGCTTCCTTGCAGCCCGACATGCCTCCGCCGCTCATGCGCCCCCCTGCGGATCGAGCGGCCGGTGGGGCCCAGCCGGCGGACGCACCCGACCGCGCGACCCAAGCTAGGGTTAGCGCGTGGAGAGCCTGCGAGAAGCGCCCGACTGGTTCGCCGACGACCTGCTGCTGGTCGTCAACGGCGCCGTGCTGGTCCGCGCCTACGTCTACAGCGAGCCCGTGGCCCTGCGGGGCGGCCGGTCGGCGGCCGGCAGACGGTGACCGCGACGGCTCCTGCCCCGGATCTCGAGACGCGACTGCGCCGGATCGTCGGCGATCGCGTCCACGCCGGCGCCGGTGCGCGCGCGCTCTACGCCTCCGACGCCTCGCTGTACCGCGCGCTGCCGGCGCTGGTGGTCGAGCCGGAGACGACGTCCGAGCTGGCCGACGTCGTCCGGGCCTGCGCGGAGACCGCCACTTCGGTGACCATGAGAGGTGCCGGCACGAGCATCGCCGGCAATGCGCTGGGAGCGGGTGTGGTCGTCGCCACTCGCTCCCTCGCGCGCATCATCGAGCTCGACCCGGCCAGGGGCTACGCGGTCGTCGAGCCGGGCGTCGTGCTCGACGACCTCAACGCTGCGGCGGCAGCGTACGGCCTGCGCGTGGGACCCGATCCCTCGACCCACAGCCGCTGCACGCTCGGCGGGATGATCGGCAACAACGCCTGCGGCTCGCACTCGGTCATGTGGGGCACGACGGCCCAGAACACCCTCGGGCTCGACGTCATCCGTGGGGACGGCACGCGGGTCCGGCTCACCAGCCCCGGCGCGCCGTCACGCCCGGCCGATCCGGACTGGCCCGAGCTGGACGGTCCCCTGCTCGACGAGCTGCGCGCGTTCAGCGCCGAGCACGAGGAGCTCGTTCGTCGGGAGCTGCCGACGTGGCCTCGACGCGTCTCCGGCTTCGCCCTTGACTGGCTCCTGCCCGAGCGTGGTCCCGACCACGCCAAGGCCCTCGTGGGCACCGAGGGCACCTGCGCGATCGTGGCCCGGGCTGTGGTTCGGCTCGTGCGGCCGCCCGCGGCCCGCGCCCTGTTGGTGCTCGGTTTCGTGGACGACATCGCCGGCGCGGATGCGGTCCCGTCGCTGCTGACCGCGGGGCCATACACGGTGGAGTCGCTGTCGGCGGAACTGCTGGCGCTGGCTCACGCGGAGGCGGATGAGGTCGGGCTGCCCGCCGGCGGCGCCTGGCTTATGGTCGAGGCTCGCGCCGATGATGCGGCCGGTGCCAGGGACCATGCCGAACGTCTGGCGCGATCGGTCGGGCGTGGCCTCGACGACGCCGACGTCCGCTTCATCGAGGAACCCTCGGCGCTGGCCGCGTTGTGGCGCATCCGCGAGGACGGCGCGGGCCACTCAGCGCGATTCGCCGACGGCACCAAGGGCTGGCCGGGCTTCGAGGACTCGGCCGTCCCGCCCGAGCACCTCGGGGCCTACCTGGGCGATCTGCGTGCGCTCCTCGCCGAGCACGAGATGCAGGCCATCAGCTACGGCCACTATGGCGAGGGCTGCGTCCACCTGCGCGTCGGCTTCGGACTCGACGGCCCCGACGGCCCGCGCCGCTACGAGCGCTTCCTCTCCGACGCGGCCGACCTCGTCGTACGCCACGATGGCTCGCTCAGCGGCGAGCACGGTGACGGGCGGTCGCGCGGTCCCCTGCTCGCGCGCCAGTTCAGCCCTGCGCTGCTCGAGGCCTTCGCCACCTTCCGCCGGACGTGGGATCCGGGCGGTCGGCTCAACCCACGGATCATCGTCGACCCAGCACCGGTCACGGCCGACCTGCGGGCGACCGCGCCCACACGCCTGGCGACGACGACACAGCAGGCCTTCAGCGCCGACGGCGGCGACTTCCGTTCCGCGGTCGAGCGCTGCATCGGGGTCGGTCGCTGCGTCTCGACGCAGGGCCAGGCGCAGATGTGCCCCAGCTACCGGGCCACGCTCGACGAGCAGCACTCCACGCGCGGACGGGCTCGCCTGCTGCAGGAGATGATCGTGGGCCAGCTCGCCGACGACGGCTGGCGCTCGACCGAGGTGCGCGACGCCCTCGACCTCTGCCTCAGCTGTCGCGCCTGCGTCAACGAGTGCCCGACCGCCGTGGACATGGCCTCGTACAAGGCGGAGTTCCTCGATCATCACTACCGCCGCCGCCTGCGGCCGATGTCGCACTACTCGCTGGGCTGGCTGCCGGTGTGGCTGAAGCTCACCGCCCGCGTGCCGTGGCTGGTCAACGCCATCACACAACCGCCGATCAGCCGCCGGCTGTTCTCGAAGCTCGCCGGCATCGCTCCGTCCCAGGGCATCCCACGGGTCGCCCGCCGCACCTTCACGCGTGAATGGCGGCCGCGTCCTCGGCCGGGTGCACCCAATGGACGGGTCGTGCTCTGGCCCGACACCTACAACGACCATCTCACGCCGGAGGTCAGTCACGCGGCCGTGCGCGTCCTCGAGGACGCGGGCTTCGAGGTCACGGTCCCGCGGCGCTGGGTCTGCGATGGGCTGACCTGGCACTCGACCGGTCAGCTGGGCACGGCCCGCCGGGTGCTGCAGCGCTCGCTGGGTGCTCCGGAGCTCGGCGGCGATGAGCCCGTGCTGGTGCTGGAGCCCTCGAGCGCCACGATGCTGCGCTCGGACCTGCCCGAGCTGCTGCCCGACGACCCTCGAGCCCCACGGCTGGCCCGCAGGGTGACCACGCTCGCCGAGCTGCTCGACCGCGTCGCGTACGTGGCCCCGCCGGCGCGTGTGCCGATGGCGCCGGCCATCGCCCAGCCGCACTGCCACCAGCAGGCCGTGCTCGGAGTAGCGGCCGACCGGCGCGTATACGCGCGCAACGGCATCGATATCGGCGACGAGCTCGTCGGCTGTTGCGGGCTGGCCGGCAACTTCGGCGCGGAGGCCGGGCACGAGGCCGTGAGCCGGAAGGTGGCCGAGCTGTCGCTGGTGCCAGCTCTGGACGCTGACCCGGAAGCCCCGCTGCTGGCCGATGGCTTCAGCTGTCGGACCCAGATCGCATCACTCTCGGGCCGGCGTGCGCGCCACCTCGCCGAAGTCCTGGCCGAGCGTTTGCCGACCGAAGG
>JBFLKP010000017.1:0-10097 GCA_040883225.1 Candidatus Limnocylindrales bacterium | reverse complement strand
GTCCAGACGCTGAAGGACGCTGGCATCACACCGATCAGCCTTGCTGGCCAGGACACCTGGACGGAGATGTTCTGGTTCGCCTACCTGGCGGTCCGCAACTGCGGCCCGGAGGGCATGAGCACGGCCATCACGACCGGTGACTGGAGCGGCGAGTGCTTCATCAAGGCCGGCGAGGACCTGCTGCGACTGGTCGAGATGGAGCCCTTCCAGGAGGGCTTCCTGGCCGCGAACCACGACGCACAGCAAGGTGAGTTCGGCAACGGTCGCGCGGCGTTCATGCTCCAGGGCCAGTGGGCGCCCGGTTCGTCGGCGTCGAACAGTGAGTCGGGTGAGGGCATCGGGGATGCGCTTGGCTGGGCCTCGTTCCCGGCGGTCGAGGGCGGTGCCGGCCAGCTGACGGATGTCTTCGGCGGCGGCGACAACTTCGTGGTCGGACGGGACGCTCCCCCGGAGGCCGTCGACTTCCTCGAGTACCTGACCACGAACCCCGATGTCGTGGAAGCGTGGGCCGGGCTCGGCGACGGCACCCTGCCGACGCTCGTCGGCTCGGAGGCCTTCGTGGCCGATCCGAACCTGCAGTCGATCCTGACCGCTCGCTCGGAGGCGACGTTCGCGCAGGGCTACCTGGACCAGGTGACGAGCCCGGCGCTGGGCGCGGCCATCAACGACGCGGTCGCAGGCCTGGTCGCGGGCGTGCTCTCACCCGAGGAGCTCGCCCAGGCCATCACGGACGCGGCGGCCCTCGAGGGCTGAGCCCGTCCTCCCGGAACACGACGATGAGCGGGTCGGCCCTCCGCCGGCCCGCTCATTCGATACCGAGGTGACGCGCAACACGTGACGACCGCCTCCACCGCCGGCTCCGGCAGCGACCGCTCCCGTCGTCGCAAGTACCTGACGGTCGGGCTCTTCCTGCTGCCGGCTCTCCTGGTCTACGGCGTGTTCGTGCTGCTCCCGATCGCGCAGGCTGCGTGGTACAGCCTCTTCGACTGGAACGGACTCGAGCCGCTCACGGACTTCATCGGCCTTGAGAACTACGTCAGGGCCCTCAATGACCGGTTCTTCCTCGATGCCGTCTGGCACAACGTGCTCATCGTCATCCTGTCATTGACGCTGCAGATCCCGTTCGCGCTCTGGCTGGCGCTGCAGCTGAACCGCAGCTTCCGGGGTCGGACCCTGCTGCGGGTCCTGTTCTTCGTGCCCTTCGTCCTGTCCGAGGCGGTGACGGGCATCGTCTTCCAGCTGCTGCTGTACCCGAACGGCCTGGTCGATCGCGCCCTCGAGACCGCTGGCCTCGGGTTCCTCGTCCAGCTCTGGCTGGCGGATCGGTCGATCGTCATGATGACGATGTTCGTGATCATCTCGTGGAAGTACTTCGGGTTCCACATGATCCTGATGCTGGCCGGGCTGCAGGGCATCCCGCGAGAGCTCGAGGAAGCCGCGGCCATCGATGGCGCCACCCGCGGACAGACCGTTCGGCGCATCATCATCCCGCTGCTGGGACCGACGATCCGCGTCTCGGTCTTTCTCTCGATCATCGGGGCGATCCAGCTCTTCGACCTGGTCTGGGCCACGACCAAGGGCGGCCCCTTCCACGCCTCGGACACGATGGCGGTCTATCTCGTCCACTTCGGGATCGAGCGTGCCCAGATGGGCTACGGCAGCGCCATCGCCGTCATCCTCTTTGCCATCTGCCTGGTCGTGGCCGTGGCCTACGTTCGCTTCATCATGCGCCGAGATACCGAGGGCGGCGTGACCACGGGGGCCGGCTGAGTGCTGGCGCAGCGACCGACCGCGTCCGCCCGAGCGCGAGCGGTCCTCGGTGGCACCGTCCGCTGGGTCGTGCTGCTGGGCGTCGCGGTCGCCATCGTGGTGCCCATCGTCTATGCCTTCCTGGGCGGGTTCCGGACGACCGGCTCCATCCGCAACGACCCCGCTGGTCTGCCCGATCCCTGGCACTTCGACCACTACTTCGACGCCCTCACCGGCGGGATGTACTGGCAGCAGCTGATCAACAGCACCGTCATCGCAGCCATCACGGTCGTCATCGTGGTCTCGGTCTCGGCCCTCGCGGCCTACGTCTTCGCCCGCTTCGAGTTCCCCGGTCGAGAGGCGCTGTTCATGCTCTTCGCCCTGGGGCTGCTGTTCCCGGCCGCGGTGGCGGTGCTGCCGCTGTACATCCTGCTACGGACGATCGGGCTCCTGGACAATCCGCTCGGTGTCGCGCTTCCGCAGGCGGCCTTCGGCATCCCGCTCACGATCATCATCCTGCGACCCTTCTTCCGCGGCATCCCGACGGAGCTTGAGGATGCGGCAGCCATCGATGGCTGCAGCCGGTTCGGGTTCTTCTGGCGCGTGCTGCTCCCGCTGTCGCGGCCCGCGCTCGCCACCGTCGGCATCCTGGCCCTCGTGACCGCCTGGAACTCCTTCCTGCTGCCCCTGCTCATCCTCGGTGGCCAGGAGCAGTGGACGCTGCCGCTGGGCGTGCTCAACTTCTCCACCCAGTACTCGCAGGACGTCGCGGCCGTCCTGGCCTACACCTCGCTCTCCATGCTCCCCGCGCTCGTCTTCTACGTCTTCGCGGAGCGTCAGCTCGTCGGTGGCCTCACCAGTGGAGCCATCAAGGGATGAGCCCGGACGACGTCCGCGACCCCACCATCGACCGTCGATCGGCGACCCCTACCGTCGGCATCATGAAAGGCCCCAGTCCCATGTCCGTCGACTCTCTTCCGACCGCATCGGTCCCGCCGGCCGACGCCCCATACCGCGATGCGAGTCGGAGCCCGGCTGAGCGGGCGCTCGACCTGCTCGCTCGCATGAACCGCGATGAGAAGGTGGCCCAACTGGGTGCCGCCTGGCCGGCCGAGGTCTCCGACGGTATGTCCTTCGACCGCGACAAGGCACAGCAGGTGCTCGCGGACGGCATCGGCCAGATCACCCGCATCTCGGGCTCGACCCTGATGACCGCGGAGGCGGCTGCCCGCATGGGCAACGACATCCAGCGCTTCCTCGTCGAGCGCACGCGCCTCGGCATCCCGGCCATCCTGCACGAGGAATCGCTGCACGGGCTGACCGCCCTCGACTCGGTCGTCCACCCCCAGTCCATCGGCCTCGCGGCCACCTGGGAGCCCGAGCGCATCGAGCGGATGTCGACGTTGATCGGCGAGGCCGCACGTGCGCGCGGCGCGCGGCTGGTGCTCGCTCCCGTCTTCGACCTCGCCCGCGACCCGCGCTGGGGTCGGACCGAGGAGACGTACGGCGAGGACACGTACCTGGTGACCGCCCTGGGCACCGCCTATGTTCGCGGGATCCAGGCGCAGGGCGTGCTCTGCTGCGGCAAGCACTTCGTGGGTCACGGCATGTCGGAAGGGGGCCTGAACCGGGCGCCGGTCCACCTCGGTGCCAGGGAGCTCCGGGAGCAGCACATGCTGCCCTTCGAGGCGGCCGTTCGCCAGGAGCACATCGGCACCATGATGCACGCCTACCACGAGATCGACGGCGTTCCCTGCATGGCCTCGCACGAGCTGCTCACCGGCATCCTGCGCGACGAATGGGGTTTCGAGGGCGTGGTCGTGGCCGACTACGACGGGATCAACGAGCTCATCCTCTCGCATCGAATCACCGACGACCAGGCCGTGGCCGCGGCCATGACCTTGCGAGCCGGCCTCGACCAGGAGCTGCCCCGCACGCTGGCCTACGGCGAGCCGCTCAAGCGGGCGCTCGCGGACGGGCTCGTGGACGAGGCTACGCTCGACCTCTCCGTGGGCCGCGTGCTGCGCCTGAAGTTCGAGCTGGGCCTCTTCGAGTCGCCCTACGTGGATGCGACCGCGGCCGCCGTCGACTCGACCGAGGAACGAACCCTGGCCCTGGACTCGGCGCGCAAGTCGATCGTGCTGCTTGAGAACGACGGCACCCTGCCGCTCCCGCCGGACGTCGCCCGCGTGGCGCTCATCGGCCCCAGCGCCGACGACGCTCGCAACCACCTCGGCGACTATGCCCACCAGCTGCACGTCGACACGCTGCTGCGAAGTCGTGATGCGCTGTCGTCCGCGATCCCGGTCGCCGAAACGCTCCGACCCAGCCGGGCTTCCGAGCGGACCCCCACGGTGCTCGACGAGCTTCGCGCCCGACTGGGGGAGGGCAGGGTGGCCTTCGCTCGCGGCTGTGGCTTGCTCGACGGTAGCGACGAGGACATCGCCGCCGCCGCCGATGTCGCCGCCGACGCCGAAGTAGCCGTGCTGGTCTTGGGCGAGCGTTCAGGGCTGACCGATGACGCGCTCTGCGGCGAGACCCGCGACCGTCTCCACCTGGGGTTGCCCGGGCGACAGCAGGAGCTGCTCCGAGCCGTGGTGGCCACAGGCACGCCGGTCGTGCTGGTGCTCATGAGCGGCCGCCCGCTGGCTGTCGCATGGGCGGCGGAGCATTGTGCCGCCGTGCTGCATGCGTGGGTGCCGGGCGACTACGGTGCGCCAGCCATCGTCGATGTCCTGACCGGCGTGGCCAACCCTGGCGGCAAGCTGCCCATCAGCGTGCCCCGCCACGTGGGCCAGGTGCCCATCTACTACTCGCATCGGCCGACGGGCGGACACACCAATTGGAACGTCGAGTACGTCGATGGCTCCAACCTGCCGCTGTGGCCCTTCGGCTTCGGTCGCAGCTACACCAGCTTCGAGCTCTCCGACATGCGGCTGGACACGGCGGAGATCGCCCCCGACGGCGAGGTCGAGGTCAGCGTCACCGTCCGCAACAGCGGCGAACGCGCCGGCGACGAGGTCGTCCAGCTCTACGTCCGCGATGTCGCTGCCAGCCTGACCCGTCCGCTCAAGGAGCTGCGCGGCTTCGCGCGCGTGAGCCTGGAGCCGGGCGAGCGCCGGACGGTGACCTTCACGCTCGCCGCGGAGCAGCTGGCCTTCGTGGACGTGCCTGGTCGCTGGCTGGTCGAGCCGGGCGCCTTCCGCCTGATGGTCGGGACCTCCTCGGTCGACCTGCCGCTCGAGGCCACGCTCGTGGTGAGCGGGAACGCCCGGATCATCGAGTCGCGCGAGCGTTACCTCACCGAGGTCAGGGTTCGCTAGCATCGGTCCTCAGGAACGGAGGAGAGGACGCGCACCCATGCCTATCACCACGACCCAGTTCGCGGGCCACGAGGCCATCCAGATCGAGGCCGGTCGCGTCCGCCTCATGGTCACGACCTCGGTCGGCCCACGGGTCCTGGGGCTGCTGACCGAGGACGGGGAGAACCACCTCGCCGAGCTGCCGGAGATGACCCTCGACTGCCCGGGCACGGGTGCCTTCCACCTTCGTGGTGGCTCCCGCCTGTGGGCCGCCCCGGAGGATCCGCGCGTCACCTACCGGCCCGACGACGACCCGGTGGGCGTGGAGGAGATCGTCGACGGCATCCGCCTGGCGACCCGGCCCGACCCAGTCTCGGCGACGAGCCGCCAGATCGACATCCGCGTCACCGGCCCCGAGCGTTTCGCCCTCGACTACCGCGTGCTCAACCGCGGGGAGCACCGACAGCGGCTGGCGGCCTGGGCCATCACGATGCTGAAGCCGCTGGGCCGCGCCTTCCTGCCGGTGCTCACGGGCGACTTCGACGAGGGCGGCTTCCAGGCTCAGCGCAACATCGTCCTCTGGCCCTACTCGCGGAACGACGACGCCCGCTACGTCGTCCACGACGGCGCGCTCGAGGTGCGCTCGGCGGTCATGGCCGGCCGTCCCTTCGACGTGCCCTTCAAGGTCGGCACCAGCATGCGCCGCGGCTGGGCCGCCCACTATCGCGAGGGCCTGTTGCTGGTGAAGTACGCCGGGCACGACGAAGAGCGCGAGTACGCCGACATGGGCGCGTCGGGCCAGGTCTACTCGCACGGCGATTTCACCGAGCTCGAGACGCTGGGCCCGCTGACCGACCTGGGACCCGGCGAGGCCGCCGAGCACCGCGAGGAGTGGGCGGTCCACCTCGTCGACGAGGCCGAAGCCGAGGGCCTGGTCCTCTCCGACGAGCTCGACCACTGAACCTGCCGCAGACGAACTGCACGAAAGGAGCACCGTGAGCGCCTCGCTCGTCCTCGGCCTCGATGTCTCGACCACCGCGACCAAGGCCATCCTCCTCGATCGCGACGGGACGGTCCTCGCTACCGCCGCCGCTGAGTACCCCTTCGAAACGCCCCGCCCGCTGTGGGCCGAGCAAGATCCTGCGCTGTGGTGGGACGCGGCCCAGACGACGATCAGGCAGGTCCTGGCCGAGGCCGGGGTGACCGGTGACGACGTCGCCGCGGTCGGCGCCGGCGGCCAGATGCACGGCATGGTCCTGCTCGACGAGGCGGACGAGGTCGTGCGCCCGGCCATCCTCTGGAACGACGGACGCACCGCCGCCCAATCCGACGCCATCCGTGAAGCCGTCGGCCGTGAGCGCCTCATCGAGATCACCGGCAACGACGCGCTGACGAGCTACACCGCGACCAAGCTGCTCTGGGTCCGCGACCAGGAGCCTGAGCACTGGGCGCGCGCGCGGCATCTGCTGCTGCCCAAGGACTACGTGCGCTTCAGGCTTACCGGTGAGCACGCGCTGGACGTCAACGACGGCGCCGGCACCCTGCTCTTCGACATCCGGACCCGGACGTGGTCGCCGGAGGTCGTCGAGGCCATCGGGCTCGACCTGTCGATGCTTCCGCGGACCGTCGAGGGCCCAGAGGTGGTGGGCGCCGTGACGGCGCAAGCCGCGGCGGCCACGGGCTTGCGTGCGGGGACGCCCGTGGTCGGTGGGTCCGGGGACCAGGCCGCCAACGCGGTCGGACTCGGAGCTGTGGTGCCGGGGATCGCGGCCATGTCCGTGGGCACCAGCGGTGTCGTGTTCGTACCCACCTCGAGCCCGGCGTTCGAGAAGGACGGGCGCCTCTCGGCCTTCTGCCATGCCGTGCCCGGAACCTGGCACTTCATGGGCGTGACGCTGTCGGCCGCGGGATCGCTCAAGTGGCTCCGCGACGAGCTGGCCCCTCAGGCCGGATGGGATGAGCTGACCGCACTGGCCGCCGGTGTGCCCCCGGGCGCCGAGGGCCTCATCTTCCTGCCCTACCTCTCGGGGGAGCGCACGCCCTACGCCGACCCCCTGGCCCGCGGCGCGTTCATCGGCCTGACCGTGCGCCACCGGCTGGGACACGTGGTGCGGGCCGTGCTCGAGGGCGTGGCCTTCTCGCTGCGGGACGTCTTCGAGCTGGTGTCGGCGACCGCGCCCGAGCCCCTGCGCGAGCTGCGAGCCTCTGGTGGCGGCACCAACTCGGCACTGTGGCGGCAGATCATCGCGGACGTGCTGGCAGCGCCCATCGTGCGCACGCGCACGGCCGAGGGGGTGGCCACGGGCGGGGCCATCCTGGCCGCCGTCGCGGCCGGCTGGTTCGAGTCGGTCGGCGACGCCTGCGAGGCCATGGTGGCGCTCACCGACACGACCGAGCCCGGCGACGAGGCCGGCGCCTATGACCGCGCCTACGCGGTCTACCGCTCGCTCTACCCGAAGCTGCAGGACACGTTCGCCCAGCTGGCCGAGGTCTGACCGAGGACCGGAGGCCGCTCAGGCCTGGGGCCGATCAGGCCTGGTGCCGCTCAGGCCCCGTGCCGTGGCTGACCTCACCGAGTTCGAACTCGACGACCGTGTCGGTCGACTGCGCGGCGCTGACCTCAGCGAGGTCCGGCCTGACGGTCCCGGCCTGCAGGAGGCTGCTTCCGAGCACTTGAGGTTCCTTGTGGTCGAAGTTCGACCTCCAGGAGGTCAGGCCGGCAGCGGCGAAAGCGGCTTCGGGGCCTGCCAGCGCCAGCGGCGCACGTGTCCTCGGCTGGCCGAGTTCTACAGGCCCTCCTCCTCCGCGCGGTCTCGGCTGGAGCGGACGAGGCTGGCGAGGCTCACCGACGTTGCCTCGCCCGGAGCCAGCGAGAGCGGCCAGCTGAACAGCAGCGAGCCACCCTGGTGGCTGGCCTCGAAGCCCGATTCGGAGATGGACATCGTCTCGATGGACCACCACCACGCGGCCGCCGGCGGTGTCGGCCGCGACTCGAGCTCGACGCCGATGAAGTCGTTGCCCATGGCCACGTGGTCGGTCCTGTCGACGATGACCCGCTGATCGAAGCCACCGGTCTCGCCGTTGACCTTGTACCAGGCCGACGGGTTGCCGCCGCCTCCAAGCATGTTCAGGCTGAACTCGACGCCCAGCAGGGCCTCGACCGCCTGATCGCCGGTGTTCGTGACCTCGACCCGCAGGTCCAGGGTCGGCACGCGACGGTCGGCACCGAACACGTGCTCCTTGCGCACGCGCACGGGCGCGCTCGAGCCATCGGGTCGCATGATCCGGCCATCCCGCTCGAGCACCACCCGGTCGCCAACGGCCTCGACCACGTCGAACGCGCCCGAGACGAGATCGCCCAGCTCCTCGAACGCGGCCTGCTCGAAGGCCTCCGCGGTGGTGTCGAGCGGCATGAGGTGGACCAGCCCCGAGCGGCGCTCGTAGGCGTCGTACCACAGCCGCCGGCTGATACCCGGCTCGTTGATCTTGATGAGGTCGTGGATCGAGACCGCGCCCTCGCCGGCCTCCTGCTGCTCCATCGCGCCGGTGTCGGCCTCACGCAAGGTGTCGTGGTAGGCCTCTTCGCGGCGCCGCATGACCGAGGTCAGCGCGTGTCGGGCGGCGCGCGCGTCCCACGAGCCGATGCCGCCGCCCTGGTCCGGCTTGATGGCCACGACCTGGCCCGGCGCAGCCACGAGCAGCTCGTCGAAGCCGTCGACGTCGAGGTCGGCGGTCTCGATGCGCACGTCGGACAGGCCGGCGGCGCGATCGGCCGCGTCCTCGGCGGCGATGAGGTGCTCGAGCGTGGCCAGGCGCATGTGCGCGATGTAGATGCCGCCGAAGAGCCCGTGCCAATAGCAGTCGTTGGATTGGCCCTGGTAGAGGTGGTCGCGGATGCGCTCCATGCGGTCGCCGTGAGCGCTCTCGCCGAGGGACGCCACCTTGTGCGAGGTCCGCAGCATCTGCTTGTGGAGGTCGTTGATCTCGCGGTAGTTGACCTGGAAACCGCGCCAGAAGCCGCCCCGCATCCAGCGGGCCTCCGGGGCACCACGCTCGATCGCGGCGTGGTGCAGCTCGACGAACTCGCGCCGCGCCTCGACCGGCAGCGACCACTCGCCCATCTCGGCATAGGAGCCCGTGGGCAGATACACGCGACCGATGGGCGGATGCGACTCGAGCGCCTCGCCCGGCTTCATCAGGCGCAGCCACTCGCTGTTCTGTTCGAGGGCGGTGAAGAAGCGTTCGACCCATCGCTGCTTGCCATAGCAGAGGTCCCACGTGCCGGGCCAGACGCCGAACTTCTCGCCATCGTCGCCCATCATGCCCACCAGCGAGCCGTCCTCGGTGGCGTGCTCGCGCAGGTAGTCGATGACCTCCTCGACCGGGCGGAAGGGGATGCGGTAGCGCAGGCCCTGCTCGGAGCCGTAGACGATGACGCGCGAGCCCTGGTCGTCCGTCGAATACGGACCCCAGTGCCGCTCCTGGGGGATGGCCGCGGCGCGGAAGTGGGCGTCGTCCACGATCGTGTACTCGTAGCCCGCCTTGGCCAGGGCCTTGGGCACATCCGGCTCCCACACGCGCTCGGCCAGCCAGGCGCCGCTGGGGCGCCGACCCACGAGCGACTCGACCTCGTCGGCCATCTTGCGCAGCTGGCCGACGCGATCGTCCTCGGGCAGCGAGGCCAGCACCGGCTCGTAGTAGCCACCGCCGAGGACCTCGACCTGGTCGCGCTCCACGAGCGTGCGTAGGCGGTCGATGACCTCGGGCCGCTCGGCCGTGAACCAGTCGAGCAGCGGGCCCGTGTAGTGCAGTCCCAGGCGCACGCCCGGGTGCCGCTCGAGGGCGTCCAGCATGGGGCCGTAGCCGTGCTGGTAGCAGTCCTCGAAGACGAAGCCGAAGTTGCCTACGGGCTGGTGGTTGTGGAGGACGAGGGTGAGCGAGATCCGTTCGGTCATGGCGGCCGCATCCTACTCTCCCCGTGCGGGCGCCGCCCACTGACCGCGCGCACCGTGTCGCCCACCACCGATGTGCGCCAGTGACTCCCCG
>JBFLKP010000140.1:0-34996 GCA_040883225.1 Candidatus Limnocylindrales bacterium | reverse complement strand
GGCCACTACTCGCAACGGTCATCTGCCGTCTACCCCATCACCGGTCACCCCGCGGGGTCGACCTCATCTTCGACCCTCAACAAGGACGTATATCAGCGCCATCGCGCCGCCTCGGCTGCCTGCCGGTTGCGAGCGGGTGTCAGGTGGACACTCCAGTGGTCGTGTCCACCCTGTCCATCAGCCACTAGTCGTCCAGCCAGCGTGTGCGTGGCAGGGGTGACTCCTCCATCGGAGGTGGCCCTGCCCTCCCCCGTGTCGCCTCGATGAACTCACGCAAGGACTGCACCGACAGCTCCGAGGTGAGAGTAAGGCCTGGTGCTGGCTGATGGCTGAGAGCCTCTCGAACGCCATCTCGAGTCGGTCGAGGAGGATGGCAACGGCCATCAAGCGCCTGGGTGACTGCTATCAGTGGCAGGAGATCGACGAGCCGGAGTACCGCGCCGAGCGCGCCAATCTCCAACGTCCTCGCCTTCGACCGGACCGGGGAGCAACTCCTGCCCATCGCGACGATCATCCGCGAGACGACACCCGAGCATCAGACCGCGCTCATCAAGCACATCGTGGAGCGTGTCACGGTCACCGACGGACAGGTCACCGGCATCGAGCTCCGCCCCGAGGCGCGCCCGTTCTACGCCGGTTCGGTAATGGCGCCCCCGGACGGACTCGAACCGCCGACGCGCACCTTAGGAGAGTGCCGCTCTATCCACTGAGCTACGGGGGCGCAGGACCGAATCGTAACGCACCGTAGAATCAGGGCAGAACGATGAGCGACACCCCACGCGCCAAGCTGACCATCTACCGCCGTCCCGGCTGCCATCTCTGCGATGACGCGGAGGTGTTGCTGCGGGACGAGCTGGCCCAGCGCGCCCGCGCCGGGCTCCCGCCGATCGACATCGGGCACGTCGACATCTCGGCCGATCCCGAGCTCGAGGGTCGATACCGCCGACGCATCCCGGTCTTCGCCATCGGCGAGCACGAGTCCGAGCTCGTGACCAGCGGTCGACAGGTGCGCGAGTTCCTCGAAGCGTCGGTGCCGCGGCCGTGACGACCCCCGCGCGCTGATGGATGTCACCCTCGCCGCCGCGCTGCTCGCGGGCCTGCTGAGCTTCCTCTCCCCGTGCGTGCTGCCGGTGGTACCGGCCTATCTCGGCCAGCTGGGCATCGTCGCCGCCGCCAGGCCGGCCGGGCTCGGCAGCGCCACCAGCCTTGCCACGAGCGGTGAGATGGCGGTCGACGGCGGCTTCTCCCCTGCCCCGGCACCCAGGCCCGAGCCGGCGCAGGCAACGGGCTGGCGGGCGATGCCCAACGCCTTCGCCTTCGTCCTGGGCTTCACCGTCGTGTTCACGATCGTGGGCATCCTCATCTACCAGGCCGCCAGCCCGTTGCGCGACCACCTGCCGCTGCTGCGCCAGATCGGCGGCGTCATCCTTGTCGTCCTCGGGCTCAACCTCATGGGCGTCATCAACTTCCGCGCGCTGGCCCGCTCGTGGAAGCCGCTCGAGCGCTTCGACGGCAGGCCCCGGACGCAGCGCGGGGGCATCGTCGGCGGGTTCGTCCTCGGCAGCGTCTTCGCCATCGGCTGGACACCCTGCATCGGCCCGGTGCTCGGGAGCATCCTGATGATGGCGGCGGTCGGCGCCAGTCCCCAGGTCGTCGGCCTGCTCGTCGCCTATTCGCTCGGCTTGGGCATCCCCTTCATCGTCGTCGCGCTCGCGGTCGACCGGGCTCCCCTCATCACGCGCCCGCTCCTGCGCTACAGCCGCTTCATCGAGATCGCCGGGGGGCTGCTCATCATCTTCCTCGGCCTGGCGCTGATCTTCGACTGGCTCGATCTGATCGCGCGCCAGTTCGCCTGGCTCGACTTCAGCACCCGCCTGGAGATCGACATTTGACCGAGGCGCCCCGGACGGCCGCGTCGCGCTGGTCGCGACAGGTCATTGGCCCCTTCACCCTGCGCCATATCGCGATCCTCGCGGTCGTGCTGCTCGTGGCCGCCGCCGCCCTGTCCGTGTTGACGACACCCATCAGCACCCCTGAGCCCGTGCCCGAATCGCCCGGCTCGGGGTTCTTCCAGACGGGCGAGCGCACGACGGGCCTGGCCATCGGGCAGCTGGCGCCAGAGCTGGAGGGCGAGGACGACGGCGAGACCGTGGTGCTCAGCGATCTCGATGGCGATGTCATCAGCCTCGAGGCACTGCGCGGCTCGCCGGTGTGGATCAACTTCTTCGCTACCTGGTGCCCCCCGTGCCAGGAGGAGACGCCGGTCCTACGCGACACCTATGCCGAGTACCGCGACGACGGTCTGGAGCTGGTGGCGATCAGCGTGCAGGAGTCCACGCCCGCCGACGTCGCCGACTACGCGGACACGTACTCGCTTGACTACACCATCGGTTTCGACGCCACCGGCGCGGTCTTCGATACCTACCAGGGATATGGGCTGCCGACGCACGTCCTCATCGACGCGGACGGCGTCATCGTCCAGCTGATCTACGGGCCCGTCGACCGTGAGACGGCGTCCTCGCTCATCGAGCCCTTGCTTGGATCCGCGGGCTGAGCTCGCAGCTCGACCACCTGCGTCTCCGGCCCGACGGAGACCTCGATCGTCGCCATCGTATCGTCCGTGCGGATCTCGTACTCGCCGGCTGTCCCGCTGAACGAGACGAGCCCGGCCTCGTCGGCCACGAGCTCGGTGGTAGGTAGCCACCACTCGCCCTTGATCATCGAGCGCAGCGCCTCGAACGATGGCTTCGGCGTGCCATCGGCATGGACGAAGCCGCTGGGGGCGTTGAGCCAACCGCCGTCCGGCAGCCCCCACCAGGTGATGGCGGCGACGGCAGGGTGCCCGAACAGCGTGCGGTAGTGCCGCGCGACCTCGTCTGCCTGGCGTGCCTCTCCCTCGGGGGTGCTGGGCCACGCCTCGACCTGCCAGTCGTTGAGGTCCACGATGTGTGCTGGCATGAGGTCGCCCGAGACGATGGTGCTCTCCGACCAATGGAGCGGCAGGCCGAAGCGTGCATAGCGTTCGAGGATGCGCTCGGTCTTCTCCTCGCCCCAGTAGCCCTGGTGCATGTGGGACTGGATGCCGATGGCGTCGATGGGTACGCCCGCGTCGAGCGCATCGCCGATGAGCCGCGCGTAGTCCTCCGAGAGGTCGAAGTCGTTGAGGAGCAGCACCGCGTTCGGGTTCGCCGCCCGGGCGGCGCCGAACGTCTGGCGCAGCAGGTCGACGCGGCCGAGCTCGCGGGCGAGCCTGGTGATGCCGTTGGGGTACCGGTCGAAGACGGGCATGATGACCGCCTCGTTGACCACATCCCACGTGTCGATGAGCCCGGCGAACCCCTCCACCTCGCGCCCGATCCGCTCCAGCTGGACAGCGCGGACCTCCTCGACCGGCAGGTCCAGGAGCCATGGAGCCGTCTCCGTGTGCCAGCACAGCGGGTGACCCTTCACGACGGCACCTTGGTCGGCGAAGAACTGCGCCGCGGCCCGGATGCGGTCCGTATCCGGCGCTCCCCGGCGGGGTTCGAACCCGCCCCAGTAGAACGGCAGGGTGACCGCGTTGAACAGCTCGAACCAGCGCCGCTCCAGCCGCTGGGCGGTCTCGTGGTCGTCACCCTCCGTCTCGCCGTTCGCGTACGGGATGAGCTCGAAACCGATGCAGCCGAAATGGAACGCGTGCTGCCGCTGGCTGACGCGCACGGGTCGCCGCGAGAGCGGCTCATGGTCCCGTCCCTGGAGTCGGACCTCGACGTCGACGATGCGGTGGTCCGGCGTACGCAGGCGATCCATGGTGTCGACATCGTAGCGCTGAGCGCTCGACTAGATCGACGGCTCGAAGCGGTACTTGTCCTTGTAGGGCACGAGCTTGCCCACCGGCTTGCGGGGCTCGTGCGAGAGCACGATCGTCCAGCCCTCCGCGGCGGCCTCGGCGAAGAGCGCCGACTTCACCTCCACGCTCGTGAGTGGGAAGTCGTCGAACGAGGTGATCCACTTGGGATTGGCCGACCACGGACGCATGCACAGGTCGCCGATGAAGGCCACGGTCTCGTCCCGACCGCGCACGATGATGGCCTGGTGCCCGCCCGAGTGGCCACTGGTGCGCCGCACCTCGACACCCGGGATGAGCTCCTCGTCACCGTCGACCGCACCGGGACGGGCCCAGGCCTCGGCCAGGCGCAGCTCGGTCTGCTCGTAGGAGGCGGTCAGGCGCGGGTTCGTGCCCAGCGCGAAGTCCCACTCGACGGCCTGGGCCACGATGCGCGCGTTCGGGAAGGCGTACTCGCCGGCCGCGGTCAGCAGCCCGCCGGCGTGGTCGAAATGGAGATGTGAGAGGGCCACGTAGTCGATGGAGCCGGGGTCGAAGCCGGCTGCCCGCAAGGACGGCAGGATCGGCTCACCGCGCACGCCGCGCTGCGCCTTGTGATGGTCGTCCATACGCTCGCCCACCCCGGTCTCCACGAGCACCCGGCCCGACGGCGTCTCGACGAGCAGGCAGTTGAGCGCCTGCGTGAGCGTGTGGTCGGGGTTGAGCTCATCCTCGACGAGGTGTTCCCACATCAGCCGCGGCACGGGCCCGAGCACGGTGCCGGCATCGCTGGTGAAGACCCCGGCCTGGATGAGCGCGATCGTCGAGCCACCGCCGAGGTCAGTGCGCCAGTCGGCGCTGGCGTCGATGGGCATGGCTAGCGCGGTCCACCCTTGGTCGAGCGGCGGTTCTTGTCGAAGTCGCGGAAGGCACCCGAAGCGGTCGGCACCGACTGGCCCTGGTACCGCGAGCCCAGGCCCTTGCTGCCGTACGGCCGCTCCACCGCGCTGGACATCTCGAAGAACGAGATCTGCCCGATGCGCATCCCGAAGTAGAGGGCGATCGGCAGGTTCGCCACGTTCGAGAGCTCCAGCGTCAGCGTTCCCTTCCAGCCCGGGTCGACATAGCCCGCGGTCGAGTGGATCAGCAGGCCCAGGCGCCCCAGGGAGCTCTTCCCCTCGAGCCTGGCCACGAGGTCGTCGGGCAGCTCGACCCACTCGAGGGTCGAGCCCAGGACGAACTCACCGGGGTGCAGGATGAATGGCTCCTCGCCCTCGATCGACGTCAGCTCGGTGAGGTCCCGCTGCTCCTCGCGTGGGTCGATCCGGGCGTACCGATGGTTGTGGAAGACGCGGAAGTCGCGGTCGAGGTGCAGGTCGACCGATGAAGGCTGGAGGCAGTCCTCATCGAACGGGTCGATACGGATCCGCTGCTCCTGCAGGGCGGTCCGGATGTCGCGGTCGGCCAGGACGCTCATCGTGCTCCTACTTGCGCTTGCCCGGTCGGCGGCGCGGGGTCCCCCGCGGCCCGATGGGCGTGATGGCACCATCTTCGGCTACCAGACGCAGGGTCGTCTGGCCCGGGACGCGGTCGCTGCGTTCGTCGTAGAGCGCATCGACCTCCTGCTTCAGCTGCTCGATGTCATCGAACGACTGGTACACGCTCATGAAGCGGATGAAGGCGATGTGGTCGATGGCGCGCAGCTTCTCCATGGCCAGCTGGCCGATCTCCTTGGAGGCCACCTCGTTGAGCCCCTGCGCCCGCAGCGCGGCCTCGATCTCGTCCGCCGCCTCGTCCGCGGCAGTCGGGCCCACCGGCCGTCGCACCAGCGCCTTCTTCAGCCCCTCGGCGAGCTTGTCGCGGTCGAACTCCTCGCGCGAACCGTTCGTCTTGAGCACCACGAGTCGTGCCGACTCGACGCGCTCGTAGGTCGTGTAGCGCGAGCGGCAGGATGAGCATTCGCGGCGTCGCCGGATGGTCGTCGAGTCGTCGAGGTCTCGGGAATCGATGACGCGCCCGTCCAGCGTCCCGCAGTTCGGACAGCGCATGGACCGAGGTTACACGCTCAGGTGTGGGCCGTTCGTCCGCTGAGCGTGTCGAGGGCGTGCCCGAGGATCATGTCGAGCGCGTCGAGCGACTCGAGCGCGCCCTTGGGGCTGCCCGGCACGCAGATGATGAGCGTCTCGCCGCGGACCGCCCCGAACGAGCGAGACAGCGAGGCCAGCGGTGTGTGCGTGCGCCCCTCGGCGCGCATGGCCTCGCCGAAGCCGGGGATGACATAGTCGACGACCGGGGCGACCCCTTCCGGCGTGCGGTCACGGGGGCCCAGCCCCGTGCCCCCCGAGGTGACGATGAGGCGCGTGCCCTCGTCGGCGGCCGCCCGGACCAGCCGACCGATCTGGTCGGGCTCATCGGCCACGACCGCCCGCTCGACCACGAAGCCGAGCTCGACGAGCCGCTCCTCGACCGCGCCGCCGCTGCGATCCTCGCGGGTTCCTGCGGCCACGCCATCGGAGACCGTCAGCACCAGCGCTGAGAGGCCGCTGAGGCCCTGCCCCTGGCTCATGACCTGGTTCCTCCCTTGCGTGCCACGCGGGCGCGCGTGGCGCTCCTGCCCCGGGCGCCGCCGGCCTTGCCCTTGGTCGCGTGGCCCTCGACCTCGGCCCTGACCTCTCCCGGCGCGGGACGCTTCCAGTGGCCGCTCTTGCCGCCCTGCTTCTCGAGCAGCCGCACGTTGGTGATGGTCACGAAGCGGTCGGCTGACTTGACCATGTCGTAGACCGTCAAGGCCGCCACCGAGGCCGCGGTCATGGCCTCCATCTCGACGCCGGTCTGGGCCGTCGTCGCGGCCGAGGCGGTGATGACCAGGCTGCCGACCTTGCGGTCCGGCCGGATCTCGACGGTGACCTCGGTCAAGGGCAGTGGATGGCACAGCGGGATGAGCTCGGCGGTGCGCTTGGCGGCCATGATGCCGGCCAGCTCGGCCACGCTCATCACGTCGCCCTTGGCGCCCTTGCCGTCGATGACGAGCGTCAGCGTCTCCTGGTCCATCTTGACGGTGGCCTCGGCCGTGGCTCGACGCGCGGTCGCGGGCTTCTCGCTGACGTCGACCATGCGTGGGCGACCGAGGCGGTCGACGTGGCTCAGCTGGCGCCGGTCCTTGCGGCTGGTGGGCGCGGCCTTGGGCTGACCGGGCCAGGACTCACGCGACTTCGACGTCAAGCCTGATGACCTCCACTTCGGTGCCGGCGGGAACCTCGGCCGGCCCTTCCTCGATGACCGCGAGCGCATCGGCCTGCGCCAGCGCGGAGAGCACGTGCGAGCCCTGTCCGCCCGCGAGATGGGCCTGCAGCCTGCCCGCATCGTCCGCCTCGAGCGTGACCCGGACGAAGGCGCGGCGCGGGGCCGACTTGCGGACCGTTTCGGCCAACGTGGCGCGGGCGTGGATCCGCCCCTGGTCAGCGGGATCGCCGCGCAACCGGCGCACCACCGGCCGCACGAAGAGCTCGAAGGTGACGAAGCTGCTCACGGGGTTGCCGGGCAGGCCGAAGAGCAGGCAGTAGCCGCCATCGGGCCGCGGCGCGCTGCCGTAGGCCAGCGGCTTGCCCGGCTGGATGGCCACGCGCCAGAGGTCGAGCGTGCCGATCTCCGCGAAGACCTCCTTGACCAGGTCGTGGGCCCCGACCGAGACGCCGCCGGTGACGACGAGCACGTCGCAGTCGCGGACGCCTTCGAGCAGGCGCTCACGCACGATCTCGCGATCATCGATGGCGATGCCCAGCCGCACCGGCTGACCGCCGGCCGCAGCGATCTGCGCGGCGATCGACTCGCTGTTGCTATCGGGGATGGACGCCGGTCCCAGCGGCTGACCGAGCGGCGTGAGCTCGTCGCCGGTGGCGATGACACCGACCCGTGGCACGCGATGGACGTTGACCCGGGCGTGACCGGCCGCGGCCAGCACGGCCACAGCGGCCGGGCTGATGCGGGCCCCCGCGTCGAGCAGGTGATCGCCCTGGTGCATGTCGCTGCCGGCCGCCCGGACATCCTTGCCGGGCCCCACCGCCACGTGGACGGCGACCGCCTGCGGCAGCTCGGCCACCCCGGCCGGGGCGTCGGTGTCCTCGACCTTGACCACGGCGTCGGCACCGGCCGGCATCATGCCGCCGGTGAGCACGCGCATGGCCTGGCGCTCCCCCACCCCAGCCTCGGGCTCGTGGCCAGCGGCGACCTCGCCCACGACCGCCAGCGTCACCGGCGACTCGGGCGTGGCCTCGCGCACGTCCTCACTGCGGACGGCATAGCCATCCATGGCCGAGTTGTCCCACGGGGGCAGCGTGATCAGCGCGTGCGCGTCCTCGGCCAGCACGCGCCCGAGGGCCTCGGCCAGGGGCGTGGACCCGCCTCGCAGCGGGAGCACGTCCTCGAGGATGCGGGCACGGGCCTCGTCGAGCGGAAGCAGGTCGGGTGCGGACATGGAGCGAGCCTAGCCGTCTTCTCCGTCGGGCGTCGATCCGGGGGCCGACCGTTCCGATGCCCAGCGGCCCAGGAGCCAGGTGACGAGGCCGAGGATGAAGACCAGCGTGCCCAACGCTGCGGATGCGATCTGCCAGAAGCGGAACGGATAGAGCTGCACGAGCCGCTGGGTCGAGGGGTCGAAGGACCAGTTCCCGCCGGGGAAGAAGAGCTGGTGGAAGAGGGTGAAGAGCGAGTCGAAGGCCAGGAGCGAGACGAGCCCGAGCACGATGACGGCGGCCGAGGTGACGAGCCCGGCGCGCCGGACCACGGTCCAGACCGCCGGGCGTCGCTGCCGCCACGTGCCCAGGGCCGCGCCGATGGCGACGAGGCCGATCCCGCCGGCCACGAGGAAGAGGCCCAGCAGCAGGCGCGCGTCCCCGAGATGCCCGCGCTCGTCGGCGTCGTAGAAGGGCCGGCCGTCAGGTCCGGCGAAGGCGAAGTCGCCGCCCAGCACGAGCTGCTCCACCGAGCGGTCGCTGAGCTGGTGGGTCTGGGCCCGGGTCAGGCCAAGGAGCTCTGCCGAGCCGGCCGCGTCGAGCGCGAGGTGGATGAACCAGGGGGTGAGCAGCGGCAGCACCGCCAGCGCGATGATGGCCAGGACCGTCGCGACGAAGAGGCCGATGCGGGAGGGCCAGCCCAGTGAGGAGGTCGCCGCCCTAGCCCTCGGCGAGGACCTGCGCCTGGTCGTACCAGCCTTGCATGGTGAGCTCGCTGGGAGCCTCGACGCCGAGCGTGAAGGCGGCCTCGGCCACGCGTTCCTGGAACTCGTCGAGCTCGCAGTCGATGAGGTCCTGCAGGCCGATGATGCCGGCCTGGGTCAGGATGCGCTGCTGCTCCTGCCCGAAGTTGGCGAGGTTGAGCAGCAGGGCCTCGTCGCGCCAGGCATCGATGTCGGTGGTGTCCACGCCGATCTGGTCGGCGAGATAGATGCGTCGCGTCCTGGTCTCTGAGACCTCGAGGAAGAGGCCGGTCGTGAACAGGCCCTGGTGCAGCAGACGGTCGAGGGCCTCCTGCGGGACGCGCTGGAGGTGCTCGGTGGGCGGCATCGGCGCGACGGGCCTCCTCGTGCTGACTGGGACGCAGGCCATGCTAGCAGGGCGCAGGCAACGAAGAAGCGGCCCCGCCGACGACGAGCGGAGCCGCTTGGTGGATGCGGATGGCTAGGAGGTGAACTCGGCGGGGCGGGTGCCCAGCGTGGCCTCCAGCGTCAGGTTCTCGCCGTCTCGCAACACGTCCAGCGAGACCGCTTCACCCGGCGCGTAGCGCAGGACCTGCAGATCCAGCGGGTTGGTGTCGTCGACGGGCACACCATTCACGGCCGTGATGATGTCGCCGGCCTCGAGGCCGGCCTCGTCGGCCGGGCCACCGTCCACGACCGGATCGCTGTCGCCGAAGCTGCCGTTGATCCAGGCGCCGTTGCTTACCGGCAGCGCTTCGTCCAGCGCCAGCTGGGCATCGATCTCGGTGTAGACCACGCCCACGTACGGCCGCGCGATGGGCTCACCTGCGAGCGCCTGCTCGATGATGGGCTTGGCGAGGTCGATGGGCAGGGCGAAGCCGATGCCGTCGTTGACGCCGGCCTCCGCGGTCGTGATGCCGATGAGCTCGCCATCACCGTCGAAGAGGGCGCCGCCGGAGTTGCCCGAGTTGATGGCGGCGTCGGTCTGGATGAGGTGGTTCAGTCGCTCGCCGCCACCATTGCCGAACACGCCGATACTGCGGTCGAGCCCGCTGACGATGCCGACCGCGGCGCTGCTGGGGAAGCGTCCCAGGGGGTTGCCGATGGAGATGGCCGTCTGGCCCACCCTGAGCACGGATGAGTCGCCGAGCGTGACCGCCGGCAGACCCTGCTCCTCGACCTCGACGAAGGCGAAGTCGGTCAGGGTATCGACGCCGGTGACCGTGCCATCGAGGACGCGGCCGTCGTCGAGGATGACCGTGACCTCTCGGGCGTTGCCGACCACGTGGCCGTTGGTGATGATGAGGCCATCGGGGTCCACGATGACGCCCGAGCCGGTACCGCCGAAGCCGAACCGCGGCGGCAGGCCGAAGCCCTCCGGCAGCAGCTCCTGCAGGTCGCCAAGGCCCTCCGGGATCTCGAAGTCCTCCGGCAGCTCGGCGTCATCCGGGAGCTCGATGTCGTCGGGCGAGAGGCCGTCGAGATCGCCGAACGAGCCGGCGGGAGCCTGGATGGTCACCACCGCGGGCATGTTCTGCTCGATGATGTCGATGATGAGCTCGTCGTCTCCAGCGGCGCCGAGCGCGGCGCCCGGGGCGGCGGCCATGAGGCCGCTGATCGACAGGGCGCCCGCGAGCGCCACGGCGATGCGCGGACGCCGGACCGATGTGCTGTGCATGTGTGTCTCCATAGAACCGTTCGAAACCGAAAGCCGACCGTGCCACCGGCCGGTGGCACGGCGAATCAGGACGTCGCGCGCAGTGAGGCGCGCGCACTACCGTCATGTTGTACGACGCCAGAGGTGAATCCGGGGTTGGCGGAGGGTGAAGTCTTCCTAGCCGGGCTTACGTCACGCTTACGTCGAGGCCGCGGTCGAACAGGGTGGTCAGCTCTCGAGTGTGGCCTCGAGCGTGATCTCGACCGAGTCGCTGATGGCTCGGCTGATGGGGCAGCCACCCTTGGCCGCATTGGCCTGCTCCATGAAGAGGGCCTCGTCGATGCCGGGCACCTTGGCGCGCAGGGTGATGGCGCTCGAGGTCACGGTCCAGCCCGCATCGGTCTTGTCAGCGCTGACCACGACCGAGACGTCGACCCGCTCTGGCGCGAAGCCGGCCTTCGCGAGCTCGTTGCTGACCGCCATCGAGTAGCAGGAGGCGTGGGCTGCCGCGAGCAGCTCCTCGGGGCTGGTCTTGCCTTCCGAGGCCTCGGTGCGGGCGCGCCAGGTGATGGCCTGATCGTCGAAGATGCCGCTCGATGAGGCGCTGACCGAGCCCCCGCCGGAGAGCAGGTCGCCACTCCAGTTCGCGTCTGCCTGTCGGACCTGGGCCATCGTCATCTCCTTGTTCGTTGGTGTCGTGGGGAGGTGCATCTTCGCATGGTCAGCCGTCTTCGGTCAGCACCAGCTCCCAGTAACGGTCGTTGATGGTCAGACCCGGCCGTTCGACGCCCAGGCCGCCGATCTCGAAGAGCAGGCCGGTGAGCGAGTCGCGCAGGCCCTCCACGGCCACGACGGCGGCGCTGGAGCGCAGCTGGTCGGCCGCGATGGGGTCGAGATAGCCGACCGCTGCGGTCATGCCCTCGACGTCGACCCCAAGCGTCCGACACGGTCCCAAGCGCAGGTCGTCGTCGTACGGACCGCCGCAGGTCCACGTGCGCTTGTCCTGCGGGTGTGAGCCGACAGCCTCGAAGGCCGTCCACTTGGCGCTGCCGGCGCTGATGAGCCCCGCCATCCGCGACCACGACAGGGGGCGCGCGAAGGTGACCACGTAGCCGTCCTGGTTGGTCCCCGGGTCGGCGTCGCGACAGCGCGCCCGGGGCGTGCCGGCAGGCAGCGCGGGACCGACGTCGACGCGCGGATAGGCGACGCTGTCGTAGGTCAGCGTGAAGCGCTCGGCCTGCCACTCCCCAAAGGCGTCCCGCGACAGCTGGGACAGCACCTCGACCTCGCCCCTGCGCCGGTCCCAGGCCCACTGGCACGTGCCCTGGGCTCGCTTTCCGTGCCAGCGCGAGTACTGCACCAGGGTGGTGTAGCGGCGGCCGGGCTCGGGTGGTGTGGGGCCGGCGATGACCTCGGCCTCCTCCCAGCGGCGATCGCCATCATCATCGTCTCGATCGAAGGCGGGGTCGGGCAGGTTGGTGGCCCAGAAGCCATTGGCGCTGAGCCGGCCGCTGCGGTCGTTGAGCTCATGGGTATAGCGCAGGCCGGAGTCGATGTAGGCGGCGAGGCCGTCCGACTGCTCGCGGTCCCAGACCGTGTCGGTGCGGATGGTCAGCGAGTCGCCCGACGTGAGGAACCGGCTGGGCGAGGCCGTCGTCGTCGAGTCGCCCGGCGTCCAGGTGGCGCCGCCCACGCCCGTGGCGGTGGCGGTCGGGGTCAGCAGCGCAAGCGAGGCCATGGTCACCAACAGCGCCCGGGTCGCCCGCTTCATGCGGACCCGCCATCGAGTACGCGGGCCGTCGCCTGCAGCCGCGACCAGGCATCGCGGAGGTGGCGTCGCTCGGTCCGGATGTTGCCCACGACGAGGCGCAGGATGAAGGCGTCGTCGATCTTCGTGTGGGAGAGGAACAACCGGCCCGAGTCGTTGGCGCGGTTCATGACCGCCTCGTTGAGCGCGTCGAGGGCGGCAGCCACCACCGGCTCCCCTTCCCGGCCCGCGTAGCGCCGCGGTCGCATGCGGAAGCAGACGGTCCCGAAGGGCACATCGAAGAGCCGCTGGGCATCGGGATCCGCGTCGATCCAGCCCGCCAGCTCGTGAGCCAGGTCGATGTGCTCCTGCAGCCGCGCGCGCAGGCCGGAGAGGCCGAAGTAGCGCAGCTGCATCCACATCTTGATGCCGCGCGCCTTGCGTCCCAGCTGGGGCACGTATTCGCTGTAGTCACGGCCGGAATCCCTGCCGTCGTAGGTGCGGAGGTACTCGGGCACCAGGCTCAGCGCGTCGCGCAGCGTGGCCATGTCGCGCGTCAGCAGGAGCGAGCAGTCGAACGGTGTGAACATCCACTTGTGCGGATTGACCACGATCGAGTCGGCCCGCTCCCAGCCGCTGAAGAGGTGCCGCATCTCGGGGATGAGCGCGACCGGCCCGGCATAGGCCGCATCGACGTGCAGCCAGAGGTGCTCGGCCGCGGCCACCTCGGCGACCGCGGCCACGGGGTCGATGGCGGTGGTGCCGGTGGTGCCGATGGTGGCTACGATGCCCGCTGGGGTCCAGCCGGCGGCGCGATCCTCCGCGATCGCGGCGGCCAGGGCCTCAGGGCGCATGGCCAGCGCCTCGTCGAGCTCGACCTTGCGCACGCCGTCACGTCCGAGGCCCAGGATCATAGCTGCGCGCTCGACCGAGGAGTGGGCCTGGCCCGAGGTGTAGAAGCGCAGGCGGGGGGCCTCACCGAGGCCGGACTGCGAGGCGTTGCCGGTCGCGCGCTGGCGCGCACAGGCGAGGCCCGAGAGCGTGCTCATCGAGGCCGTGTCGTTGAAGACGCCATCGAACGTGTCTGGCAGCCCGAAGCCCTCGCGTAGCCAGTCGACGGTGATGCCCTCGAGCTCGGAGCCGACGGGCGACACACGCCAAGTGAAGGCGTTGGCATTGAGCGCGCTGCTGACGAGCTCGCCGAGGATACCGATGGCGGACGCGTTGGAGCCAAAGTAGGCCATGTTATTGGGGCTCTGCCAGTGGGTCACGTTGGGTACGACCTCGGCTGCCACATCGCGCATGATCGCTTCGAGCGGCTGGGGGTCTTCGGGCGGGGGCCCGTCGAGGCGGGCCCTGAGCTGGCCCGGCCTGACCGGTGGCAGGACCGCGTACTCCTCGACGTGCTCGAGGTAGTCGGCGACGAGGTCGGCCGCTGCGTGGAGCGCTGCGCGCAGCTCCGCTGCGGGCATATCGCCCGTGGCGGTCCGCTGGGCCTCGTCGAGACCATCCCGCTGGTCCTTCATCTGTGGCTCGTCACCCCCGTTCGGCACGTCGAGCGATGGTACTGCGGCCCTGCGGAATCGGCCGCTGCTGGCTTACTCTCGTGGACGCAGGAGGTAGTTGGACGTGCTCTGCAGCAGATGTGGACTGGAACCGATCGCGCCGGACGCGCCCTTCTGTCCGCGCTGTGGCACCCCGCTCGGCGGTGCGGCCGGCCTCGGTTCGATGGAGCATCGGCGGGTGGCAGCGGTGCAGGCCTTCGAGGAGGGACGGGAGGCGGCCGGCGTGCAGTGTCCCAACTGCGGGCGCTACCGCATGCAGCCGGTCCGCATCGATGCCGACGCCAACATGATCTTCGGCTTCATCGCCTTCGTCGTCGGCGCCATCGCGCTGCTCATCGTGCTCTTCGGCGGGGACGTCGGGCTCTACATCGCGAACGCTTCGGTGCTGGCGCTGGCGTTGCTGGTGGCGGGCGTACTGCTGCTCCTTCTGGCGCGCTACCGGCGACGCCCGCGGGCCTTCGAGTGTTTCAGCTGCGGGTATCGCGTGCCGTAGGCCGCCTCCTGACGGCCTCGACATTGCACACCATCTGCAACACCGGTGTCCTGGCTTCTGCATGGACCGGACCATGACCCAGCGGTCCGGGGTCGCGACCATCGATGGCGAACGACGCCCCCTTGGGCGTGAAGTCGAACGTGTCGACGACCGAAGGAGCGCCTTATGACCAAGCATAGTGCCGGGAAGTACGGCCGGACCATCGGGCAGAAGGAGCGCAAGGCCGGGTGGCCCGCGCCTGCGACCGCCTGGTGCTACCTCTGCAACGGCACGCATCGCTGGGTCGAGGGCTGCGCTGCCGGCGGAGGCCACCCGGCCTTCAACGAGCAGCACCACAGCATCGGCACCGCCCGGAGGGTCGCCTAGTCACGCAGACGCGAAGGCGGACAGGGAGCACCATCCGCAGCACCTGGATCGTTCTCTTGGTCGAGGGCACCCTCAGCAGAAGATCCGGTGCGATCAGCCCGGTCGGGTCGTACGTCCGGTGCCTGGGAGCCGCGCATGCCGCTGCGACCGTACCGAGATGCCCAGCGTGCCGACAGTGCAGAAAGCACCGACCCGTGACCCGCGCCCGGCCGCGGCCGAGTCCTACCAGTCGGTCGAAGCGTCCTTGCCGCGCGGCGGCTCCTCGTAGCTCCGCTCGGCACGCTTGGCCCGCGCCTCGTCGTAGGCCCGGTTCCAGCCGAGGTGCCTGTCGAGCCAGCTCGGCAGGCGGGCGTCGGAGAAGACCGGCGAGAGGAGCCGCTGGCCGACGCTGGCGCCGGCCAACAGGGCGGCGGCGAGAGCATCGCGCATCCAGAAGTACATGGAACGAGCATGACGCCGGCCGTCTCGGACCGGCAAGGGCCGTACGGCACACCACCGACGTGGCCGCACAACGAGGGAGATGCACAAGACGCGCCCGACGCCACAACGCCTACAGGACCCGAGGGCCGTGTCACGCTCGGTTCTTGGTCGGGGCGACTGGATTTGAACCAGCGACCTCTTGACCCCCAGTCAAGTGCGCTACCAGGCTGCGCCACGCCCCGACGGCTTCGGAATTCTAGCGTACCTGACGGGAGACGGCCGGGGTTCGTTGGACCGGGCGGACCGGCGCCACGGGTTGGCGGGCCGGCGCGTGCGGGACCGGTACCACGGAGCGGGCCCGCGGGGCAGTCCGGATGTGGGCAGCCTGGACCTGGAAGGCCGCGACCTGCGTCCGTTGTCGCAGGGGCGGAGGAGGCATGCGGACCGCCGGTGTCCGGTTCGGCCAGGCTGCCGGCCGAGGCCGTCGGGCCTGCGCTTGCGGCATCATCGGCGGGCGCGCAGTCGGCTTCGTCTCCGTGGACGAGGGAGCCATCTGCTTCCGAGTCTCGGGTGGGAGCGTCAGGAGCGGCGGTGTGGCGGCACCAGTCCGCTGCTCCGGCTCGGGCGAAGGCTGCTGGCGTGCCGGCAACGGACGCGCGTTCGTGCTCTCGGCCGCGCCGGCGGCGGCGATGGCCTGGGCTTGGCGGGCGCGTGTCGCACGTTCCTGCTCGAGTCGCTGTCGCCCGCGACGCCCCGTGTCGGGTGGCAGCGCGGGCACCACATGCATGCCCGGGGGCACGGCGGCTGACGCGCTCCCCGCCGCCTCCGGGACCGCGATGGTCCAGGCCCGGCGTGCGGTGACCAGCGAGTAGCTGACCCCGCCGACGCCGATGGTCGCGATGATGATGCCGACCCCGGAGACGAAGCCGCCAAGGGCTGCGTCGGTGATCACGCTGCGCATGAGCAGTCCGAGCAGCAACAGGGACGCGACGACGAGCGACGTCGACGTCAGCGCGATCATCCACAGCGTGGCATCCAGGGACGGATCAGAGGTCGTGCCTTCGCGGACCGGTGACGAGGCGTCGCGTGTGCCGTGGAGGTCAGGTGACAGGCTGGCCTGGGTCACGTTCATCGTCCTTCGCATAGTGGGCTTTGGGACCACGTTCGCAGAGCACGACCCAAATGCCCATGGGTGACACGTACGGACCCAGACCCCAGCGGACCACCACAGAGCGCACCGCTCTCGGCCACTGCGGGCGGCGGCGGCTTGCCGAGGGCAGCGAGCTGGCTACTGCGTCGCCGCCGGAGCGGGGCTCGCCTCAGCCAAGCTGTGTCAGATCTCCCCGGTGAGCTCGTCCTTCGACGCACGCGCGAGCAGGTCCACGATCGACGCGCGTACGTCCTTGCCCTCGTAGAGCACGGCGTGCACCTCGCGGGCGATGGGCATGTCGACCTCGTGCCGCATGGCGAGCTCGACCGCAGCTTCGACGGTGTAGGCGCCTTCGGCCACGCCGGGCAGCGACCCCTCGACCTCCGACCAGGGCCGCCCCGATGCCAGCTCGACCCCCAGACGGTGGTTGCGCGAGAGCGCGGAGGTCGAGGTCGCGAGGATGTCGCCGATGCCGGCGAGCCCGGCGAAGGTCAACGGGTTCGCGCCCATGGCAACGCCGAGCCGGGTCATCTCGGCCAGGCCGCGCGTGGTGATGGCGGCCTTGGCGTTGTCTCCGGCCCCGAGCCTCTCGACGGCGCCGGCCACGATGGCCACGATGTTCTTGAGCGCGCCGGCCAGCTCCACGCCCACCACGTCGCGGTTCCGGTAGAGGCGGAACGTACGGCCGCCGAGGACCTCCACGACGCGACGGCTGACCTCGTCGTCGCCGGCGCCGACCACTGCGGCCGCGGGCAGGCCGCGCGAGATCTCCAGCGCCAGGTTGGGACCCGACAGCGCCGCGACGCGATCGTCCGCGCCCGGCACCTCCGAGGCGATGACCTCGGTCATGCGCAGCAGGGAGCCGGCCTCGATGCCCTTGGCCACCGAGAGCAGCACGGCCCTGCCCGGGATGGATGCTGCCACCGATGCCACCGTGGCACGCATCGCGCGCGAGGGCACGGCGAAGACCAGCAGCTCCGTCGCGCTGGCCAGGCCTTCCGGCTCGGCCGTGACCCGGACGCGCTCGTCGAGCGGCACACCTGGAAGGTATCGACGGTTCTCGCCGTCGGCACGAAGGCGGGCGGCGTGGGCCTCGTCACGGGCCAGCAGCGTGACCGGGGCGGCCTTCGAGAGCATCGTCGCGAGCGTCGTGCCCCAGGCGCCGGCGCCGACCACGGCGACCGACGGGGCGGTCGTCATCAGGCGCCCTTGCGCTTCGACTTCTTCGTCGCCCTGCCCTTCCTGGCCCCGCTCTTCGGCTTGCGCGCCCGCGGCTCCAGCTCCACCTTCGACCGCTCGCGGAAGATGATCCGCAGTGGCGTGCCCTCGAAGTCGAAGGCCTCGCGGATGCGGTTCTCGAGGAATCGCTGGTAGCTGAAGTGGACCGACTTCGCGTCGGCCGCGAAGAGCACGAAGGTGGGCGGTTCGATGGTTGCCTGGGTGGCGTAGTAGAACTTGGGCCGTCGGCCCTTCACCGCCGGCGGCTGGTGCCGCGCGACCGCGTCCGAGAGGACCTTGTTGAGCCGCGCGGTGGGGATGCGACGGCGCCGCTCGGCGGCGATGGTGAGGGCGTCGTCGAGCACCCGGCCGGCGCGTTGGCCGGTGAGCGCGCTGATGGCCACGATGGGCGCGAAGTGCAGGAACGGCGCCTGCTGCCGGACGCGGCCGACGTACTCCTCGAAGGTCTTGTCGTCCTTCTCCACGAGGTCCCACTTGTTGATGGCCACGACCAGCCCGACGCCCTCGTCGACGACGTAGCCGGCCACGTGCGCATCCTGAGCGGTGAGCCCGTCGCGCGCATCGAGCAGGAGCACGCAGACGTCGGCACGACCGATGGCCTTGAGCGCTCGCAACGCCGAGTAGCGCTCCGCGGCCGGGCCGGAGGCGACCTTGCCCCGTCGGCGCAGACCGGCGGTATCGACGAGGCGGAGCTCCTGGCCTGCCCATTCGAGCGTGGTGTCGATGGCGTCGCGGGTGGTGCCGGCGATGTCACTGACGATCGAGCGCTCCTCGCCCAGCAGTTGGTTGAGCAGCGATGACTTGCCCACGTTGGGCCGGCCCACGATGGCGATGCGCGGGACCGGGGCCTGGCCCTCGAACCAGGCCTCCCCGCCCTCGTCCTCGACACCGTCCTCGTCGGGCGTGAAGCCCTCATCGATGGCCTGCGCCAGCTCGTCCGCCTCGGCTTCGCGGCGCTTGCGCTCGAGCTCCTCGAACGACTCTGCCGGCAGCGCGTCGGTGATGGCGTCGAGCAGGTCGCCGGTGCCGCGGCCGTGCAGCGCCGAGACCGTGTACCAGTCCTCCCAGCCGAGGTGCAGGAACTCGGCGCCCTGCAGTTCGAGCCGCTCGTTATCGGCCTTGTTGATGGCCATGATCACCGGCGTCTCCGCCCGGCGCAGCGTCTCCGCCACCTCTTGGTCGGCCGGGGTCTCGCCGGTAGCGGCGTCGACGACGAAGACGATGACGTCCGCTTCCTCGATGGCCAGGCGCGCCTGGTCCTGTACGCGCTCCTCGATGGCATCGCCGGGGTCGATCTCCATGCCCCCCGTGTCGATGACGACGTAGCGGCGATCATTCCACTCGGCCACGCCGTAGAGCCGGTCGCGCGTGGTGCGCGCACGGTCCTCGACGATGGCCTTCCGTTCGCCGACGATGCGGTTGAAGAGCGTGGACTTGCCCACGTTGGGCCGGCCCACGACGGCCACCACGGGCAGGCCCGACATGGGCGTGTCTCGATCGAGGCTGCGCGGGCGTCGGCGGGAGCGGCGGGTGGGCACGAGCTAGGCGGCGCTGAGCGACGTCGTACGGTAGGGCGCCTCGGCCACCTCCGTCACGGCTCGATGGGCGCGATCGATGGCCTCGGCCTGCGCCTCCGGGGTCCCGGCGAGCTCGTAGATCCGCGCGGCCACGGCCTCGAGGTCCTCGATGGGCGTGGAGGTGCCGCCGGTCACGCCGACCACCTCGTAGCCCTCGAAGTCCGACGGGTCCTCCAGGTCGCGGGCGTGCTCGATCTGTACGGCCGGCTTGCCCACGATGCCGACGAGGCGGGTGAGCTCCTTGGTGTTGGCGCTGTTGCGTCCGCCGACCACGACCACGAGGTCGACCGCCTCGGCCAGGTCCGTGGTGTCCTGCTGGCGGCGGATGGTGACCGGGCAGACCGTGTTCACGATCTTCAGCTCGTGGGCGCGCGTGGTGAGGTAGCCGGCGAGCCGCTCGAACTTCCACGGCGGCTGCGTCGACTGCGTCAGGAGGGCCATGCGCTTCTTGCGCGGGATCTTGCCCCAGTCCTCCTCTTCGTCGACGAGGATGGCGTCGGGTGCGTAGCCCAGCAAGCCCACGACTTCCGGATGGTTGGGCGTGCCCAGGAGGACGACGGTGTAGCCCTCCTCCACCAGCGCGGCCAGCTCCTTCTGCTCCTGGGTGACCCAGCTGCAGGTCCCGTCGATGACATCGAGGTCCCGGCTGTTGGCGCTGGACATGACCTCCGGCGTGACGCCGTGGGCGCGGATGACGACCGAGCTGCCCTCGGCGACCTCGTCGAGCTCCTTCACCGACACCACGCCCTCGTCGCGCAGCTTGGCGTTCACGCCCTCGTTGTGCACGACCTGGCCCAGCGTGTGCGTCTTGTTGCCCTCCGCGGCGCTGATGCGTGCGGCGTCGATGGCCTCGCGCACGCCATAGCAGAAGCCGGTGCGGCGAGCGATGCGAACGTCAGAAACGGTACCCATGAGGTCTAGATTATGGCACCGCCACGGTGACTGGCCGATGACGGGGGTCTAGCCGACGACGGAGGTCTCGTCCGGCCACGGCTCCCACTTGCCGCGGTGGCGCGGCTCCACGAGCGCGGCGATGCGGCGCATGAGCTCCGCGTCGGCGGCCTCCAGCGCGGCGCGGCGGTCGAGGCCAGCGGGGATGGTCAGCTGGAACGGCCGGCCGACGCGCATCGTGAGGCGGGCGCCGATGTGCGGGAACGTCTGCTCGCGGGCGAGGAGCTCGTCGGTGCCGCTGAGGCCCACGGGCAGGACCGGTGTGCCCGTGCGCGTAGCCAGCATCGAGACGCCGGGCTTGGGGTGGGACATGACACCATCGAACGAGCGCGTGCCCTCCGGCAGGATGGCCACGACGCCGCCCTGGTCGAGGATGGCCTTGGCCGTGCGGTAGGCCCCGATGTCGTTGCCGCCCGCCTTGACCGGCTCTGCTCCGAGGCTCCTGATGAGCAGGCCCAGCGGCCCGTGGAAGAGTGCCTCCTTGGCCAGGAAGGTGGGGCGGCGGCCCAGCGCCGGACCGAGCCAGCCGCCCAGCATCGGGGGATCGATGTTGCTCGCGTGATTGGCCGCGATGATGAGCGGGCCGTCCTGCGGCAGGTCCTCGAGGCCGCTCACGGTGACCCTGGCGATGGACTGGGCCACGAAGCGGCAGAGCCCCGCGATGACCGTGGGGTACCACGTCATCGCCTGGTAGTCGCTCATGCGCCGGTCCTCTCCTCCGCGGCATCCCGCACGATGCGCACGACCTCCGCCACGGTCTCGGCGAAGGCCTGCCCGTCCGAGGTCACGATGACAGCATCGGTCGCGGCCTGCAGCGGCGCGATCGGGCGAGTGCTGTCGAGGTGGTCCCGACGCACGAGGTCGGCCAGGATGCCCTGGCCCTCGGCGGAGTCGAAGGCCACGCCACGCTGTGCTGCGCGTCGCCGGGCCCGCTCCTCGGCCGAGACCTCGAGGTAGAGCTTCAGCTCGGCGTCCGGCAGCACGACCGTGCCGATGTCGCGGCCCGCGAGGATGACGTCGCCGGGCGCCGCGACCTCGCGCTGCCGTTCCAGCAACGCCGCCCGCACGGCGGGCTGGGCCGAGACCGCGCTGACATGGCGGTCGACCTCGGCCACGTGGAGCTGCTCGGTGACGTCCTCGCCCGCGAGCCGCACCCGGCGCAGGTTGCCGCGCTCGTCGGCGACCAGCTCGAGCTCCGGCACGACCGCCACGAGCGCGGCCTCATCGCCAGGGTCGAGACCGCGCATGACCGCGGCCAGGGTGATGGCCCGGTAGACGATGCCGGTGTCGAGGAAGCGATAGCCGAGCTCGGCCGCGGCCGCCGCGCCCACCGAGGACTTCCCGCTCGAACCGGGCCCGTCGAGGGCCACCCGCATGCGGCTCACCGCGTCGTCCTCGTGGAAGCCAGGTGCTCGCGCTCGGCCACGGTCAGCGGGCGGACGGCACCGCTCGCGAGGTCGTCCAGCCGCAGCGTTCCGATGCGCACGCGCACGAGGCGCTCGACCGGCGCGCCGACGGCGGCGAACATCCGCCGCAGCTGACGCTTCCAGCCCTGCCGGAGCACGGCCCGGTACCAGGTCAGCTGCGGGCCACGGCCGCGTGGATCTTCCAGCCGCGCCGACTCCACGCTCGTCGCCGGTCGCAGGTCCGTCAGCGTGGCGAGGCCTTCGTCGAGCTCGATCCCGGCCAGCAGCGCCTGGCCCTGCTCCTCGTCGATGTAGTGGCGGAGCCCGACCGCGTACTCGCGCTCGACGCCGTAGCGCGGGTGCAGCAGATGCTGGGTCCAATCGCCGTCATCGGTCAGCAGGATGAGCCCCTCCGAGTCCTTGTCGAGCCGCCCGACCGGGTAGAGCCGGGCACCGGAGCGCCGGAGCTCGTCGGGCAGCAGGTCCAGCACCGTGGCCTCGGCGTGGCGGTCGTTGACGGTGCTGGTCACCCCGGCCGGTTTGTTCAGCACGAGATACGTGCGGCGTCCCGCAGGCACCACCGGCCGGCCGTCGACGGCCAGGGCATCGGTGGCCGGGTCCACGCGCTGCCCCGTCACGGCGGTGACGCCGTTGACCGTCACGCGTCCCTGGGCGACCAGGCTGTCGGCAGCACGACGGGAGGCCACGCCGGCGTCGGCCAGCGCCTTCTGCACGCGAACGGGCTCAGGCATCCGGGTCGGGCGCCGCATCGGGCCCGGGGTCCTCGGCTGGGGGCTCAGGACCCTCGGCCTCGGCCCGCGCGTCCTCCTCGGCCTGCGCCAGCTGGGCGGCGATCTCGGCCTCGAGCGGTGGCAGGTCCTCGAGCGAGGTCAGGCCGAAGCGCTCCATGAACTCCATGCTCGTGCCGTAGAGGATGGGCCGGCCGGGCGTCTCGGCCCGACCCTGCTCGTGGATGAGGCGACGATGGAGCAGGCCACGCACCACATGGCCCGAGTCGACGCCGCGGATGCGCTCGATGACGCCGCGCGTGACCGGCTGCCGGTAGGCCACGATGGCCAGCGTCTCGAGCGCGGCGGGCGAGAGGCGCACGGCGTCAGCGCCGAGGTAGCGGGCGATGAGCGCGCCGCTCTCGGGCGAGGTCCCCAGCATCACGCGGTCGCCCTGATGCACGAGCCGGATGCCACGATCGCGCAGTTGGACCTCGAGGTCCCCGAGTCGCTCATCGACCTCTTCGGCACTGAGGCGCGCCACGGTGCGCAGCTCCTGTCGCGTCAGCGGCCGCTCGGCCACGAAGAGCAGCGCCTCGAGATCGGTCACGCTGGCGCGTCCGCCCTCGTCGTCCGCGACCTCTACCGCATCGGACGTGATCCCTACCGCATCGGGCGTGATCTCCACGTCGAGCTGGGCGATCTGCTCATCCTCTTCGGGTCCGGGTCCGACCGGGACGACGTCGGGCTCGTTCATGCTCGCGCCGTGGTCGAGCGGCAGACGATGGGTCCGAACGGCTCCTCCTGCTCGACCAGGAGCTCGCGGCCCTTGACCAGCTCGAGCATGGCCAGGAAGGTGACGGCCACCACGACGCGGTCCTCGAGATCATCGAGCAGATCCTGGAGCAGGACCACGGGCGTGTCGGTGAGGGCCGTGCGGATGATGGCGGCGCGCTCTTCGAGCGTGATGAGGCGGGGCACCACGTCGGGGGGCGGCGGAGGGGGCGGCACCTTGTGCAGCGCGGAGGTGAGGGCCGTCACCAGCACCGACGGGTCGAGCGGCGGGCCTTCGTCGGGCCGGGATCCGGCCTTGGCCGAGGCGACCGCGGCGATGGGCTCGCGGCGGAAGACCTCCCAGCCGCTCTCGAGGCGACCGCGCAGGTCACGACCGGCGTCGCGGTAGAGGCGGTAGAGGATGAGCCGCTCGCGCAGGGCGGCCTCGGGGTCCGGTCCCTCCTCGACGGGGATGGCCACCACCGGTGGGCGCGGCAGGATGGCCCGGCTCTTGATGAGGATGAGCTGGCTGGCCACGGTGACGAAGGAGCTGATGTGCGACATCTGCTGCTCGTCGAGCGATGCGAGGGCCTCGAGGTAGGCGCCCGCGAGATCGCCCAACGGCACCTCGAGGATGTCCAGCTCGCGCTGCTCGATGAGGCCGAGGAGGAGGCCCAGCGGACCCTCGTAGCCCTCGACCGCCACGTGGGCGGCCCGATCGGGATGGTCGGTGTCGGCGAAGCGCACAGTGGTCTCGCCCCGGGCGGGGTGGCGCAGCGGCGGGAAGACGTGCCCCCCGGGCTGGGTGGCCCCGGCCGGCGCGGATGCGCGCTGGGCCGGGCCGGCGATGGTCTCAGTCACGGGCGTCCCTCTCCACGCCTTCAGGATGCCTCATCCGCGAGTCGGAGCGCCACCCCGGCGTCCGGGTCGAGCGGGTCGGACTGGTGCCGGATGAGCTCGGCGGTGCGCTCGCTGCAGCCGGCTCCGAGCGCGAGCCGCGCCGAGTCCTCGGCGTGCGTCCGCAGCCGGTCGAAGGCGGCGCTGAACCCCGGCAGCCGAGCGAGGCCGTCGGTCACGCCCTCACCGTAGCGCTCGCCGAGGGACCACGCGACGCGATGGGCCAGGCGCGTGTGGGGGCCCTTGGAGCAGTCATGGAAGAGCGCCGCATGGAGCAGCTCGGGGTCGTCGTGGCCATCGGCGCGGAGGGCGATGGCGACGTCGAGCCCGTGGCGCTGGTCGGCCGGGTGCATGCGGTCGAAGAGCTCCAGCTGCGGCTGGTCCAGCCAGGCCACCAGGCCGTCTCGCTCCCGCTCGCTGACCCGCCCGAACAGGTGTCGCCGGGCCTGACGCACCTTCGTCGCCCACCAGCTCATCGCTAGATCCCCAGCAGGAAGTCGCGGATGCCGAAGATGAGGGGGCCCAGGAAGGAGCCGCCGGTGAGGAAGATGATGATGATGAGCCCGAAGAAGATCATGGGGATGACGTTCGCGTACTGGATCTCGAGCTCGGACATCCGCCGTGCCGCCTGCTGCGGCACGATGCCCTTGAGCACGCTCCAGCCGTCGAGCGGTGGGACCGGCAGCAGGTTGAAGATGAAGAGCAGGATGTTCAGCGAGAGCAGCAGCAGCGCCGCGTCCAGGAACATGCTCAGCACGGGGGTCGAGAGCACCGAACGCAGCCAGTCGTCGTTGCCGATGATCAGGCGCAGCGGCACCGCCACGATCGCGGCCACGACCAGGTTGCTGGCCGGTCCCGCGAAGGCGACGAGCGCGTGGCCCTGGCGGCCGTGGCGCATGTTGATGGGGTTGACGGGGGTGGGCTTGGCCCAGCCGAAGAGGATGCCGCCGCCGGCTGCGCTGAAGACCGCGGTGATGCCCAGGACGAGCGCGCCCATCTGATCGAGGTGCGCACGAGGATCGAGCGTGACCCGACCCATCCAGCGTGCCGTGTTGTCGCCCAGCTTCATGGCCGTCCAGGCGTGCAGACCCTCGTGGACGGGGAAGCCCACCAGCAGCATCGTGGCCACGACGAGGAAGGCCGAGAAGATGGCCTGGGGGTCGAGCTCCATCAGGCGTCAGTCCGGTCGATCACAGGCGGCCGAGGAGCTCCGACTTCTTGGCCTCGTACTCCTCGTGGCTGATGGTTCCCGCGTCGCGCAGCCTGGCCAGCTCGGAGAGCACGGCGCTGACCTCGTCGGGGGTGTCGGCGCGGTTCGGGTCGTCACCGCCGGAGACGTCGATGCGCGAGGTCGTGGCGGCAGCGGGCGTCGGTGTCGGAGGGGCCGCGGCCGGCGCCGGCGTGGGGCGTGCGGAGCTGCGGTAGTCCTCGCCATCACTGCCTCCGTTCGACTGCAGGTCGTGCTTGGCCGTCATCATGGCCTTCTTGAAGTCCTTGGCGTGGTTCAGGCGGTGGAGCATGTCCGCGCCCTGGATGGGTGCCGCGGTGAGCACCTCGAGATGGCCGTAGTCGAGGATGCGACCGAGCCAGCTGATCTCCAGCTGCGCATCGTTGATCTTTTCCAGAGAGCTGTCGGAGGCCGTCTTGTTGATGACGCCCCAAGCGAGCACCAGCCGGTAGTTGGTGACGATGAACTCCTGCGTCCGCCACCACCACCAGCGGATGGCCACGACGGCGATGCCCCCGAGCAGCGTCAGCAGCGTCAGCGCCATGGCGGCCGAGCCCAGCCACGTGTCGGAGCCGAAGAGGTTCCGGCCCAGGAACTCGTCGGGCACGATGACCCGGGCGACGATGAGCACGGCCGTGATGGCCCACAGGATGATGGCCATCCAGCTGTCGAGGACGAGCGCGATCGGATGCTGGCGTTCCCGCCGCATGACCCGTTCGTCGGGCGTCAGCAGGGATTCGGCGTAGGTCCCCATCTGTCTCCTTCCCTTTCAGGCGCGCGGGTGGGCCCGCGCGTAGACCTGCCGGATGCGTTCTCCGGTGATATGCGTGTACAGCTGTGTGGTGGTGATGCTGGCGTGACCCAGCAGCTCCTGGACCACGCGCAGATCCGCCCCGCCCTCGAGCAGGTGCGTGGCGAAACTATGCCGCAACGTGTGCGGCGTGACACGCCCGGCCAGCCCGGCCCTCGTGGCGGCGGCCCGCAGGATACGCCAGGCGGACATGCGATCGAGCCGCCGGTTGCGGACGGAGGTGAACAGCGGCTCGGCCGCGAGCGCCGGCGGATCGACGCCCTCGCGGCCCTCGTCGCGCGCTGCGAGATAGGTCTCGATCGCTGCCCGCGCGATATCCCCGACCGGCACCAGCCGCTCCTTGTCGCCCTTGCCGATGACGCGCACGAAGCCGCCCGCGTAAAGGTCCCCACGGTGGAGGCCGATGGCCTCGCTGACGCGCAAGCCCGAGGCATACAACAGCTCCAGCAGGGCACGATCGCGCAGGGCCCTGGTGCCCTCCCCGGCCGTGGCCTCGATGAGCGACTCCACCTCGTGGCGATCGAGCGTGTCGGGCAGGCGCTGCATCTGGCGAGGCAGGTCGATGAGCGCGGCGATGTCGGCCTCGATGAGCTCCTCCGCGTAGCAGAAGCGGTAGAAGGCGCGGATCGAGGCGGCCTTGCGACGCAGGCTCGTGGGACGCAGCACCCGCGGTGGGCGGGTCATGGCACCGAGGTAGTCACGGGCCGGCTCGGGCGAGATCGCCCACCGCTCGATACCCGGCGCGTCACGACCGAACAGGCGCAGGTCGCTCTCGTATGCGCGGATGGTGGCGGCGGCCAGCCCGCGCTCGACACGCAGGTAGTCGGCATAGGACTCCACGGCCACGACGAGATCGCGGGGCACCGCCACCGCGGTCGACCCGGACGTGGTGGCAGCCATCGTCAGCCGGGCAGGAGCGTGGCCTTCTGGCGCAGCAGGTCCCAGAACGGCAGTGCCCCTCGCGGCTGGAGGAAGGTGATGGGCTTCTCGCGGGCCGCGACCTCGACCTGGCTGCCGACCTCGAGGGGCACATCGATGCGACCGTCGATGCTGAGCAGGCAGTCGTGGGCGGCCTCGACGGTGACGGTCACGGCGTGTTGCGGACCGACCACGCTCGAGCGCAGCGGCGTGAGGTAGGCCGCGATCGGCGTGACCACGAGGTTGCGGCTGGTGGGCTCGATGATCGGTCCTCCGGCGCTGAAGCTGTAGCCGGTGGAGCCGGTCGGCGAGGCGACGACCACGCCATCGGAGGTGTAGGTGGCCATGCGCGAGTCGCCGACGTCGACCTGCAGGCGCATGACCTGGACCCGGCCGCCGCGCACCACGGCCGCCTCGTTGAGCGCGACGTGCGGCTCTCCGACCTCGTTACCCGCAGCATCGTGGACGCGGACCTGCAGCATCAACCGTGGCTCGAGCTCGTAGTCGCCGGCCTGCAGCTGGCCCAGCAGGTCCTCGAGGGCGTGGTTCTCGACCTTCGAGAGGAAGCCCACCTTGCCGAGGTTGACGCCCACCAGCGGTACCCCGACGTCGGCAACCACGTGCGCCGCCCGCAGGAACGTGCCGTCGCCGCCGAGGACGACGATGGCCTCGGTCGCCTCCAGCAGGCCCGGGTCGGAAGGGGTCTGGTCCGAGGGCAGGGCCCAGGCCTCGATGTCGCTCGCGGCGCACCAGGCCAGCCCATGTTCGCGCAGCTCGAGCGCGTCAGCGGAGGTGGGGTTGAAGGCGAAGCCGATCCGCTTCATGCCGCAGCTTCCCCGGGCACCCGCAGATGCAGGAAGAACTCGTGGTTGCCGCTGGGCCCCACCAGCACCGACTCGGCCTCGGCCACGACCTCCAGGCCCAGCTGCACGGCGTGGTCGCGCACGCGCAGGACGGCTTCGTGGCGGGCTGCCGGGTCGCGCACGACGCCCTTGGGGACCTGGGCGGGGCTGAGCTCGAATTGTGGTTTCACCATGGGCAGGATGTCACCACCCGGCTTCGCATGTGCGGCCATACCGCGCAGCAGGCGCGTCAGCGAGATGAAGGACACGTCGGCGACGACGAGGTCCACGCGTTCCGGGAGCGCGAGCGGGTCGACCGAGCCAGGGTCCAGCCGGGCGGCGTGGGTCCGCTCCATGCCGATGACGCGCTCGTCCTGACGAAGCGACTCCGCGAGCTGACCGCGTCCCACGTCGAGCGCATAGACCCGTGCCGCGCCGCGCTGCAGCAGGCAGTCGGTGAAGCCGCCGGTGGAGGCGCCGACGTCGAGACAGATCCGTCCGCTGGGGTCAAGGCCGAAGGCATCGAGGGCACCGGCCAGCTTCTCCCCTCCCCGCGAGACGTAGCGTGGGCCGGCCACGAGCTCGATGGCGATGTCAGCTGCCACCGGCTCGCCGGGTCGCCGGTCGCGTCGAGCGCCATCGCCCGCACCCACGCGGACCTGACCGGCCAGCAGCAGCGCCTGGGCTCGGCTGCGCGTGGGTACGAGACCGCGCTCGACGAGGAGCTGGTCGAGGCGGACCTTGCGGGGCTTGGGAGCGTTCAGGCGTTCAGGCCTCGACGGCGACACCTGCGGGGCGGAGGCCATGGGCGGCGATGGCCACGTCGATCTGCTCCTTGATGCCGGGGGTATCGATGCGCACCAGCTTGCGCAGGTCGCTGACGGAGCCGTGGTCGACGAAACGGCCGTCCGGCAGGCCGATCCGCTTGAGCGGCACCCGAGCCGCGGGGTCGTCTGCGTCGGCCAGCACCTCCAGCACCGCGGAACCGAAGCCGCCCGGCAGCACGCTCTCTTCGAGCGTCACCAGCAGGCGGGCCTTGGCGGCCTGCTCGAGGATGAGCTCACGGTCGATGGGGCGGGCGAAGCGAGCGTCCACGACGCCGACCGACCAACCTTCGGACTCCAGCTCAGCGGCGGCGGCGAGACCGCGGTCGATGATGGGTCCGAGGCCGATGATGACGATGTCCGTGCCCTCGCGCAGCACCTCACCACGCCCGACCTCGATGAGCGAGGGTTCCTCGGGCGCGAGGCCGAAGCCGGCGTCGCGCGGATACTGCAGCGCGAACGGGTGCTCCTGGGCGAACGCCGTGCGCAGGAGGCTTCGCAGCAGCTGCTCGTCGCGAGGCGCGGCGAGCACGAGATTGGGCAGCTGGCGCAGCGCGGACAGCGTGAACATGCCCTGGTGGCTGGTGCCGTCCTCGCCCACGAGGCCGGCCCGGTCGATGCCGATGACCACGGCCGCATCGTTCTGGCAGACGTCGTGGACGACCTGGTCGAAGGCGCGCTGCAGGAACGTGGAGTAGAGCGCCACGAAGGGCCGTTGACCGGCCAGCGCGAGGCCGGCGGCCATGGTCATGGCGTGCTGCTCGGCGATCCCCACGTCGTAGGTGCGGTGAGGGAAGCGCTGGCCGAAGGCGGCCACGCCGGTGCCGGTGGGCATGCCCGCGGTGATGGCCACCACGCGCTCGTCCTCCTCGGCGATGCGCACGAGCTCCTCGGACATGACGGCGGTGTAGTTGGGCGCCTTGCGTCGCTGTCGCTCCTCGGCCGTGGGCGTGGCGTCACCGTCGGGCGGGTTGCTGCCGTTGGCGGCAGCGGTGATGGGCGCGAGGTCCGGCATCGGCGGCAACGCCGCGCCGTGGAAGCCGACCTTGTCCGTCTCGGCGGGCCGGTAGCCGTAGCCCTTGCGTGTGCGCACGTGGACCATGATGGGCCCGTCCTCGTGCTCCAGGGCCTTGCGCAGCACGCTGTCGAGGGCCACCAGGTCGTGGCCGGGCACGGGGCCGACGTAGGTCACGCCGAGGTCCTCGAAGAGCCGCCCGGGCTGGCTCAGGTCGACGACCGCGTGGCGCACGCGGCGAGACCACTCGAGCAGGAACGAGCCGATGCGCGGGATGCGCGCGATGTCGCTGTCGAAGCGTCGCTTGGAGCGACGCCACTGGCTGGAGAGCTTGATGCGCGAGAGGTACTGGCTGACGGCGCCGACCGAGGGGCTGATGCTCATCTCGTTGTCGTTGAGCAGGATGAGCATGCGCGTCTTGCGGTGGCCGATGTCGTTGAGCGCCTCGAGCGAGAGCCCGCTCATGAGCGCCGCGTCACCCACGACCACGGCGATGCGCTCACCGCTGCCGCGGGCGTCGCGCGCCAGCGCCAGCCCCTCGGCGATGGAGATGCCAGTGCCGGCGTGCCCGCCGTCCATGACGTCATGCTCGCTCTCGGAGCGGCGGGGGAACCCACCCACGCCGCCCAGCTGACGGAGCGTATCGAAGCGAGCCAGGCGACCCGTGAGCAGCTTGTGCGCGTAGGCCTGGTGGCCGGTGTCCCAGACGAGACGGTCGGTGGGGCTCGAGAGGATGCGGTGGAGCGCGACGGTCAGCTCGACCACACCCAGCGACGAGCCCAGATGCCCGCCGGTGGCGGAGACGGTGTCGATGATCTCGCCTCGGATCTCGTTGCACAGGGCCCGAGCTTCGGCATGGCTGATGTCCTTGAGCTCCTCCGGCCCGTGGAGGTCGCGCAGCGTGACCACGGCTACAGGTCGTCCCCGTCGTCTGGGCGCAGGTCCATCACGCGCGGAGCGCTGCCGCCGGCCCCGTCCACCAGGCGTTGCACGCGGAGCTCGGCCGAGTCCAGGAGCGTGCCGCAGTGCTCGTGGAGCGCAGCGCCGCGCTCGTACAGCGTGATGGACTCCTCCAGCGGCAGTCCGCCTTCCTCCAGCCGGGCGACCACGGCGCGCAGCTCGTCGAGCGCCTTGTCGAAGGACATGGCGGCGATGTCGTCGTTGCCGCCCGGCGTCACGGCGCCAGCGGGCACAGGTGTCTCTGTCACGTTCCGGAGTCTCGCACGGCTTCGACCGAAACGTCCAACGCGCCTGCCGCGAGACGCACCTCCAGCGTGTCTCCGGCCGACGCCTGGCTGCTGTCCACCACCACCCGGCCCTGCGGCGTGCGCACGATGGCGTAGCCGCGCTCGAGGGTGGCGAAGGGGTTCAGGGCACCCAGGCCGGCAGCGCTCCTCGTGAGCTCGGCCCGGGCGAGGGCGGTCCGCGCGCGCAGGAGGCCCGGCAGTCGGTCGCCGCTGCGGTCGACGACCGCGCGAGCGCCGGCCAGCCGCCCTTCCACTGCTCGCGTGGCGCGATCGAGCAGCAGCCCGGTCGTCTCGCGCTGGGTGGTGAGGTAGGCGCCGGGACGGAAGGTCTCGAGCGCTCGACGCTCGGCCTCGAGGGCTGCCCGGGTGGTGCCGATCCGTCGTCGTGCGCTGACGGCCAACGCGCTCTGCAGCGCGCCCAGCTGCTGGCGCTGGCCGGCGCCGTCGGGCACGGCCAGCTCTGCGGCGACCGAGGGTGTGGCCGCCCGGCGGTCGGCAGCGAACTCCGACAGCGTCACATCGGTCTCGTGGCCCACGCCCACGATGACCGGCCGTGGGTGCGTGGCGATGGCGCGCACGACCGACTCGTCGTTGAAGGCCCAGAGGTCCTCCAGCGAGCCACCGCCGCGGGCGACGATGACGAGGTCGACCGCGCGGCCGGTGGTGGGGTCGGTCCAGCGACCCACGCGACCAAGGGCGCGTACGATCGACCGCTCGGCGCCCTGGCCTTGGACCTTGCACGCGCTCACCAGCAGCCGTGCCGACGGCCAGCGGCGAGCGATGACGCGACGGATGTCGTGGAGCACGGCGCCGCTGAGCGAGGTGACCACGCCGATCGTCCGCGGCCATGCCGGTAGCGGACGCTTGCGCGAGGCATCGAAGAGGCCCTCCGCTTGCAGCTGGACCTTGAGGGCCTCGTAGCGCTGGGCCAGGTCGCCGACGCCGGCCGGCTGCAGTGACTCGACGTAGAGCTGGTATGCCCCCTGCTGCTCGAAGACGTCCACCCGCCCCTGGGCCACGACGCGGATGCCGGTCCGAGGCTCCAGCGGCAGCGCCAGACGCTCCTCTCGAAAGACGACGCAGCGCAGCTGGGAGCGCTCGTCCTTGAGCGTGAAGTAGGCATGGCCGGCAGCACTGACCGAGACGCTGCCGATCTCACCCTCGACCCACAACGGGTTGAGGCGCGGCTGTCGTCGAAGGCTGTCGCGGACGATGCGGTTGACCGCGGCCACCGACAGCACGGTCGGACCAGCCGGGGCCTCCGGCTCGCGAGTGACTCCGTGGTCGGACGGCTCGGGCAGCGGAGGCGGATCGTCCCAGAGGCCGCGTGGCTCCATGAGTACCGCTAGACGCGGGTCTGGTACTCCCCGGTGCGGGTATCGACCTTGATGGTGTCGCCCTCCTCGATGAAGATCGGCACCTGCACCACGAGACCGGACTCCAGCGTGGCCGGCTTCTTCGCGCCCGACTGCGTGTCACCCGCGAAGCCCGGTTCGGTCTCGGTCACCTTCAGCTCCACCGAGATCGGCAGCTCCACGCCGATGGTCTCGCCCTCGTAGGTGGTGCGGTCCACGGTCATGCCCTCGATGAGGTACTGGGTCTTCTCGCCCAGCTCCTCCGAGGTCAGGTGGAACTGCTCGAAGGTCTCGTCCTCCATGAAGTGGTAGTCGGATCCGTCCTGGTAGAGGAACTGCACCGGGCGAGTGTCGAGGATGGCCCGCGGCCACTTGGCCGTGGCCTGGAAGGTCTTCTCCACGGTCGCGCCGCGCTTGACGTTCTTGAGCTTGATGCGGATCTGAGCCGAGCCTCGAGCGTTCTTGATGTGGTGGTACTCGAGGATCTGCCAGAGCTCATCGTCGAGCTCGATGACGATGCCGCGGCGCAGGTCTCCGACTGAGATCATGGTGGTCGTCGCTCTCCCTAGCTCGCGCCGGACACCCGCCGGCGCTCGTTCCAGCCGTCGCTACTCGCAGCTGTTGATGTTGCGCAGGTGCTTGTTCGCGTTCTTGGCGAACTTGTGCGTCGTCGAGTCCGGGCAGGCGTAGAAGAACATGTTCCCTCCCCTGGTGGCCGGGTTGAGGGCCGCCTCCATCGACGGGGCTGCCGGCGTCACGATGGGCGAGTCGGGCAGGCCGGGATTCTGATACGTCTGGTAGGACGCGTACTTGGCGTCCACATCCACGGTGCTGTAGTCGGCGAGGCCGAGCAGGTCCCAGAAGACGTACTCGTCCCAGTCCTTGAGCCCGATGTCCTCCAGGGCCATGGAGTCGGTGGCGTAGACCACGGTCGGGTCGGCTTGCAGCAGACCATTGGTCCCGGCCTTCTTGGCCAGCTTGGGATCGAGTCGGTTCCAGTAGACGCCGGCGATCTTGCGCCGGTCCTTGTCGGCCCTGGCCTCACGCTCGACGAGGCTGGCGATGGTGAGCGCCTCGTAGAAGTCCACGCCCTTGTTGTTGGCCTGGCGCACGTACTTGCTCATGCGCTCGTCCCACTTGTCGAGCATCAGGCGCAGCAGCTCCTCCGCGGTGATGTCCACCTCCACCTCGTAGGTGCCCGGATAGAGGTAGCCCTCGAGCGTGTTGCCCTTGGGCAGCGTGGAGAGGAACGGGTAGTCGTTGCGCAGCTTGTTGGTGGGGTTGCGAGCGAGCCGCTTGAACTCGTTGGGGTCGAGCTCGAGGGCGACCTCCGGGTCCTCGACCTCCTGCTGCAGGTAGGCCACGGTCTGCTCGAGGCGCCGCTGGACGCGCATGTCCAGCGCGACCACGGGCGTGGGCGGGTCGGGCGGCAGCGCGAGGCGGTCCGCGATGCTGGCCGGCGTGATGGGCGGCGTCAGGGTGAAGGTGCCGGGGCGGATGAGCTCGTCCACGCTGTCGCGCGCCATGGCGTAGCGGAACGCCGCCTCGTCGTCGAGCAGGCCCTGCTCCACGAGGTCGGCCTGCACGACGTCGAGAGCCGTACCCGGAGCGATGTCGCTGCCGACGACGAACTCAGCCTCCACATTGCCGCCCGCGGCGGGGGTGTCGATGCGATCGCCGAACTCGGCCGCCAGCAGGTCCGAGACCAGGGGCACGCCGACGATCCCGGGGTTGTCCTCGAAGATCCCCTCCACGGCCGGGCCGACCATGGGACGGGCCGCGTACCAGCCGCCGACGACGATGAGCACGAGGGCCACGGCCACGAAGGCGATGCCCTTGAAGGCGCCCGAGTTGGCGTCCTGCTGCTTGCCTTGGCGCAGCTCCCAGTTCTCGACGATGCCGACGCGGCCGTTGCCGCCCTGCGGTCCGGGTCCGCTCACGTGGTGACCTCCGAAGTGGTTCGTGCGTCAAGCTCTCGCTGCAGGATGTCCGCGGCTGCCTCGCGATCGATGCGCGCGCGCCAGGCGTGGCGTGCACGGGCCGACGGCGCGCCGCCAGAACGTCCTCGCGGTGCCAGGCCCATGCGCCCCTCCGCGGACTGGCTGGTGAGGCGCTCGTCGCGCAGGGTGACGGGCAGGCCCACGAGCGAACCGACCTCCTCGACCCAGGCGCGCGTGCGCCGGGACTGCTCGCTCTCGCGCCCGTCACGATGGAGCGGCAGACCGACGACGAGCTCGTCGACCCGGCGTTCGCGGCTGATGCGGCGCAAGGTCGCGGCATCCGCGGCAGGCGTGCCGCGGCGCAGGGTCAGCAGCGGCCTCACCGAACCGGTGTCGGTATCGGCGGTGGCGACGCCGATGCGGCGGTCGCCCAGGTCGATGCCCAGGAGCACGGTCACGGGCACCTCGGCGCGCGGGGGGGCGGGTCGATCGTCATCGAGATGGATGGCTCACTCCGTGGCGGATGCCTCGTCGACATCCAGCGTGATGCGTTGGCGGTCGTTCGGCAGATCGCCGATGAACCCGGGCCAGACGTTCACGGTCGCCGTCCCGAGCTCCTCCAGTATGGCCCGAGCATCGGAAATCGTCAGACCAGCGATCCGATCGAGCAGCGCATCGGGGTCGATCTCGGCCAGCGCCCGTCCCGACGCGGAGCCGTCGAACGTCACATCGGCTCCATCCGCGGTCCCAGCACCACGTTCGATGGCGACCGACCCGGCGATGATGGCCAACCCCTCCGGCACGGCCGCCAGCAGGCGTGCGCGAAGGACCTCATCGACGAGGTCCT
>JBFLKP010000139.1:0-7673 GCA_040883225.1 Candidatus Limnocylindrales bacterium | reverse complement strand
CCCTCGCGACTCGGCTACCAGCCCACGCTCGCGACCGAGCTCTCCGAGCTCGAGGAGCGCATCTCCTCCACGCGCAACGGCGCCATCACCTCCATCCAGGCGGTCTACGTCCCCGCCGATGACTTCACCGACCCGGCCGCGGTCCACACGTTCGGCCACCTCTCGGCATCCATCGTGCTCTCGCGCGAGCGCTCCTCGCAGGGCCTGTACCCGGCCATCGATCCCCTGGAGTCCGACTCGACGATGCTGACCCCGCACATCGTGGGAGAGCGCCACTATCAGCTCGCACGCGAGGTCCGCCGAACGCTCGCGAGCTACGACGAGCTCAAGGACATCATCGCCATGCTGGGCATGGAGGAGCTCGGACGCGAGGACCAGGACACGGTCCGGCGCGCGCGCAAGCTGGAGCGCTACCTGACCCAGCCGTTCTTCGTGACCGAGGCCTTCACCGGCCAGGAGGGCCGCTCGGTCGACCTCGAGGACGTGCTCGACGACGTCGAGCGCATCATCGGCGACGAGCTCGCCGACGTCTCCGAGGACGACCTCTACATGATCGGCAGCCTCGCCGAGGCCGATCACGGCGACGAGGACGCCGATGGTGGTGCGGAGCCGGAGGAGGCCGCATGAAGCTCCGTGTCTTGCGCCCGTCGGCGGTGGCGGTCAACGAGCAGGTCAGCCGCGTCCGCGGCGAGGCTCCCCATCCGGTGGGATCATTCACGCTCCTGCCGCGTCACATCGATATCGTCACCACGCTGGCCCAGGGGATCCTCTCCTTCACTCGTGAGGACGGCGCAGAGGTGGCGCTGGCGGTGGACGGCGGCACGCTCGCGAAGGTCGGCGACGACGTCATCGTCTCTTCACCCAACGTCGTCGTGGGCGTGGATGCCGAGAGCCTGCTCGAGACCATCCATGAGCACTTCTCGCACGAGGCAGAGCAGGACCGCCGCTCCCGCACCGCGCTCGACCACATGAGCTCGAGCATCGTCGACCGACTGGTGGAGTTCCAGGAGATGCACCACCGTGGCTGACCCGACGGCGCCCCGCCGACCCACGCCCCAGCAGGAGCAGGAGGCCTTCGCGCGCCGTGCCTCCCGCAAGGCCGAGCGGCACCGCGCAGCCAGCGCGCGGCCGGCGAACGTGCTGCTGTGGATGCGCGCCATCGGCATCGTGGGCTGGTCGATCGTCGTGCCCACGCTCATCGGTCTCTTCGTCGGACGCTGGCTGGACGAGGCCGCTCCCAGCGGCTCGATCTCATGGACCCTCACGCTGTTGCTGCTGGGGCTCGTGGTCGGCATCGCCGTCGCGGGCGGCTGGGTGCGGCGAGAGGGCCTGGGCCGATGAGCGGGCAGGGAGCGCGACGATGCCGATGACGAGCGAGCTTCTCCTCGGCCTGCTGGCGGGCGCGGCCCTCAGTGCTGTCTCCCTCGGTGGGCTCGCGCTCACCGTGCGCATGCTGCCGCGCTCGTCGCATCCAGGCCTTCTGGTGGTGGCCAGCTTCGCCGTGCGCGCCACCATCGTCGTGGCCGCCTTCGTGCTGCTCGCGCGCGAGAGCCTGCCGGCGTTCGCCATCGGCTTCGGACTATTCGTGTCGGCCCGCTTCGTGACCGTCTGGCTCGGCACTCGAACACCCACCACGGTCACGGGGGAGTAGGCCGTGGAGACACCGCAGCTGACGCCCGATACGGCGGTCCTCCTCGAGCTCGGGCCGCTGACCCTCAATGCCACCATCGCCTTCACCTGGCTGCTGATGGGCTTGCTCATCGTGCCCGCCTGGTTCATCACCCGGCGACTCACGCCCGAGGCCGAGGCTTCGCGACCACAGATGCTGCTTGAGGCCGCGGTCGGCTACACCCGACAGCAGGTGGGCGAGATCGCCGGCTCGCGGACCGACCTTGTCCTGCCGTTCAGCGGCACCCTCGTGCTGTTCATCGGACTGGCCAACGTCCTCGCCATCGTGCCCGGCTGGCAGCCTCCCACGGCATCGCTCTCGACCACCGCGGCACTGGCCATCGTGGTCTTCTTCGCGGTGCCGGCCTACGGCATCGCCATCGTCGGCGTCGGGACGTACCTGCGCCATTACATCGAGCCGACCCCCATCATGCTGCCGTTCCGCATCATCAGCGAGCTCTCGCGCACCCTCGCGTTGGCCGTCCGCCTCTTCGGCAACATGATGAGCGGCGAGATGGTCGTCGCCATCCTCCTGCTCGTCGTCCCGCTCCTGTTCCCCGTCCTGCTCGAGGCGCTGGGGCTGCTGACCGGCGTCATCCAGGCCTACATCTTCGCCGTCCTCGCGACCGTCTACATCGCCTCCGGTATGGAGGCCAGCGAGGAAGCCACCTCCGAACCGACGAGCGAAGGCGAGTCGTCGGAGCCGACCCACACCCAAGAGGAGGACTGAGCATGTCCGACGACACCTGGATCGCCGTCGTCTCCATCTTCACCGCCGGCATCACCATCGCCATCGGCGGCATCGGCCCGTCGCTCGCCGAGGGGCGCTCGGTGGCGGAGGCGCTGCGTTCGCTGGCACAGCAGCCCGACGAGTCGGGGACCATCACGCGGACCCTCTTCGTGGGTCTGGCCATGATCGAGTCGGTCGCGATCTACGCGTTCGTCATCGCCATGATCGTGCTCTTCGTGAACCCGTTCTCGGGCGGATGAGGGCGGAGGACGGCAGACATGCTCATCGACCCATTCACCCTCATCGTCCAGATCATCAACTTCGCCATCCTCCTGGTGGCCCTCAAGTTCGTGCTGTTCGATCGCATCGTCGGGCACATGGACGAGCGCCAGGCGCGCCTGGCCGAGATGCGCGATCAGGCACACGAGGAACAGGAGGAGGCCGAGGAGAAGAGCCGCGAGCTGGAGCGCCGACTCGCCGACATCGAGCGTGAGCGAGAGGATCGCCTGGCGGAGGCCCGCGAAGATGCCAGGGAGCGGCGCCAGGAGCTCATCGAGGAGGCTCGGGGCGAGGTCGAGGAGCAGCGCGACCGCTGGCGCCAGGCGCTCGCGGACGAGCGCGAGCAGATGATGCACCGCATCCGGACGCAGGTCGGGGAGCAGGTCCTGGCCCTGACCCGCCGGGTGCTCGCGGACCTTGCCGATGCCGAGCTACGGGACCGGTACCTCGACATCTTCGAGCGCCGCATCGAGGCTCTCGAGCCGGACGAGCGCGACGAGCTCAGAGGCTGGATCAGCGACGACGGTCAGCCGGTCGTGGTGAGCGCGGCCGAGCTCGATGATGATGAGCGCGACCGGCTGCGGCGGCTCGTCCACGACCTCGCCGAGGAGGACGTGGATGTCGACTTCCGTCGGGACGACGGGCTCATCGGCGGACTCGAGATCCAGGTCGGTGGCCGTGCCTTCGGGTGGACCGTCGACGGTTACCTCGAGGAGGTCGGCGAATCGTTGCGGGGCACCATCGGTGGCCGACAGGAAGAGGAGGGTGCTGGTGCCGCCGCAGGCTGACGGGACCGCGAGCACGGAGCCGCGGCCACTCACCGAGGACCTGCTCGCGCAGCTCGATGCGACGCTGGCGGACGCCCGTGTGGACGTGGACGCCGTCTCGGGGACGCTGCAGCGACGCGAGGTGGGGCGGCTGGAGCGCATCTCCCACGGCGTGGCCCAGGTCAGCGGCCTGCCCGGCGTGGCCTCCGAGGAGCTGGTGCGCTTCCCAGGTTCGCGCCTGGGCATGACCCTCGACCTCGACGACGAGCGGGTCGGGGTGGTCCTGCTCGACAAGACCAGCGGGCTCGATGCCGGCGATGCCGTGCGCCGCACCGGGCGGGTCATGGACGTGCCCGTGGGCGAGCCGCTGCTGGGGCGGGTCCTGGACCCTGCCGGGCGCGTGCGCGACGGCGGGCCGGAGCTCGAGGTCTCGAGCCGCCTGCCGATCGAGCGGCCGGCCCCTGACCTTCTCGACCGAGCCCCGGTGAGCGTGCCGCTGCAGACGGGCATCAAGGTCATCGACGCCATGATCCCCATCGGCCGAGGGCAGCGCGAGCTCATCGTGGGCGACCGTCGTACCGGCAAGTCGACGATCGCCATCGACACTGTCCTCAACCAGCAGGACGAGGATGTCCTCAGCATCTACTGCGCCATCGGTCAGCGCAGCTCCTCGGTCGCGCAGGCGGTCGCCGAGCTGCGGGATCGCGGCGCGCTCGAGCGCACCATCGTCATCGCCACCACCGGTGCCGACCCGGCAGGCCTGCGCTTCATCGCCCCATACGCCGCGATGAGCATCGCCGAGCACTTCATGCAGCAGGGCCGCGATACCCTCGTCGTCTTCGACGACCTCACCCGCCACGCACGCGCCTACCGCGAGATCTCGCTGCTGCTGCGGCGTCCACCCGGCCGCGAGGCCTTCCCCGGCGACATCTTCTACATCCACTCGCGGCTGCTGGAGCGGGCCACGCATCTGTCCGACGACCTCGGTGGCGGCTCCATCACCGCGCTGCCCATCGTGGAGACGCAGGCCCAGAACATCTCGGCCTATATCCCCACCAACCTCATCTCCATCACCGACGGGCAGATCTTCCTCTCTCCGCGACTGTTCCGCCTGGGCGTGCTGCCGGCCGTGGACGTGGGGCTCTCGGTCTCGCGTGTCGGCGGCAAGGCCCAGCTGCCGTCGTTCCGGGAGGTCGGCGGCGACCTGCGATTGTCGTACTCGAAGTTCGAGGAGCTGGAGCGCTTCAGCCGCTACGGCGCTCGACTCGAGGAGGAACGTCGCAAGGCCCTCGTGCGTGGACGGCGCGTGCGCGAGGTGTTCAAGCAGGCGCAGCACGATCCCCTGGACGTGGCCTCCCAGATCGCCATCCTGCTGGCCGTCAAGTCCGGACTGCTCGACGAGCTCGAGCCCGGGCAGGTGCGCGACGCCGAAGCGGCCATCCGTGCCGCCGTGCAGGAAGCGCCGGATCTGGCAGAGCGGGCGACCGACGCGGAGGCCTTCGAGGAAGACGACGCCGAGCGGTTCCGGGACATGGCGCGTGACGCCATCGAGGGGCTCGCCGATGATACGGCCGACGCCGACGAGGCCACCGAGGTCGAGAGCGACGAGGACGAGGGCGATGGAGACACCTGAGGCCCTCGAGCGCAGCATCGGGACGGCCGAGGAGCTCCACTCGGTCGTGCGCACGATGAAGACGCTGTCGTCGACCTCCATCCGCCAATACGACCGTGCGGTCTCGGCCATGGGCCACTACGTGCGCACCGTGGAGCTGGGCTTCCGCGTGCTGCTGCGCGGGATGGCCATCCCGTCGGACGGGCCTTCGGACGAGGCGCGGCCCATCGGCCTCATCGTCTTCGGCACCGATCGCGGGTTCTGTGGGCCCTTCAACCGCGACATCGCGGCCTTCGCGGCGGACTGGCTTGGAGCGCGGGCACCAGACGTCGACCGACGCCTCGCGTGTCTGGGCACGCATCTGGCCCCCGAGCTCGAGCTGCGCGGCGAGGCCGCCACGACGGTCGCCCGCATGCCCAGCTCGGTCGAGGGCATCGTGGGCAGCGTCCAGACGCTGCTGCTCGAGCTCGACGAGTGGCAGGCTCGGGGTGTCGAGCGCATCACCATGTTCCACCATCGCCCCGCGGAGGAGCACACTCACAAGCCGGAGGTGACGCAGCTCATCCCGCTCGATGGCGAGTGGCTGCGCTCGCTCGCTCGGCGCCCGTGGCCCACTCGCGAGATCCCGACGTCCTACCTCGAGCCGCGTACCCTGCTGACGGCCCTCACGCGCGAGTACGTCTTCGCCTCGCTCTATCGCGCGCATGCCGAATCGCTCGCCAGCGAGCATGCCGCCCGGCTCGACGCCATGCGCTCGGCGGAGCAGACCATCGAGGAGCGTCTCGACGAGCTCGAGCAGCGCTATCACCAGGTGCGCCAGGCCGCCATCACCGAGGAGCTGCTGGACGTGACCTCCGGCTTCGAAGCCATGGAGCAGGAGGGAGGCTGACGGTCCTCATGCCCGAGTCGATGCCGATGCCGAAGCGCTCCCGGACCCCGGCGGGGTCGTCCACAGGCGCCCCACGCAACGAGCGCGATATCGTCGTCTCGGCGGTGGGGTACGCCCGCAGCGAGGCGCCGACCAGGAGGAGACCTTGAACGCAGAGAGCACACCGCCCCACCGACCACTCGCTCGACCGGCAGGCGTCGACGCGGTCATCTTCGACATGGACGGAGTCATCACCGACACCGCCTCGGTCCATGCGGCCGCCTGGAAGCAGCTGTTCGATGAGTACCTGGCCGCACGCAGCCGGCGTACCGGCGAGCCCTTCGAACCGTTCGATATCGAGGCCGACTACCGCCCCCACGTCGATGGCAAACCGCGCTACGACGGCGTACGCGACTTCCTCCGCTCCCGTGGCATCGAGCTGCCCGAGGGCGATCCGCGCGATCCTCCCGAGGCCGAGACCATCTGCGGCCTCGGCAACCGCAAGAACCGGGCGTTCCTGCAACGGCTCGAGGCCGAGGGAGCGAAGGCGTTCCAGCCGGCGGTGGACCTGGTGTTGGCGCTGCGTGAGGCGGGACTGCACGTGGCCATCATCTCGGCCAGCCGGAACATGGCTGCGGTGCTCGAGGCAGCCGGGCTCGAGGGCCTCTTCCACGTCCGCGTCGACGGTGTGGTGGCAGCGGAGCTGGGGCTGCCTGGCAAGCCCGACCCGGCCGTGTTCGAGGAGGCCGCGAGCCGCCTTGGTGTCGAGCCCGCACGCGCGGCCGTCATCGAGGATGCCATCGCCGGCGTGCAGGCCGGGCGGGCCGGTGGCTTCGGGATCGTCGTCGGCGTCGACCGCACCGGACAGGCGGATGCGCTGCGAGATGCGGGCGCCGATGTCGTCGTGAGCAGCCTCGATGGGCTGTGGCGTCCTGGAGCGGGCCTGCCGATGGGGTCCGACGGACGCGGGCAGCGGCGGGGGGACGGCCGCGCCTCCATCGACGCTCTGCCCTCGGTCCCCGACGACCTCGGTCGCGCCTTCGTGGACCGACGTCCTGTCGTCTTCCTTGACTACGACGGGACGCTGACCCCGATCGTCGACGATCCCGCCAAGGCGCGCCTCCCGGGTGCCACGCGCGCGGCCATCGAGCGGCTGGCCGCCCGGACACCGGTGGCCATCGTGAGCGGCCGCGACCTCGACGACGTGTGCAGCCTCGTCGCCATCGAGGGCATCTGGTACGCCGGCAGCCACGGCCTCGAGCTGCGTGACCCCGATGGCCGGCGCATCGAGCAGGCGGAGGACTACCTGCCAGCGCTGGAGTCGGCGGAGTCAGCCTGCCGAGAAGCGCTCAGGGAGGTGCCGGAGGCGAGGGTCGAGCGCAAGCGCTTCGCCATCGCCGTGCACGACCGGCGGGTCCCCGACGAGGAGCGCGAGCGTGTCGCCGACGCCGTCGAGGCCGTCGCGGCCGACCACCCACGCCTGCGCGTCACCGGCGGCAAGCGCATCCACGAGCTGCGGCCGGACATCGATTGGGACAAGGGCAGGGCCCTGCTGTGGCTCATCGACGAGCTCGGGCTGGACGACGAACAGCACCTGCCGATCTATCTCGGCGACGACGTGACCGACGAGGATGCCTTCGAGGTGCTGGCCGAGCGCGGCCTGGGCTTCGTGGTCCGGGGCGAGGACGATGCACGCCAGACGTGGGCGGACTTCGCCCTCGCCGATCCCGACGAGGTGTGCTGGTTGCT
>JBFLKP010000138.1:0-16905 GCA_040883225.1 Candidatus Limnocylindrales bacterium | reverse complement strand
GGTCTTCGCCGACTCATCGGCGCTGCTCAGGCGCTACATCCAGGCACGATCGGCACCCGCGTCAAGGGGACGCGGCAGTCGAGCTGGGGCTCCCCGTGATCGCCACGAGCCGAGACGTCGTCTAGCCGCCGCTGCTCTTGCGGCGGGTCTCGCGTTCCGCGTACTTCTGGGCTCGCAGCGCCTCGCGATCTGCGCGTGCCTGCTCCTTGGCCTTCTCGGCCTGCTCACGCTCCCTCTGCGCGCGGTTGGCCGCGGCGCGCTGCTGAGAGTTGCGCAGGAAGCGGCGGTACCAGGAGGCGAAGCCGCCGGCAAGGACGCCGATGACCAGGCCCAGGCCGTAGGTCTGCAGGATGGCCTCGTTGGTCAGGCCGATGACCTCACCCTCGGCGTTGGCCGTCAGCAGCGTGTCCGCGTACTGCTGGCGCATGGTGTCGGTGGCGATGGTCATCACCGCCGTCCAGACGGTCGCGCTCAACAGGCCGAGGATGCCGCCCACGATGTACGAGGCGCGCGGTGCCACGAACCCGCCGATGAAGAAGATGAACAGGCTCGTGGGGTGGAGCGTGAGGCTGATGTAGAGCGAGACGCCGTTGCCCAGCAGCTCATTCATGTCCTCGAAGACGCCGTTGATGAGCGCGACCGAGAGGACGAAGGTCAGCGCCAGGAGACCGAACGGCAGCCACACCAGTGGCTTGCGGAAGACGCTTGGCAGGGCCTTGACGTCGTCGAGCACGTTGGGCATGGCGAACATCGAGCCCGATGGTTGCGGCTGCTCAGAGGCTGCCTCGGTCGGCTCGGCGCCGGCTTCGCCATCGACCGGCGTGGCTTCGACTTCGCGCACCTCCTCGCGGTGGCGGCGGCGCGCCTCGGCGCGGCTGGTGTTCTTGCGACGGATGCTGGTATTCCTGGAACGGGGCACGTGTCGTCCTGATGGCTCGTGGTTGGGGTGCCGCCGATGGTATCGCGCCGCGCGTCGCTGCGCCGCGCAGCGGCGGCATCCACGCTTGGCGACCATGACTTTCGGGCCCTCGCCGCCGCCTGGCGCCGCCGTACACTCCCGAGACGTGAGCCTGCCAGCCGCCGCGCCCCCACGCCTCTCGGATATCGACTGGCGCTGGGCGCTGCCGCGGATCCTCGTCATCTTCGTCGTCACGCGCCTGCTCGTCCTGGCTGTGGCCGTGGCCGTGGAGACCACCCAACCCGCGCCACCCGATGGGGTCCGCGTCGACGAGCGCCCGATCATCGGCAGCCTCACAGCCTGGGACGGCGTCTACTACGTGGGCATCGCCCAAGACGGCTACCACGCCGAGGTCGACGACTTCCCCGACTACGCCTTCTACCCCGGCTACCCCATCGCGGTGCGGGCGACGATGCTGGTGACGGGCGGAGATGCCGGCGTGGCCTCGGTGCTGGCCGGCAACGTCGCGTTCCTCCTCGCGTTGGTGGCGCTCTACGCGCTGTCGGTGCGGCACCTCGAGCCCGGTCGAGCCATCCTCAGCCTCTGGTTCCTATCGCTCGCGCCCGGCGCCATCGCCTACGCCCTGTCCTACTCCGATTCGCTGTTGCTGCTGCTCGCTGCCTGCGCCTTCCTGGCCATGGAGCTGCGCCACGGATGGCTCGCGGGCATCGCGCTGGCGCTGGCGACCCTCACCCGTGTGCCAGGCATCCTGCTGGCGCTACCGTTGCTGATGCTCATCGCGGAGCGTGACGGCTGGCGCCCGACCCGCGCGTGGTTGCCGCTGCTGCTCGCGCCTCTCGTGTTGCTCGGTTTCTACGGCTATCTGTGGTGGCTCACCGGGGACCCCATGGCGGCCATCTCGGCCCAGTCGTTCTGGCGCGCCCCCGACCCGGTCGAGGCCGAGTCCGTCCCCGCCGTCGCTGCCTCCGGCGAGGGCACGATGGGCATGGGTATCGCGCCCGCCTGGATCGTCGCCCTGTGGGTCGGGTCGCTCGCCTTCTACGCCTTCCTCTTCGTCTTCTTTCGCCACGATCGCCTCCGCCCGGCCTACTGGGCCGTGGCCATCATCGCCGTCGCCACCGTCTTCCTCTCTGGTCGCCTCCAGTCGGCGCCACGTTATCTCGCGGTGGCCTGGCCCTTCGACTGGGTCCTGGCGAACCGCTCGTCTCGGCTTGGCCGAGGGGTGGTGTTGGTGGTCTTCGCGGCACTGCAGGTGCTGGTGCTGTGGCTGACGTTCACGTGGACGATGCCGCCGTAAGCCACCGATAAGCACGCGCCAAGCGGCCTCCGCGATGATGTCCGGACCTGCCCGCTGTACGCCCGCCGGCCTCGGAGGTCTCCATGTCCCGGCGTGCGCTCGTTCCGCTGCTCCTGCTCCTGTCGCTGCTCGTGCCGGAGGGCGTGCACGCGGTCGACTGGCCACCCTCGAGCGCGCTCCTCATCGGCGAGATCGTGACCGGTGGCTCCAAGGGTGCCGACGAGTATGTCGAGATCTACAACGCCGACACGAGCCCCGCGCCTCTGGCCGATATCGAGCTCGTCTATGTCAGCGCCAGCGGCAAGTCCAGCACGCGCAAGCATGCCTGGAGCGGGGGTCAGGTCCCTGCCGCCGGACGCGTGCTGCTGGCGAACGTCGACGGGACCTTCGCCGTCGGCGCCGACCACACCTATCGCGGCGGACTGAGCGCCACCGGCGGTTCGGTCGTGTTGCGATCTGCGGGCGGCGTGGTGGTCGACGCCCTCTCGTGGGGCACGGCCGCGTCAGCGTTCGTCGAAGGCACCGCGGCGCCCGCGCCGCCGGCAGGCGCATCGATCGAGCGCAGACCCGGAGACGGCGCGGCCAACGGGCGCGACACCAACGACAACGCGGCGGACACGCGCATCAACGAGTCGCCCGTGCCGGAGGGCTCGTCCGGCTCCCCGCCACCGGCGCCAGAGCCCACCCCGCAGCCCACGGCCGAGCCCACGCCGAAGCCGCCCCCGCAGCCCACGCCGAAGCCCACGCCCGAGCCCACCCCGCAGCCCACGCTCGAGCCCACGCCCAGGCCCACGCCCGGGCCGACCCCGCAGCCCATGCCCGAGCCGACCCCACAGCCCACGCCAGCGCCGACGACCCAGCCGACACGACCCCCGACGCCGAGCCCGTCTCCTTCCCCCGGACCCACCGTGCCACCCACACCCGACCCCACGCCGATCCCCACGCAACAGCCAGGGCCCACGCCTCCGGCGGCGCTGGAGGTCGCCATCGCGCGCACCAGGGTCGTCGGCAGCGTCGTGACCGTCGAGGGCACCGTGACCGCGCAGGCCGGCCACATCCTCGGGGACCGCACGCTCGTGCTCCAGGATGCCACCGGCGGCCTGCCGGTCCGCCTGCCGACCGTCGCCCTCGGCGAGGAATTCCCCCGCGGCACGGTCGTTCGCGTCAGCGGCGAGCTGGCCGCGCCGTACGGCAACCTCGAACTGCGTCCAGCGGACGTCGACGACATCGTGGTCATCGGCAGCGGCGGCCTGCCTGACGCCGTGTCCCTCGGCAGCGACGGACTCAGCGAAGTCAACGAGGGTCTGTTCGCCACGCTCACCGCGACGATCGAGGGCATCGACCGCTATGACAGCGGTGCGGTCTCGATCGGCATTCGTGATGGCGCGGGCACGGGCAAGGTCTACGCCTTCGCGCCCATCGGGCTCGACGTCAGCCGGTTGCAGCGCGACCAGCGCATCAAGGCCCGCGGCATCGTGGGGCAGCGTGCGACCAGCTCCGGGGCCGACGACGGCCACCGGCTGTGGCTTCGCAGCTCCGGCGACCTCGCGCTGGTGGCGGCCGCGCCCACGCCCAGCCCGACCGCCGACCCGGGCGCTGGCGATCCGACCGAACCGCGGGCCAGGCGGGTGCGCATCGCCGATGCCGTCGTCGGCGAGCGGATCGCCATCGTCGGCGTCGTGACCTCGAAGGCCGGGCTGATCGACGCGGAGGGGCGCCGGGTCACCGTGCAGGATCGCAGCGGCGCCATCCTCGTGCGCTATCCGGCCGGCGTCAGGCCGGCGCGCGTCGGCAGCGTCATCCGCGCCGTTGGGGAGGTGGGCACGTGGTTCGACGCCCGCCAGCTCGAGGCCGAGAAGCCTCCCCGGCGCAAGCGCGGCGGCACGGCTCGTGCCACCCCCATCGAGCGACCCCCGGCCGAAGCCGACGAGTGGCGGTTGGTACGGGTCGTCGTGCGGATCACCGACATCGAGCGCGACGGTGACACGTGGCGAGCGGAGGCGGAGCTGGCCGATGGCGCCGGCCTGCCCATCGTCGGACTCGCCGGCAGCGGCATCGACGGTGACCTGCTCGAGCCCGGGCGATCGGCGCGCATCACCGGCATCGTGAAGCGCGCCCATCCATCGGCCACTGACCAGCGCTTCGCGGTCGCTCCACGCTCGCGCAAGGACATCCGCCTTGGCCGTGTGACCCGGGTCGACGACGATGGTGGCGACGCCGCAGGGGACGGCGCAGATCGCGATGGCGACGACTTCGCCGCTGCGGGTGCCTCCGGTGGCGACGTGCTCGCCGCGACCCTCGGTTCGCTCGACGGGCTGGAGGATCGGCTCGTGCGCGTCGGAGGGCGGGTCGAGCAGGTGGCCGAGCGCCGGCTCACGCTGGACGACGGCACCGCCCGCGGGAGCCTGCGTCTGGCCGACACCGCGGGGCGCCTCGATGCGGCCGTCCGCGTTGGCGAGGTGGTCAATGCCATCGGTCGGGTACAGCGCCACCAGCAGCGCGGCGCGGAGGTGGTCGTGGGCTCGGTGGCCGACGTCCGCCGCGCGGCCGACCTGGCCCGTGCCGGAACGGCCACCGCCGAGATCCGGCCCGTGACCTCGTCCGACGCGCGTGCCACGTCCGGCATCGTCGACATCGAGCGGCCAGGCTCCTCGCCACCTGTCCGTGTCCCGGTCCGTCCGCTCCTCGTGCTGGCGGGCGCCCTCGGCCTGTTGTCGGCTTCCCTGCTGGCCGGCGCAGGCTTCCTCATCTGGCGTGGTTCCCGTCCCCCCGCGCCGGACGCGGACGACGCGCGCAGCGGCGCCGGATGACCGACAGCCAGGCTGTCGGTCGCCAGCAGTGCCGAGGCTGCGCCGGGGGACTACGATGGATGCTGATGGGGGTGCCTCCACGAGCCATGAGGGATCCCAGCACATGACCAGCTCCACGCCGGCGAGGGCCAACGCCCCTGCTGCCACACCCGACGCCCTCGGCCAGAAGGTCTTCGCCTCCATCCTGGGGACGCTCGACGTCTTCGCCATCTACGTCGGTGACCGGCTTGGCTACTACGAGCAGCTCGCGGGGCACGGTCCGCTCACGTCGGCCGAGCTGGCCGAGCGGTCCGGCACCGTCGAGCGCTACACCCGCGAGTGGCTGGAGCTGCAGGCGGTCTCCGGCTACGTCGAGGCCAGCGACGATGAACCACGGCGCTTCTCCATCCCGGAAGGCCACGCCGAGGCGCTGACCGACCACCTGAGCCTGAGCTATGTCGCGCCCTTCGCTCGCATGATCTCGGCGGCCGGCATGAAGCTGCCCGACATCGTGGAGGTGCATCGGAGTGGTGATGGCGTCTCCTGGGAGGCCTTCGGCCACGACATGCGCGAGTCCCAGGGCGACATGAACAGGCCGTTCTTCCTCAGCCTCCTCGCGAAGGACTGGTTCGGCAGCATCGAGGACATCGACCGGCGCCTGGCCGCCGGTGCCCGCGTCGCCGACATCGGCTGCGGGCTCGGTTGGTCCGCCATCGCCCTGGCCCAGGGCTACGACGGCGTGACCGTCGACGGCTATGACCTCGACGTGCCCTCCGTCGAGGCCGCCACCCGCCACGCCGTCGAGCAGGGCGTGTCGGACCGCGTGCGCTTCCACGCCGTCGACGCGGGGGACGAGGCCGTGGACGGCAAGTACGACCTGGTGACCGCCTTCGAGTGCATCCACGACATGCCCGACCCGATCTCGGCACTGCGCACGATGAAGCGTCTTGCGGGCGACGACGGCATCGTCGTGGTCATGGACGAGAAGGTCTCCGAGTCGTTCTCTCCCGACGCCGACGAGGTCGAGCACCTGATGTACGGCTTCTCCAACTTCATCTGCCTGCCGGACGGGATGTCCCACGGCCATTCGGCCGGCACGGGCACCGTGATGCGCCCGGACACCCTCCGCGGCTACGCCCGCCAGGCGGGCTTCGACGACATCGAGATCCTGCCCATCGAGACCGATTTCTGGCGCTTCTACCGACTGCTCTAGGCGTCCGTGCAGGGTGCCGTGCAGCCTCCGCACGGGCCCGAGCGTGGTCCGAGCCTGCGCGTTCGGCTTGCACGCCTGCCCACACGTGACTATCGTTCCGCGCAGCCCTCGCGCTGGCCGAGGTGGGAATGGAGGAGGCCCCGTGCCCGAAGCGGATCCGCTCGTCACGCTGCCTGACTCCGACCGCCAGTACCACATCGACCTCGCTCCCGGCGAGATCGCCGACTACATCCTGTTGCCCGGTGACCCCGACCGCACCGACCGTATCGGGGCCATGCTCGACGAGGTCGAGGTCCATCGCCGGCACCGGGAGTTCAACTCGGTCACCGGGATGCACAAGGGCCTGCGCATCTCGGTCGTGGCCACCGGCATCGGCACCGACAACGTCGAGATCGTCATCGCCGAGATCCTGGCCATCGCCAGGAAGCCACCGACGCTCATCCGCATCGGCTCCTGTGGCTCGTTGCGCGAGGACATCGGCCTCGGCGAGCTCATCGTCACGACCGGCGCGGTCCGACTGGAGTCCACCACCAAGTACTACGTGGATGAGGGCTACCCTGCTGTCGCGGACTATGCCGCCGTGGCAGCCCTGCTCGAAGCGGCGCACCGCACGGGCTGCCCAGCCCACGTCGGCCTCACCGCGACGGCGCCCGGCTTCTACGGCCCTCAGGGCCGGCCCATCCCGCAGTTGCCCATCCGCTACCCCGACCTGGCCGAGCGCATGGCTGGCCAGGGGGTGGTCAACTTCGAGATGGAGGCATCGGCGCTGCTCGTCCTGGCGGCCCTGGCCGGCTGCCGGGCCGGCGTCGTCTGCACCGTGTTCGCACAGCGCCGCGAGGGCGCATTCGTCACGGGTGCGCAGAAGGCCAGCGCAGAAGCGGGCCTCATCGACACGGGCCTGGAGGCCCTGCACGTGCTTGCCAGCATGGACGCACAGCAGGCTCGTTCAGGCGAGAAGCACTGGCGGCCGTCACACTGGGCGCCAGATTTGGCAACCTAGTACGGTCGAATGTGCAAGAACCGTGCTGACAACCAGTGAGGCTCGGCAAGTGACCGGGTCCGAGAGGGTACCGAGCGCAACCTCAAGCTCGGAGGGATAGGAGGAACAGGGATGGCCGAAGCCTACTGCGTCAAGGACAAGCAGAAGGTCGAGATCCAGAACCCGCAGAAGATCACGATGAAGAATGGCAAGCCGGCCACGAAGGGCACCTGCCCCAAGTGCGGCGGCAGCGTCTTCCGCATCGGCGGCTGACGACCCCGTTTCGAAGCAGATGGAGACCCCGGTCGAGGCGACCGGGGTCTCTTGCTGTGACTAGACTCGAGAGGCCATGCTCAGCGGTCCGGTCCTCGCCCTCGATCTCGGTGCCACCAACGCCCGCGCCGCGGTCGTGGATCCCACGGGTGGGCTCCATGCTCGCCGCGCGGGGGCCACGCCCAGGGGTGCCGGCCGCGATGCGGTCGTGGCCCATTGCCTCGATCTGCTGCGGGCGGCGCGAGCGGAGCACGAGGGCGCCGGTGCTCGGCCACCTGTCGCGCTCGGGGTCACCGTTCCGGGTCCCGTCGATCCCCGCATCGGCGCCTTCGTCGACCCACCCAACATGGGCCCCGAGTTCTTCGGCTACCCCATCGCACCTGCGCTCGGCGAGGCCCTGTCCTTGCCCTGGGCCCTGGGCAAGGACACCAACGTGGCCATCCTCGGCGAGCGCGACTTCGGGGCGGGAGCGGGCTCGGGCGACCTCGTCTACCTCACCATCTCGACCGGCGTCGGTGGCGCCGCGCTGTCGGGCGGCCGTCCCGTCGTGGGCCCCGATCTGGCCGGCGGCGAGCTGGGCCACATGACCGTCGACATGGACGGGCCCACCTGTGGCTGTGGTGGCGTCGGCCACCTCGAAGCGCTCGCGAGCGGCGCCGGCATGGCCGCGCTGGCCCGGAGCGCGCTCGGCTCGGAGGTCGAGGCACCGGAGCTGCGGCGCATCGCCGCCGAGATCGCTCCGCAGCCACTGACCGCCGTGCACGTCAGTGACGCCGCCGACTTGGGAGATCCGGCCGCATCCCTCATACTGGAGCGGGCTCGACGGGCCGTGGCCCTGGCGGTGGTCTCCATCGTCAACGTCTTCGGTCCGGACGTGGTCATCCTCGGAGGAGGCATCACGCTCGCGTGGGGGGAGCGTCTGATCGCACCGGCAAGGAGGGCCGTGGCCGAGTCCGCGTTCCGGATCCAGGCTGACCGGGCGAAGATCGTGCAAGCCGCGCTCGGCGACGACGTCGGGCTCATCGGCACGGTCCCTCTCGTCGCATCGGCCCTGCCGGAGCTGGCCCCCTAGAGGCGACCATACTGACGCGGCCGCGGTGTCGGCGGCGCCACCACATAGTGTCAGGACCCGGAATCGTCACGCCCGTGGATCCGGTCGACCTGACGAGACGACCAGGTGAACTGCTCGCTGCCCGGCGATCGACCGCGGTGGCGCAGCGCGAAGAAGGAGTCCCATCCATGACTACTCGGGTCGGCATCAACGGCTTCGGCCGTATCGGCCGCCAGTCGCTCAAGGCCCTCATCGAGCGCACCCCGGACGCGGAAGTCGTCGCGGTCAACGACCTCATGTCGGTCGAGCTCAACGCCCTGCTCTTCCAGCGCGACTCCACCTACGGCGCGTTCGAGGGCACGGTCGAGCACACCGAGAGCGCCCTCATCGTCAACGGCAAGGAGATCAAGGTCCTCCAGGAGAAGGACCCGGCCGCGCTGCCCTGGGGCGACCTCGGCGTCGACATCGTCATCGAGTCCACCGGTATCTTCACCGATGCGACCAAGGCCAAGGGCCACCTCGACGGCGGTGCCAAGAAGGTGCTCATCTCGGCTCCGGCCAAGAACGAGGACGCCACCATCGTGCTCGGCGTCAACGAGGACGTCTATGACTCCTCCAAGCACCACATCATCAGCAACGCCAGCTGCACCACCAACTGCCTGGCCCCGGCGGCCAAGGTGGTGCATGACGGATGGGGCATCAGGCGCGGCCTGATGAACACCATCCACAGCTACACCAACGACCAGAACGTCCTCGACGTCTACCACAAGGATCCTCGTCGGGCGCGCGCTGCCGCCCTCAACATCATCCCCACCACGACCGGTGCGGCCAAGGCGCTTGCCCTCGTCATCCCCGAGCTGAAGGGCAAGTTCGACGGCTTCAGCCTGCGTGTCCCGACGCCCACGGTGAGCGTGGTCGACTTCACCGCTGAGCTGGAGAAGGACGCCACGGCCGAGGAGCTCAACGCCGCCTTCCAGGCCGCGGCTGACGGACCCATGCAGGGCATCCTTGGTGTCGAGACCCAGCCGCTCGTTTCGAGCGATTTCCGTGGCGACGAGCGCAGCTCGATCATCGACGCGCCCAGCACCATGAGCCTGGGCGGCAACTTCGTGAAGGTGCTGGCTTGGTACGACAACGAGTGGGGCTACAGCTGCCGCGTCGCCGACCTCGTCAAGTACATGGGGGACCGCCTGTAGGCGCCCGGCTTCGGCCGCCGCTCAGGCGAACGACATGGAGAAACTGACCATCCGGGACTTCGACCCGCAGGGCAAGCGCGTCCTGATGCGCGTCGACTTCAACGTCCCGATCGAGGATGGCCGGGTGCGGGACGACTCCCGCATCCGCGCTGCCCTTCCCAGCATCGTCTACCTGCTCGAGCACGGCGCCTCGATCGTGCTCATGAGCCACCTCGGCCGGCCCAAGGGCAAGGTCACCGACTCGCTGCGCCTCCGCCCGGTGGCGCAGCACCTGTCCGACCTCATCGGCCGTCCCGTGCCGGCCACCGGTGACTGCATCGGCCTCGGCACGACTGACGCGGTGAACCGCATGAAGCCCGGGCAGCTGCTGCTGCTCGAGAACCTGCGCTTCCACGCGGAGGAGACGGACAACGACCCCGAGTTCGCAGCCCAGCTCGCAGCCTACGGTGACGTCTACGTCAACGATGCCTTCGGCACCGCACACCGCGCACATGCCAGCACCGTCGGCGTGGCCGAGATCCTCCCGGCCTACGCGGGTTTGCTCATGGAACGCGAGATCCGCAACCTCGGCGCGCTCATGGAGGACCCCCGCAAGCCGTACGCGGCGATCATCGGCGGGGCCAAGGTCTCGGACAAGATCAAGGTCCTCGACTCGCTCATGGAGCGCGTCGACAAGATGGTCATCGGTGGCGGCATGGCCAACACCTTCCTCGTGGCCCAGGGGTACACCGTGGGCAAGAGCCTGCTCGAGCAGGATCGTGTCGAGGACGCCACGCGCATCATGAAGCTGGCCGAGAAGAGGGGCGTGGACCTGCTGCTCCCGACCGACGTGCTGGTGGCCAAGGAGGTCACGCGCGGCGCCGAGCACAAGGTCGTACCCGTCAAGAAGATCCCCAACTCGTGGTCCGCGGTCGACATCGGCCCCGAGACGCGCGAGGCCTTCGAGGCCGCCCTGGCCGACTGCATGACGGTCGTCTGGAACGGTCCCATGGGCGTCTTCGAGGTGCCGACCTTCGGAGACGGCACGCGCGGCATGGCACGGATGCTGGCCGATCGCGTCGATGCTGGCGCCTCGGTCGTGGTCGGCGGCGGCGACTCGGTCGCAGCCATCGAGGAGCTGGGCCTGACCAAGCGCTTCACCCACATCTCAACCGGCGGTGGCGCCTCCCTCGAGTTCCTCGAGGGGGCGGAGCTGCCCGGCATCAAGGTCCTGCAGGACCGTACGGAGGCCATCGCTTAGATGACGCTGATCGACTACATCGACGCACAGGAGATCCTCGACTCGCGTGGCAACCCCACCGTCGAGGTGACCGTCGTCCTCGACGAAGGCGCTGTCGGTCGCGCAGCCGTTCCGAGTGGCGCCTCCACCGGCGCGCACGAAGCGGTGGAGCTTCGCGACGGTGACAAGTCGCGCTACAGCGGCAAGGGTGTCCAGGGGGCCGTCACCAACGTCGTCGAGACCATCGCCCCCGCGATCCTCGGCGAGGACGCCTCGGATCAGGGCGGCATCGACGCGCTCCTCAAGGAGCTCGACGGGACGCCCAACAAGGGCAACCTCGGCGCCAACGCCATCCTCGGCGTATCGCTGGCCTGCGCCCACGCGTCCTCGGTGGCCTACGGGCTGCCGCTGTATCGCTACCTCGGCGGTGCCGGCGCGTGGACCATGCCCGTGCCCATGTTCAACATCCTCAACGGCGGTCAGCATGCCGCTGACTCCACGGACTTCCAGGAGTTCATGGTCATGCCCGTGGGGCTGGATAGCTTCGCCGAGGCGTTGCGCGCCGGAGCGGAGATCTTCCATGCCCTCAAGGCCGAGCTGCACGACCAGGGCCTGGCTACCGGCCAGGGCGACGAGGGCGGCTTCGCGCCGACGTTGCCGTCGAACGCGGCTGCCATCGAGACGGTCCTCAAGGCCGTCGAGCGCGCCGGCTACAAGCCCGGTGAGCAGGTCTCGATCGCGCTCGACCCGGCCATCACCGAGCTCATCGACGGCGAGCCCGATGCCGAGGGTGAGTACACCTACAAGCTGGCCAAGGAAGGCCGCTCGCTCAAGACCAGCGAGATGGTCGAGTTCTGGGCCGACTGGATCGACAAGTACCCCATCGTCAGCCTCGAGGACGGCATCGGCGAGGATGATTGGGCCGGCTGGAAGAAGCTGACCGAGAAGGTCGGCGACAGGTGCCAGCTGGTCGGCGACGACTTCCTCGTGACCAACCCCGAGCGACTGGCCAAGGCCATCGACGAGGACGCGGCCAACGCCATCCTCGTGAAGCTCAACCAGATCGGCACGCTCAGCGAGACGCTGCAGACCATCGACCTCGCCCGCTCGACGGGCTGGGGCGCGGTCATCAGCCACCGCTCGGGCGAGACCGAGGACACCACCATCGCCGACCTTGCGGTCGCGACCAACGCCGGCCAGATCAAGACCGGCGCCCCCTCGCGCTCCGAGCGTGTAGCCAAGTACAACCGTCTCTTGCGCATCGACGCGGAGCTCGGGGACGTGGCCGTCTACCCCGGCCTGCGCGCGCTGGCCGGCGCACGCTAAGCCGATCGCTTGACGCTTCAGGGGCCACGTCCGGAGGAAGCGGGCCCGCAGGTCGACCCTGCGGGCGCGCCCATCGAGGACGCCTGGCCTGACGACGAACCGACGGGCAGCACCCGATCCGGTGAGGGCCGGGTGCTTGACCGCGGGTCCATCTTCGCGGCCATGGTCGGGCTGGGCATGTCGGTCACGATCGCCATCTCGTTCGGCCTGGTCATCGCCATCCAGCCGCTGGTCTTCATCTCTGCCCCGCTCGCGGGTCTGACCATCGGCTGGTACGCCAACCACAAGTCACTTCGCTGGCGCCCTCGCTGGCGGCTCTTCACCAACGCCGCGTTCGCCGGGGCCGTCACCGGGTTCAGCCTGGCGCTCTTCTACGTCGGCATCCGGCTGCTCTTCATCTATGCCGATTCGGGCTACCGGCCCGAGCCCATGGGCGGCCAGTTCGACTGCGCCAACGGGCCGGAGTGCACGTATGTGCGATTGATCGAGGAACCTGACAACGCCCAGGCGCTCATCGAGGAAGGCATCACCGATGTCGATGCGTACACCGACTTCGTGTGGCGCACGTCAGGGGAGTGGACCCTGCAGCTGACCGGGCTCACCATCATCGGCGCGTTCCTGCCCGCCGCCTGGCGTGCCTGGAAGCCGTCCCCCTCGGACGAGGAGATCGCCACGGCCATGGCCGCGGCGCAGTAGGTCGCCCGAGCCCCCGCTACTCTGCCGGCAGGAACTCGAGCGTCTCCGCGATCGACCGCCAGCTGTCCGCTGGTCGCAGCTCGTCGGTGCAGGTCAGGTTCTGCTGCGTCTCGCCGTCCACGTAGAGCCACAAGCTCAGCTCGAGCACCATCCCGCCGAAATCGGCGCTGTAGTCGATGTGGGCGACCTCACCGGCCGGCAGCTCGTCCATGGTCAGCTCCGCGTCCCACTCCAGCGCCTCCATCTGGGCCATGTTCGCGGCCGCGAGCCACTCGAGGGATAGTCCGTCGGTGGCGCCGGTCACGACATTGCAGTTCTCGGCGAACGTGTCCGGGAAGGTCGGCGCGAAGCCCATCAGGGAGATGCTGAAGCTGCCGCCGCCGAGCGCGTTCTCCACCATCGACGCCAGCTGCGGGTCCATCGAGCCCACCGCCTCGAGGATGGTCTCCACGTCGGAAGCCTGCGGGCGGACGGAGGTCCAGGCGTCGGGCAGCGTGACGGCATAGCCGGCCTCCGGTACCTCCACGCGCCCGCCCGACCCGACCGCCGACCCGTCCTGGGCCGCCGTCGGTGACACGGACAGGACGCTGACAGCGATGGTGCAACCCAGGAGTGACGTTCGTACCTTCATCGGGACCTCGCGGTGCGTTTCCGATCGCCCGGGAGCGGGTGAGGCTTCTGGCTCCGCCAGCCCCACGGAGGGCTGATGCTAGCGTGGGCCCCGACAGAGGAAAAGCGGCGGTTCCCGTCGGGAACCGCCGCTTCCGGGCTGTCGAGGGAGCTGGGCCGGGCGGGCCTAGTCCTCCGTCTTCTTGGCGGTGGACTTCTTGGCCGTCGACTTGGTCGAGCTGGACTTGGCCTTGGCGGTGGTCTTCTTGGCCGTCGACTTGGTCGAGCCGGACTTGGCCGTGGCCGGCTTCGCCTTCTTGGCCGTCGACTTGCTGGCGGTCGTCTTCTTCGAGCCCGACTTGCTGAGCGCGGCGCGAGCCTTACCGGCGGCGGTCTGCTCACCCTTGGCCTTGCTGGCCTTGCTGGCGGCGATGCGAGCCTTGGCCGCCTTGGCGGCGGCGGCCTTCGACATCTGGCGCTGCGGGGCCTTCGCGGCGGCAAGGGTCTCACCGCCGAGGGCGGCGTTGGCGCGGCGCATCAGGCGGGCCTTGCGGCGAGCAGCGTTGTTGGAGTGGATGGCGCCGGACTTGGCCGCGAGGTCGAGCGCGGACGCAGCCGCGGCGACCGCCTTGCGCGTGGCCTCGGCATCGCCGGTCTCGGCGACCGCGAGGGCCTTCTTGATCTCCGACTTGGCGGCCGTTCGCCGGGGCTGAAGGATGGCGTTCCGCCGGGTCGACTGCCGAACGCGCTTGAGGGCGGAAGGCGTCCGTGCGCCGCTCCATGTCCGAGATGAATGGGCCAAGGTGATGTGTCCTCAACAGCTCTGGGTGTGATCCTACGGCGCGTCGGCGATCGCCGGGCACGAGGTGCCGCGACGCGACTCGCGTGCGCGCGAACGGAGATGGTACCGTACGCCGGCGTGCCGCGCCACCCAGCGAGTGGCAGCCGCTGCTGGCCATCGACGGGCGAGTCGACCACCGCTTGCTAGAATCGTGCCATCCCATGGAACGTATCCCGCAGGACCGCCTGCGCAACTTCAGCATCATCGCCCATATCGATCACGGCAAGTCGACACTGGCCGATCGCTTCCTCGAGCTGACGCACACGCTCGACAAGCGTCAGATGACCAGCCAGGTCCTCGACTCGATGGATCTCGAGCGCGAGAAGGGCATCACCCTCAAGGCGCGAGCGGTGCGCCTCGAGCACACCGCGCGCGATGGACGCCTCTATGGCCTGAACCTCATCGACACGCCGGGCCACGTCGACTTCAGCTACGAGGTCAGCCGCAGCCTGCAGGCCTGCGAGGGTGCCGTCCTCGTCGTCGATGCTGCCCAAGGCATCGAAGCCCAGACGCTGGCGAACGTCTACCTGGCGATGGCGCAGGACCTCGTCATCATCCCGGTGCTCAACAAGATCGATCTTCCCAGCGCCCAGCCCGACCTCGTCATCGAGGAGCTGGAGAACGTCCTCGCCATCCCGCGCGAGGAGGTCATCATGGTCAGCGCCAAGGACGGCACGAACGTGGAGGCAGTGCTCGAGGCCATCGTCGAGCGGATCCCCCCGCCGAAGGGCGATCCGGAGGCGCCGCTCCAGGGACTGATCTTCGATTCCCACTACGACTCGTACAAGGGCGTCGTGGCCTACATCCGGCTGGCCCAGGGCACGCTCAGGTCCAACGACAAGGTGCGGCTCATGGGCAGCAAGGCTGATGCGGAGCTGGTCGAGCTGGGCATGTTCCGTCCGCAGCTGGTGCCGGTGGCGTCGCTTGGCCCGGGCGAGGTCGGCTACGCGGCCACCGGCCTCAAGTCGGTGCGTGACTGCCAGGTCGGCGACACGCTCACGACGGTGGCCGACCCGGCCGACCAGCCGCTGCCCGGCTACAAGCCGGCCAAGGCCCTCGTCTTCGCCGGCGTCTACCCCATCAACGGTCCCGACTATCCGGTGCTGCGCGAGGCGCTCGAGAAGCTGCACCTCAACGACGCCTCGATCAGCTTCGAGCCCGAGTCGTCGGTCGCGCTCGGCTTCGGCTTCCGCATCGGCTTCCTGGGGTTGCTGCACATGGAGATCGTGCAGGAGCGCCTGGAGCGCGAGTTCGACCTCGACATCATCGCCAGCGCGCCATCGGTCGAGTACATCGTCACGCTCAACCATGGCGCTGGTGAGCTCAAGGTCGAGAACCCGGCCCTGCTGCCCGATCCCGGCGAGGTCGAGTCCATCGCCGAGCCCTGGGTCAAGCTCAGCATCGTCACGCCCGCGACGTACATCGGCTCGCTCATGGAGCTGGGCACGAACCACCGCGCCAGCTTCCGGGGCATGGAGTATCTCGACCCCGAACGCGTCTTGATGGAGTTCGAGGTGCCGCTCGCCGAGGTCATCGTCGACTTCTACGACCAGCTCAAGAGTCGCACGCAGGGCTACGCCTCCATGGACTACGAGGAGATCGGCTATCGCGAGGGCAGGCTGGTGAAGATGGACATCCTCGTCAACGGCGAGCCGGTCGACGCCCTCAGCGTCATCGTCCACAAGGACAAGGCGCAGGCCTATGGCCGCGAGCTCACGAAGAAGCTCAAGGAGCTCATCCCGCGCCAGATGTTCACGGTGCCCGTCCAGGCCGCCATCGGCTCCAACATCATCGCCCGCGAGACCGTCCGCCAGATGCGCAAGAACGTCCTGGCCAAGTGCTACGGTGGAGACATCACCCGCAAGCGGAAGCTGCTCGAGAAGCAGAAGGAGGGCAAGGCCCGGATGAAGAAGGTGGGAAGCGTCGAGATCCCCCAGGAAGCGTTCCTGGCGGTGCTCGGCGGAAGCGACTCCGAGTAGATGTTGCCCGACGTCGTCCAGTACCTGCTCTTCATCGGCATGGCTGCGCTGATGTTCCTTCTGCGCCTCGACACGCGCCGCTTCAGCGCCGCCGAGTGGGACACGCAGGACGGCGAGTGGCGGGTGTGGATGGGCCGGCTCAGCTGGTATGCCGCCGGCCTTGCCCTTGCGCTCATCATCTTCGCCCTGCATCCGGCGCCGGTGGCCGAGCTCAACCTCGTGCTCGGCGCCGACCGGGGAGAGGCCCTGACCTACGGCCTGCTCTTCGGTGGTGCCGGCATCGCTGCCGCCTTCGTGCTGGCGCTCCTGCGCAACGGCCGCATCAGCTTCCCTGTGCCGGGCCGCTACCCCGGTGGCGTGCTCACCGCGGTCGGCACGGCCTTCTACGACGAGTGGCTGTTCCGTGGCGTGATGCTGGGGCTCCTGCTGCAGCTGGGGCTGCCGGACTGGCTGTCGATCCTGAGCGCCGCCTTCATCTACGCGTTCGCGGTCCGCGGCGGCACCGGCAGCCAGGGCAT
>JBFLKP010000137.1:0-3976 GCA_040883225.1 Candidatus Limnocylindrales bacterium | reverse complement strand
GCACCTCGTCCGCGAGTGCCGTACCGAGGTTCGCACACGCCTCGGCATCGAGGTGAACGCCGTCGTCAGGATGCACGCTGGCCACGGAGCCGGCGTCGAAGAAGCCGACGCCGTGGTCCTCAGCCACGAGCGCGTAGAAGTGGGCCAGCCGGCGCGAGGTCTCGCGCGCTTCGCCCAATCCCCACAGCTCGCTCCGCTCGGTGGCCTCGCCCAGCGGCACTGGCGCCACCACCAGCACCGCCGGCGGCGTCTCATCCGGACCGGTCAACGAGCGGCGCGCCTCCTTCACGAGCCTGGCCACGCCGCCGGCGATCTCGGGCGCGCCCAGGCCGAAGACGCGCTTGAGGTCGTTGGTACCGAGCATGATGATCACGAGGTCGACCGGCGCGTGCGAGAGCAGGCAGGGCACGAGGTAGGTGAGCCCGTTGCGACCGGGCTCGATCGGCGATTCCCAGCACGTCGCGCGGCCGTTGAGACCCTCTTCGATGACCTCGTAGCCGTCGCCCAGCGAGCGCGCCATGACCCGCGGCCAACGCACCTCGCGCGGCAGGCGGCCGGCACCCGATGGGTCGGCGCCGTGGGTGTTGGAATCGCCGAAGCAGACGACGGTGCGGGTCACGCGGATACCTCCTCGAAGCGGTCGATGCGGAACATCTCGATGTCGTGGCCGGTGGCGCCGTCGAGCGCCAGGTCGGCGGCGATCTCGCCCACCACGACCGAGAACTTGAAGCCGTGCCCGGAGCAGGGCGAGACCACCACCACCTCCGGCGTATCAGGCAGCGTGTCGATGATGAAGTGCTCGTCGGGCGTCATCGTGAACATGCAGGTCTTGAGCGAGAGCGTCGGCCCATCGGCCTGCGGCAGGTAGCGCGAGAGAGCGGACCGCAGCAGCGGTTCGTCATCGGGCTCGATCTGCGCCCGGTCCCAGTCGTCGGGATCGACTCTCCGCCTCGCCTGTCGCATCTCGCCGATCTTGAGGCCCGGGATGCCGTACTCGGGGAACCCATAGAAGAGGCCATCGTCGTCCTCGAGGATGAAGATCGGCAGCGCCTTCGGCGTGAACCACTCCGGCCGCCGGGTGCCGGCCCACAGCAGGACCCGCCGCTCGGGCACGGCCACCGACGCGAGTCCCTCCACCAGCTTGCCGACCCAGGCCCCGGCGCTGATGACGAGCCGCCGCGCGCGGTACACGGCCACGGCCGTGCGCACGACCACGCCACCGCCCTGCGCTTCCCACGAGAGCACGGGCTCGTGCCCATGGATCTCCGCGCCGGCCCCGAGCGCGAGCGTGGCCTGGCCGACGATGGCGCGTTCGGAGAGCACGAAGCCGCCATCGGGCTGGTAGACGCCGACCAGCTCGTCGGGCAGCTCCAGCCCCGGGAAGCGTGCGTGGACCTGCCCGGCGTCGAGCAGCTCGTGCTCCAGGTGGTGCTCGCGAGCGGAGGCCAGCGCACCGCGCACCGTCTCGCTCTCCGGCCGGCCGATATCCAGCCCGCCCGTGGTCACGAGGATCGTCTCGCCCAGCCGGGCCTCCAGCTCGTGCCAGCGCTGGTATGCCCGCCGCAGCAGCGGCACATAGCGCGGATCCTCGGCGTAGGCCAGGCGGATGATGCGGTTGACCCCGTGCGAGGAGCCGCTGTCGTGGGGGATGCCGGCCCGCTCGAGCCCGAGCACACGAGCACCACGAGCCGCCAGCTCGGCCACCGCGGCACTGCCCATGCCGCCCACACCGGCCACGATGACGTCGTACTCGGTCACGCCTCCACCCCTGGGGATGATGAAGGCCGGGCGTGAGGCCCGGCCCTCGTCGTCGTGATACGGGCGGCTACTGCCCCCGGATGTTGTCCTCGGAGACCGCCCGCTCCACCTTCTCGAAGGCTGCGCGGATATCCTCGCGGCTGGTGTACCAGAGGAGGAAGGCCGGCAGCGCCGCGGCCGCGAGGCCGTAGGCGATGTTGCTCGTGGCGATGAGCACGAACATCGCGTCCACCAGGCCGAAGACGGCCATGAACATCGTGAACAGCAGGGCCCACTGGCGCATCGACCACAGCGACCAGCCGACCGCCAGGTAGATGAGGCCGACGACGACGGTCATGATGCCGACCCAGATGACACCTGAGCCGTCCCAGGCGTCGTCACCGAAGACGCCCACGCCGAGGAGCTGCAGGCCGACCAACAGCCGGATGAGGGCGATGGCGATGGCCAGCGCGCCGAGGACGAGCACCCCGAAGGGGCGCTGGTTGATGCTTTGCATGTGGACTGGACCTCCTGAGCGGGTTACCGACCTCGCGCGTGGGGGAGGGCACGGTCTCTCTGCGCACGCGTGTTCCTAGCGTATCGCAGCCGCAGGCACACGAAAGCGGCGGATGTCGTCGCTCGACATCCGCCGCCAGGGCTCCAGGCGATTCAGTCGTCGGTCCTGACCAGGACCGGTGCGGGACGGCCCACCGGCTCCATCGGCCGCGGGATGCCGGGGGCAGCCGGGGCCCCGACCCGGTCGCGGCCAGTGCTGGTGCGTGGGATGGCGAAGGCCATGGCCGCGCCGACGGCCACGAATGCGGCCCCCACGAGCACGGCGGGGACCATGCCGTCGACGAAGGCCTGGGGACTGGTGTACGAGCCCTGACGGGCGAAGATGGCCGCCAGCACGGCCACCCCGAAGACGCCGCCGAGTTCGCGGATGGCGCTGCTGGCGCCCGAGGCCTTGCCCTCCTCGTCGGCTCGCACCGAGGAGAGGATGACGTTGGCCATGGGCGCGAAGAAGAGGCCCATGCCGACGCCCGAGATGATGAAGGGCACGACCATGCTGCCGTAGGCCACGGTCGTGGTCGAGATCAGCCCCAGCCAGGCCAGCCCGATCGCTTGCAGGCTCAGGCCGGTGCCCATGAGCAGCCCGCCACCGATGCGGTCCGAGAGCGCGCCGGCCACGGGCGCGACGAACATCGGCGCCAGGGTCCAGGGCAGGATGGCCAGGCCGGCCTCCAGCGGCGAGTAGGCGAGCGCGAACTGGAGGTACTGCACCAGCAGGAAGATGGCGCCGAACATACCGAAGCTCATGAACATGGCGCTGACGTTGGCGAACGTGAACGAGCGGCTGCGGAAGAAGCGCGGCGGCAGCATCGGCGCCTCGGTGCGTCGCTCCCACCACACGAACGCGCCGAGGAGCGCGGCACCGGCGGCGAAGGTGCCCACGATGAGCGGGCTGGTCCAGCCCTCGCCGTTGCCGTTGACCAGCGCCCACACGATGCCGAAGAGCCCGGCGGAGGCGAGGCCCAGGCCCGGGATATCCAGCCGCCGCTCTGCACCGTGCGACTCACGCAGGCCGAACAACGCCAGCGGGATGAGGGCGATGCCGATGGGCACGTTGACCCAGAAGATCCAGTTCCAGGCCACGCCTTCGACGATGGCCCCGCCGACCAGCGGACCGATGGCGATGGCCACGCCGCCGACCGCACCCCACGCACCGAGGGCCACGCCACGGCGATCGGCCGGCACCGCCGCGCTCAGCAGCGTGAGCGTGAGCGGCGTGACGATGGCTGCGCCGATGCCCTGGGCCATGCGGCCGGCCAGCAGCATCTCGACGCTCGTGGACATGGCCGCGAAGGCCGATGCGGCGGTGAAGACGGCCACGCCCACGATGAACATGCGTTTGCGGCCGAAGCGGTCCCCGAGCGCCGCGCCCGTGAGCAGGAAGACGGCGAAGGTGAGGGTGTAGGCGTTGACGGTCCACTCCAGCTGCTCGATGGTGGCACCGAGCTCCTGGCGGATGACGTTGAGGGCGGTCGAGACGACGAGGTTGTCGAGCATGACCATGACGAGCGCCACGGACGTCACAGCGAACGTCCAGATGGCCAGTGAGCGACCCTGCATGGGGGCTTCTCCTTCCCGGTGGTGGTAGCGGTTCAGCGGTGTCGGTTCAGGCGCTGGCGGCGGTGCCCGAGAGGCCGGTGCTGGGGGGTAGCCGTGGCCCCGCGGG
>JBFLKP010000136.1:0-9515 GCA_040883225.1 Candidatus Limnocylindrales bacterium | reverse complement strand
GTCGGCTCGGGCGTGGGCTTCGGCGTCGGCTCGGGCGTGGGCTTCGGCGTCGGCTCGGGCGTGGGCTTCGGGGCCACCTGTCTCACCGGCCTCGGCGTCGGGGTCGGATCGGGGGTCGGCGCTGGGGTCACCTTCGGGGCTGGCGCCGGAGTCGCCTCCAGCGCCGGCACTGGCGTGTGGTCGGCCGCGGGATCGACCTGTTGGGCGAGGACCGTCGCAGGAGCGATGGCCGCAGCCACGAGGATGACGGCCTGGGCGACGGCCAGCAACCTGGCATGAGTAGATCGTGCTGGTGACATGGATGCTCGGCTTCTCTCCCCCGCGACGTGCCCGGAAGCGGCTTGACGACCGGCCGCTGCCGCACAAGGTAGCACCACACCACCCCGCGCTGAGGCGACCTCAGGTACCACGCCCCCGCGACGGGCGTACCACGAAGACGCCGCAACGGGCGACCTCTCGAGCCCTGCCAGTCGATAGGATGAAGAGGACAGCCAACACCGGGGGAGAGCACTCTTGGATCCGAACGTCGCCATCGACGCCTTCTCACGCGTCCTTCCGGTCCTGCTGCTGGTCGGTCTTGGCGCGCTCTTCCGGCGCAGCGGGTTCCTGAGCAGCGGGGCCATCGATGGCCTGCGCAAGCTCGTCCTCAACGTCACGCTGCCGGCCGCGCTCTTCCTGGCCTTCCTGCGTACCGAGCTCGAGCCCCAGTACGCGGTCATCGTCATCAGCGTCTTTGGAGCCTGCCTCGTGGTGCTGGCGGTCGGCCCCCGGCTGCGTCGGGGCGCCGGTGTCCGGAGCGAGGCCATGCCCAGCCTGATGGCGGGCTTCGAGGCCGGGATGATCGGCTACGCCTTGTATACCGCCATCTTCGGCGCCGAGAACCTGTACCGCTTTGCCGTCGTCGACCTCGGACAGGTCCTCTTCGTCTTCTTCGTGCTGGCCCCGGTCGTCATGCGCTGGGCCAGCGGCAAGACGCCCCCGCTCTCCGAGACCGCGCAGGCGTTCGTCAGGACCCCGGTCATCATCGCCATCGTGGCCGGCGTGGCCGGCAGCGTCGCCGGCCTGGCCGAACCCATCGAGTCGAACGCCATCACCAACGCCGGGATCGAGACGCTGGCACTCCTGGCCGCGGTGACGACGCCGGCCATCGCCATCGTCATCGGCTACTCCACGTCCTTCTCGGCCGGCTCGCTGCGTGACCCGGTGCGGACCGTGGCCGTGCGCTACCCCATCTGGATCGTGGCGGCGGTGCTCTTCAACTGGCTGGTCGTCGATGGGCTGCTGGGGCTGGACCGCCTCTTCCAGGCAGCGGTCATGACCATGGCCGTACTGCCGCCGCCGTTCGTGGTACCGCTGTACATGGCTCGCGCTCGGGGGAGGGACGTGAGCGACGACCCGGACCACGACTACCTCGCCAACACGCTCTCGCTTGCGACGATCGTGACGCTCGTGGCCATCACGGTCGTGGGCGTGGTCTACGCGACCTGACTGCCGCCCTCAGGCGGTCGCCGCCGACCGGACGAGGGGCTCGACCCAGCTCGCGGCCATACGCACGAATTCGGGGTCATCGTTCAGGCTCGGCAGTCGAGACAGCTCGACCGCGGGGTGCTCGGCGCGCAGTTCCTGCATCGTGTAGCCCACGTCCAGGATCGTCTCGTGGTTGTCGGTGACGAAGCCGACCGGCACGAAGACGACCGCCCGAGCCCCGGTGGTGATGAGGTTCCTCGCGGCCTGCAGCATGTCGGGCTGGGTCCAGCGCCCGGGCGTGGGGTGGTTCATCCAGCCCACGCTGATGCTCGGGAACTCGTGCACCAGCAGGTCGCGCACGGAGTGATAGAGCGCGCGGCTCTCACGGATGCCGGTCTCGAACCCGTTGGCCTTGTAGGGGCAGCCGTGGTTCAGCAGCACGACGCCGATCTGCGAGCTGACGTAGCGCTCGCGCAGCGGCTGCACACCCTCACGCACGTGGCGGGCGAGTCGTCCGTGGTACTCGGGGCGATCGAAGAAGCTGGGCAGGTAGCGCACCGCGCGTAGCCATCGGCCATCGCTCCCGATCGCCTTGTTCACCTGTTCGAGCGCCAGGCCGCCGGTGTAGACCGAGTCGACGACCAGCAGCGGATAGATGACCAGCCGGTCGTAACCGGCCTCGCGGATCACCGGCAGGACCTGCTCGGGCAGGGATCCGTCACAGAAGTTGAAGGCGGTGAAGGTTCCGACGCGATCGCCGAACCGCTCTTGCAGGGCCGCGTCGATGCCGGCCCGCTGTCGCTCGAAGATCGCGTTGTGCGGCGAGACGAAGTGGTTGGCCCGCTCGTATTCGGCCCGTGCCCGTCTGGCCAGTCGTCGCGACAGGAACGGTACGGCCCGCGCCGGGACCCGCAGCGACTTGCTTACCAGCAGGTCGATGGAGCGGCGGTTGTACTCGACGAGCTCGTCGTTGTCCTCGACCTCGCCGTAGCCGCAGACGAGCACCGCGACCCGGGCGTCCAGTCCCTCGTGCTGCTTGCGTGTCTCGATCATCCCGGGCTCCATGCTATGGCCAGACAGCGTTCGTGGCAGACCCCGTTCCGGCGGCCGGCTAGTGGCCGACGACCGTGGCGAAGCGCTGGTGGTAGTCCGGCGGCTCGAGCGCGCTGCTGAAGTAGTAGTCGACCTCGATGACGGAGCCGGCGTCGAGCTTCACGATGGCCACGATGTGGTCCGGGCCGTGAGCCCCGGCGGCATCCTCGATGACGCCCTGGCCGACCCACATCGCCGACTCGCCCGAGACCTTGCGCCACTCGACGCGCGGCGGCTCGCCGGTCCGGCTGCGGTACATGCCCATGATCCGTTCGCGGCTCACGAACTTCTCACCCATCTGCGGGCGACCCTCGACCGCCCCCGGGGCGAGCAGCGACTCGTACGTATCGAGGTCCCACTCGGCGAACGCGCGCAGGAACTTGCGGGCGACGACGCCCTCTTTCATGTAGCTCGTACCTCCTGTAGGGGAGCATCGTAGCCCCTCCCGCCAGATGGCGGCTGCCGATGTGCATGGCGGTGCGGGGTCGGATGGGCCCGACGGTGCGTGACCCGTGGACCGCGCCAGAGGGTAGACCGGCCCATCCGAGCGCTTGGGTGCGACCGATACCATCTGGGGCACGATGACCGAAACAGCCGCCACCCCACCCGTCCAGGACGACACGTCCAAGTCCCAGAAGGTCGTACGCAGCTCGCTCAAGACCTTCTTCAAGCCGCAGTCCGTGGCCCTCATCGGCGCCACCGAGAAAGCCGGATCCGTTGGCCGCACGATCCTCAGCAACCTCATCGCCAGCCCCTTCGGCGGGACCGTCTACCCCGTCAACCCCAAGCGCCCCAGCGTCCTCGGCATCCAGGCCCACAAGAGCATCTCCACCATCCCCGAGCAGGTCGACCTCGCGGTCATCGTCACGCCTCCAACGTCGATCCCGGGGATCATCGAGGAGTGCGGCGAGGCCGGCGTGCCCACCGCCATCGTCATCTCGGCGGGCTTCAAGGAGGTGGGCGAGGAAGGCGCCCAGCTCGAACGGGACCTCGTGGCCAAGGCCCGCGAGTACGGCATGCGCATCATCGGCCCCAACTGCCTCGGCGTGATGAGCCCCGTATCGGGCCTCAACGCCACGTTCGCCGCGGGCATGGCCAACAAGGGTCGCGTCAGCTTCATCGGTCAGTCCGGCGCGCTCATCACCGCCATCCTCGACTGGAGCCTGCGCGAGGGCGCCGGCTTCAGCTCCATCGTCTCGCTCGGCTCCATGGCCGACGTCGGCTGGGGCGATCTCATCGACTACCTCGGTGATGACCCCGACACCGACGCCATCGTCATCTACATGGAGACCGTGGGCGACGCGCGCGCGTTCCTCAGCGCGGTCCGCGAGGTGGCGCTCCAGAAGCCCATCATCGTCATGAAGCCCGGCCGCACCGAGGAAGCCTCGCGCGCAGCAGCCAGCCACACCGGCTCGATGACCGGCTCGGACGAGGTCCTCGACACGGCCTTCCGCCGCACCGGCGTGCTGCGCGCGGATCGCATCAGCGACCTCTTCTACTTCGCCGAGATCCTGGGCAAGCAGCCCCTGCCGAAGGGCAACAACCTGACCATCGTGACCAACGCCGGTGGCCCTGGCGTGCTCGCGACGGACGCGCTCATCGGCAACGGCGGCCGGCTCACCGAGCTCTCCGAGGCCACCATCGCCAAGCTCGACGAGGTCCTGCCCGCGACCTGGCCCAGGGACAACCCCGTCGACATCATCGGCGACGCTCCGCCCGATCGCTACGCGGCCGTCCTCGACATCATCAAGAAGGACGACGAGAGCGACGGCCTGCTGGTCATCCTCACGCCCCAGGCCATGACCGATCCGACCAAGACGGCGCGCGAGATCATCCCCTACACGGCCGACTCCCAGAAGCCCATCATGGTCAGCTGGATGGGCGGCAGCGACGTCGAGACCGGCGAGCGCATCCTGGGCGAGGCCGGCCTGGCCACGTTCCCGTACCCCGACAGCGCGGCCAAGATGTTCACCGAGCTGGTGGCCTATGGCGAGAACCTCAAGTCGCTCTACGAGACGCCTGGCCTCACGCCCGAATGGGTCCGACGCCCGCAGCGGGACCGGGCCAAGGAGCTCATCGACAACGCCCGCGCGGAAGGGCGCACGACGCTCTCGGAACCGGAGTCGAAGGAGCTGCTCGACGCCTACGGCATCCCCGTAGCGGAGACGCGCGTGGCCCCCACGGCCGATGAGGCCGTGGCCGCCGCCGAGCACATCGGCTACCCGGTCGTGGTCAAGCTCGTGAGCCACACCATCACCCACAAGTCGGACGTCGGAGGCGTGCGCCTCGACCTGCCCGACGCGGATGCCGTGCGCGCGGCCTTCCGCATCATCGAGACCAACGTCTCGGAGCGTTACAGCGCCAGCGATTTCGAGGGCGTCTCGGTGCAGCCGATGATCGAGCGTGGCGGCTACGAGCTCATCCTCGGCAGCAGCATCGATCCGCAGTTCGGGCCGGTGCTCCTGTTCGGCCTCGGCGGCACGTTGGTGGAGGTCTTCAAGGACAGCGCCCTGGGCTTGCCGCCCCTGACCGCCACACTGGCCCGCCGCATGATGGAGCGGACCAAGATCTATACCGCGCTCAAGGGCGTGCGCGGGCAGGACAGCGTGGACATGGCCGCGCTCGAGCAGCTGCTCGTCCGCTTCAGCGAGCTGGTCGTCGAGCAGCCAGCCATCGCCGAGCTCGATATCAACCCGCTGCTGGCCTCTCCCGACCGGCTGATGGCCCTTGATGCACGCGTCATCCTCCACCCGGGAGACGTCGCCGACGAGGACCTGCCCAAGACGGCCATCCGGCCCTATCCGCGCAAGTACGTGCAGAACTGGAAGTCCGAGGACGGCCTCGACTTCGTCATCCGGCCCATCCGGCCAGAGGACGAGTCGCTGGTGGTCGACTTCCACGGCCGCCTCAGCAACGAGACGGTCTACCAGCGCTACTTCACCAAGCTGGGCTACGAGCAGCGCGTGGCGCACGAGCGCCTCGTCCGCGTCTGCTTCACCGACTACGACCGCGAGATCGCGCTCGTGGCGGAGCGACTCGATCCCGAGACGGACAAGCTGTGCATCGCCTCGATCGCCCGCCTCATCCGTCTCCACAACTCCAACACGGCCGAGTTCAGCCTCATCGTCGCTGACGACTACCAGGGCCACGGCCTCGGCACCGAGATGGTTCGCCGCCTCATCGAGGTGGGCAAGGAGGAGGGCCTCGACAAGATGGTCGCGGAGATCCTCGGCGCCAACGGCGGCATGGTCCGCATCTGCGAGGAGCTCGGCTTCACCATCAACCTCGACGAGGATGGCGAGACCGTCCAGGCGGAGCTCGAGCTCTAGATCACCGACCGCGCCGGCTCAGCGGCGTGCACGCCACATGCGACGGACCGTCGACCTCCTGCGAGAGGTCGGCGGTCTCGCTGTCTGCGCGCGACTTCTCAGGCACGACCCGGTCGACGGAAGCGTCGTGCCCAGTCCGGGATCCGGTAGAGGCACGCGTCGCCCACGCCGACCGTAGCGCCGAGACTGACCCACCCGTGGGCATGGTGTCGTCGCGTCGTTCTGCCGTGTCGTTCTCGGGATATGCCCGCTCACGCTCGAGATCGAGGGTGCGGCCCTGCTGGGCCATGCGGAAGCCGGCGGGGGCTCGTGTCTACGGTCGCCGTGAGCGACGTGTGGCTACGAAACGTGCGAAGAGCGGCGCTAGCGTGTCGCTCAGGCGACGGCGGGCTGCGCCATGGAGTGGCGGGCCGAGGACTCGTGAGCGGCCTCTGCGACCTGGCGAGCCCAGATCGGCGCGCGCTCGAGCTCGCCGTGGCGCAGGCTCGGGCGGTCGGTGACCTTGAACGACTCGGCCGACACGAGGATGTTCGCGCCGGCGTGGACGAGGCGGCGGCGGATCTCTGTCGCAGCCGAGCCGGAGAGCAGGCGCGGCCAGTCAAGGCGCGTGTCGAAGGCCGCCGCGTCCAGGCCACGCAGCGCGTGGGACGGCAGGCGATCGAAGAAGGCGCGCACCGGGGGCGTGGCGTGACGTCCTTCGGTGGGACCCCCGACGATGAGCAGGTCACAGCGATCCCAGACCGTGGCCGAGGCGTCCTCGGCAGCCACGACCCGGACCGGACCGTACTCCTCGAGCACACCAGCGATCGCCTGCGCGATCCTTCTGGTGTTGCCGCTCCGAGAGCCATAGACGACGACGGACTTCACGCTGCACCTCCGACCGAGAAGCGCTCGCCCTCGGTTGCCTGGGACGGGGAATGGGACGCGGCCGGCTCGTTCACGGTCCGGGCTCGGTGAGGCGAGGCTGGGCACCGCTCGACGGGGAAACCGAGCCTCGGACAGCGACGTGGCGCTTGCCGCGGGGGAGGGTGGTCCGGATGTCGATCGCGTCGGGATAGGCGAATCCAAGGAAGACGATGCGCCTGCCGGCCGCCTCGCGCTCCTTCGCGCTGGCGGCATGAACCCCCACGATCCGGACCTCCTTTCCGTAACCATTCTGCAACCTTGGGACGGGACGTCCTATGGGCCGTTCAGCACTTCCCAAGGTGACAGTCTGGCTATTCGGGCGGCCACGCCGGGACCTAGTCCTCCATCGAGTCGGACTCGACCGGCTTGCTCCGATAGCGCGTGACCAGCTCGCGCACCGCCAGCTGGTTGCGCACGGGGGGCAGCCCCTGCTCGATGAGCGCGAGATCGTCGAGCACCATCTCGCCGATGTCGTCGAAGGCCTGGGGGATGCCGCCCGCCCGGTGGGCCTGCAAGACCATGTTCTCCACGCGGCGCGCGGGGTGATCGGCTGGAGCGGGCTCATCGGGCCAGACATCGGTGGCCGCATAGAAGCGGCCTTCATCGACGTAGCTGACCATGGCCTCGAAGTCGACCACCGCCGCGCGGCTCGAGAGCACCACGCGGGCGCCCTTAGGGATGAGCCGCATGTTCTCGGCGTTCAGCAGGTGCGTCGACTCGTCGGTCACGGTCGCGAGCACGAAAAGGAACGTGCTCGTCGACAGCGTCTCCTCGAGCGAGGCCGGGACCATGCCGGCATCCCGGATGACCGCGTCCGGCAGCCAGGGGTCGTAGCAGCGCACGTCCGAGGGGCGGAACGGCTCCAACAGCGGCAGCAGCCGCCGCCCGATGTTGCCGTAGCCGAGGATGCCCATCGCCGCGCCCCGGAGCAGGATCGAGTCACCGGTCGACTGGAAGACGTAGCCCTCGCGACCTTCGCGGAAGGCCCGGTCCTCGCGGCTGATGCCCCGCGCGAGGTCGATGGCCAGCCCGAGCGAGAACTCGGCCACGGCCTGAGCGTACGTGGGCATGCAGGCCACGACGTTGATGCCACGCTCGAAGCAGGCCTCATAGTCGACGTTCTGGAAGAAGTTGCCCTCGACGTTGAGGATCCCGCGCAGCTTCGGCGCGCGGTCGAGGCGCTCCCGGGGAAGGTCAGGCTGGCCGATGATAGCCATGACGTTGGGCAGGCAGGACTCGATCAGCTCCTCGGACGGGTCGGACTCGCCGTCGATGACGGTGTAGCGCTCGTTGAGGCGACGCAGGGCGTCGTCGGTGAAGATGCGGCTGATGATCTGCGGTGCCGGGCGTAGCAGGACGACGGGCTTGTCAGGCATTCGCTTCCTCCGAGGCGTTGATCGCGGCTTCGGTCGAGGGTACTCCTCCAGCCTGCCCGCACGAGCGAGCGCGTCGCTAGAATCGGCGGCCATGACCGACCCCAGCCGCGAACCCGGGCGCGAGGCCGATCGCCGTGGCCGCCAGGCCCCGGCCATCCCCGACGGCGCCAGCATCGGCCCGCCCGACTTCATCGGCGTGGGCGTGCACAAGGCGGGCACCACCTGGTGGTGGGCGCTGCTGGTGGGGCACCCCCGCATCGACGGCGTCCCCCGGCGCAAGGAGCTGCACCTGCTCGACCGCATGAAGGACGAGCCCATCCCGCAGCACAAGATCGACTGGTACGGGCGCCAGTTCCCCCGCCTGCCCGGTCACCTCGCAGGAGAGTGGACCCCGCGCTACCAGGCCCTGCCCAGGATGCCCGCCATCATCTCTGCGGTCGCGCCGGAGGCCAAGCTCCTGTCCATCGTGCGCGAGCCGGTGGAGCGGTACCGCTCGGGCCTCAACCAGTGGCACCAGGAGAATCGCCGCCGCTCGCTCAAGCGCGATGAGAAGGCGGGCAAGCGCGAGGCGCGCATGCGTGGTTTCTACGGCCGGCAGATCGAGCGGCTGATGGGGGCGGTCGGACGCGAGAACATCCTCGTGCTGCAGTACGAGCAGTGCGTGCGCGATCCTTCGGGTCAGTTCGCGCGGACCCTGGAGTTCCTGGAGCTGGAGCCGTACGACCCCGATCCCCGTCTCGTGAAGACCCGCGTCAACGAGACCATGGGCAGCAAACGGGAGGTCCCATCCAAGGACGAGCAGCGGCTCATCGAGGCATACGAACCGGAGGTCCTGCGGCTCAAGGAGCTGGTGCCGGATCTCGACCTCTCCCTGTGGCCGAGGTTCACGCACCTCGAGGGCGGTTGAGCCCCGGGTCGCTCGCAGCCGGCGTCGGACCCCGCGCCACTCCTGACCGGCGCTCGGCCTACTGCGCGGGCCGGATCGGCAGTTCGATCTCGGTGACCGTGCTGGGCCGGACGACGACGTCCTCGAGCTCGACGGGCGGATCGGTGCGCACCTCGACACGGTACTCGCCCGGGGGCAGCTCGAGCGGCGGCGCGCCGACCGTGGTCGAGGCCACGAGTGCACCCTCGCCACGGGCGGCATAGATGTCCACCGGGGCTGCCACCGCGGCCGTGATGGCCTCGGTCAGCGCTCGGGCATCGACGGCGTCGTAGTAGCGACCGGCGTTGGCCTCGGCCCAACCGCGCATCTGCTCCTTGACCTCGTCCTCGCCGAGGGCGAAGCCGACGATGTTCAGGTTGATCTCGAACCCGGCCTCGCGCAGCTCCGCGAGCGCGGCCT
>JBFLKP010000135.1:0-13914 GCA_040883225.1 Candidatus Limnocylindrales bacterium | reverse complement strand
TTCCTCGGGATCATGCTCGTCTCGCTGCTGGTGCTCATCCTCTTCCCGGACATCGTCCTGTTCGTGCCCAGGTTGCTGGGGTACGGAGGCTAGGCGGTATCCATGCCGCAGCGGATCCCGGACGGCATCGTGACCGTGCTCAACACGCCCTTCGACGAGTCGGGCGGCATCGACGACGACGCGGTGCGGGCCAACGTGGCGTACGCGCTCGATGCCGGCGTCGCGGGCTTCCTGGTGCCGGCGATGGCCAGCGAGGTATCGAAGCTCACGGAGTCGGAGCGGCACAGGCTGGTGGCGACCGTGCTCGACGCCGTGAACGGCCGAGCACCGGTCATCGGTGGGGCGTCACATCCCGACGCGCTGGTTCGGGAGCGGATCGCCCGTTCGCTCATCGACGCCGGCTGCGACGGCGTGCTCGTCTCGATCGCGTATGAGACTGACGACGCCTACGCGACGGCGGTCCGACGACTGGCCGAGCTGGAACCCCCGTTCCTCATGCTCCAGGATTGGGACCCGACCGGTGACGGGCTCCCGATCCCCCTGATCATCAGGCTCTACGAGGAAGGCCTGTTCCAGTCGCTCAAGGTCGAGGTGGTCCCGGCCGGGCCGAAGTACTCGACCGTGTCGCAGGCCACGGGGGGCGGTCTCCACCTGGCCGGCGGCTGGGCGGTGTCCCAGATGATCGACGCCCTGGACCGCGGCGTGGACGCCATCATGCCGACCGCGATGCATCGCACGTATGTCCGCATCCACAACCTGTACCAGCGTGGTGATCGGCCCGGCGCGCTGGCACTGTTCGAGCGCCTGCTGCCGGTGCTCGCCTTCGCCAACCAGCACCTGGACATCTCGATCCACTTCTTCAAGCGGTTGCTCTACGCCCAGGGCATCTTCCGGACGCCACTCGTGAGACTGCCGATCCTGCCCTTCGACGTGGTCCATGAGCAGCATGCTGCTCGGCTCATCGAGCTGGCGATGGAGCTGGAGCAGGAGAACGAGAAGCCCGCGCGGTGAAGCTCTCGATCGATGGAGGCCTAGTGGTCGCCGGCGCGAGTGACTCGTTCAGCTGCAGGCCGCGGCGCGGTGCGCATCAAGTCCGAGGCGGTTGGGCCTTTGACTCTGTGCTTGGGTGCTTGCGTTGCTGTTCCGGTTGTAGCGTCTGCACGCTACCGATCATGGGGTTCAGAGTGATCTTCTTCGAGCGTCGTTGTCGGCCAAGACGGCCCAGAGGCGCACTCCCGACCAGGGAGCCCAAGGCCGAGTTCGCAGGACAGCACATGAGCAGCCACACCACCGTCTCCCGTTCGGCTCGGTCCGAGCGCACTTCACGAGTCGCGCGGCTTCTCAAGGCCCCCGATACGCTCGGGCACCTCTTCGAGTCGCTCGTCGTGTGCGACCCCCGCTTCTACGCACAGTCGCTCGGCGCTCGGGTCAAGCACTACCGCAAGGCCAAGGGGGTCGAGGTCGACGCCGTCATCGAACGCAGGGACGGGCATGGGCCGGCATCGAGGTCAAGCTCGGTCCTGGAGCCGTCGATCAGGGTGCAGGGAGTCTGCTCCGGGTGGCGTCACATGTCGACACGGACAAGCGCGGCAAGCCTGCATCCCCTGCGGTCATACCGGTTGGGGCCCGCGCATCGGCGACCCGATGGTGTTCTGGTGGTCCCGATCGAGGCACTTGCCGCGTGAGCGGAGCGGACGGCCACGACGGCTTGTGCGTGAAACGCCCCTTGGGCACAGAGATGGCTGGCGAGGAAGGATTCGAACCTTCAATCCCCTGATCCAGAGTCAGGTGCCTTACCGTTTGGCCACTCGCCAGCGAGAAGGACAGGATACCAAATCACCGCCACGACCCGGCCCAGCTGCTCTGCCATTCCGGGTCGGGGTGGTGTGTTCGCCCTCAGAGTGTTTCATGCCGTCAGGGAATGGATCGAGCTCTCTCCTTGGGGCATCCCGGTCGCCGCCGCCCGACCGCTACCCGCAATGGGCATAGATGAGAGGAGGGCGTGGGCACCGGGCCGAGGAAGTTCGACGCAGGACCCCGGGAGGGAATAGCCACCGTGTCGGTGCTGCCAGTTTGGTAGCGTTGGGAAGACTCACCGCGTCGTCATCCGAGAGGCCCCGTGCCCGAGATCATCCACGGTATCGATCGCCGCCCGCTGACCACCGGCAAGACGCTGTTCGACTACGCCGACGAGGTCTCGCTGGCCGTGCCGCAGTCGTGCAGCCGCTCCGGCCGCTGCCGCGAGTGTGCTGTCGAGGTCCGCCAGGGTGCTGATCAACTCAGCCCTCGCACCGAGGCGGAGGAATACCTCCCCGAGGCTTTCCGCCTCGCCTGCCAGGCCACGGTCGAATCGGCAGAAGGGGACATCGAGTTCGCCGTCATCCGCCGCCGCATGCACATCCTCGAGGAAGCGGGCGAGCCCATCACCGAGGTCGACCCCGTCGTCACCACCACCGAGCACGCGGTGCTCTACGACGGCATCACGCTCGACCTGCGCCGCCAGCACGTGCTGGGCCTGGCCGTCGACGTCGGCACCACCACCGTCGTCTTCCGCCTCATCGACCTGACCGACGGCCACGTCGTCAGCGGCGGCGCCTTCGAGAACCCCCAGCGCTTCGGCGGCAGCGACGTCATGAGCCGCATCGGCTACGAGCGTGATCACCCGGGCACCCTGCGCAAGTCGCTCCGCCGTGCGCTCAACGCCGGCCTCAAGGACATCTACCAGCAGCTCGGCATCGACCGGCACGAGGTCTACGAGGCCATGGTCGTGGCCAACTCCACGATGCGCGACCTCTTCTTCGACATCGACGTCAAGCCCATCGGCGAGATGCCTTACAAGTCGGCCACCGAGCTGGCCATGCTGCGCGGCGAGACCGACTCCACCTGGGTCACCAGGCGCGCCCACGAGCTGGGCCTCCTCATCCACCCACAGGCCCGCGTCGTCGGCGCCCCGCTCATCGCCAGCCACGTCGGTGGGGACGTGGCCGCGGATCTCGTGGCCACCGACTTCGGCTCTGCCCCGGGCTCATCGATGCTCATCGACATCGGCACCAACACCGAGATCGTGGTCACCGATGGCGAGCGCATCGTGGCCGCCTCGAGCCCGGCCGGTCCGGCCTTCGAGGGCGGCATGCTGCGCTTCGGCATGGCCGGAGCGGACGGCGCCATCGAGGCCGTGCACATCAACGACGGCGAGTTCGTGTACCAGGTCATCGGCGGCTACGAGCCGGAGGGCATCTGCGGCTCCGGCCTCGTGGACATCCTCGCCGAGCTGCGTCGTCTCGAGTGGATGTCGCCGGAAGGCCGCTTCAGCGACAACGGCAGCGAGTACACCATCGCCCCGGTCCGGGGCATCACCTTCTCACGAGCGGACGCCAGCCAGCTGGCCCAGGCCAAGGCCAGCAACGCCTCGGGTCAGCGCATCCTGCTGCGTAAGCTGGGCCTCGACGCGGCCGAGGTCGACCACGTCTACCTCGCCGGCGGCTTTGCCAACGCCATCGACATCGAGAACGCCATCGACATCGGCTTCCTCGCCCAGGTCAAGCCCGAGAACGTCGAGCGCGTGGGCAACGCCGCCCTGCGGGGCGCGGCCATGCTGCTGTTGTCCCGTCGCCGGCGCGAGGCCCTGAGCGACATCATCGGCCGGGTCGAGCACGTCGAGCTCGAGACCGAGCCCGACTTCTTCGAGCTCTTCGTCGACGGCTGCCTCTTCCATCCCATCCCCACCTCGGCGGCGTAGCGGCGCATGGTCGACCTACGCGCTGACCTCTCGGTTGCGCCGGAGCTGACATGACCCAGCGGCCCGTCGTCATCGCCGTCGATCTCTCGACCACCGCCTGCAAGGCGCTGGCTTTCGACGCCGCGGGCGAGGTGGTCGGTAGCGCTCGCGTCCCGCTGGAGACGTCGTCGCCGCAGCCGGGTTGGCGAGAGCAGTCGTCGGACGAGTGGTGGTCGGCCACGTGCGAGGCCCTGCGGGAGGTGTCCAGGGACCGCGAACCGGGCTCGCTCCGAGCGGTCGGCATCACGCACCAGCGGGAGTCGTTCGTCTGTCTCGACGATGCGGGCCAGCCGCTGCGGCCGGCGATCCTGTGGAATGACGATCGCTCCACGGCGCAGGTCGAGGCACTGGGCTCGAAGCGCCTCCACGATCTGACCGGACGCCCGCCGAGCACGGCGCCGACGTTCTACAAGCTGGCCTGGATGCGCGAGCACGAGCCGGGCACGCTGGAGCGCGCCGCACGCATCGCCGAGGTCCACGCCTTCCTCGCCGAGCGGCTGACAGGGGAGTGGGCCTCGAGCTGGGCCAGTGCCGACCCCACCGGCCTCGTCGACGTGCGCCGCTTCGCCTACGCCGATGAGCTGCTGGAGGCGGTCGGGGTGCGGCGCGATCAGCTGCCGGCGCTCGTGGCACCCGGTTCGATCATCGGAGGCCTCAGCAGGGACGCCGCGGCCGCGACCGGGCTGCCATTCGGGACCTCCGTCGTGGCCGGTGCCGGTGATGGACAGAGCGCGGGGCTGGGTGCGGCGGTGTGCGCCGCGGGCGTGGCCTACCTCAACCTCGGTACCGCTGTCACGCTCGGAGTCCACTCCGACCGCTACCTGACCGGCCTCGCCTACCGCTCGATGGCCAGCCCCATCGCCGGCCGCTGGACGCTGGAAGCGGCGCTGGCCAGCGGGGTCCACTCGCTCGACTGGTTCCGCGAGCACATCCTGGGGGACACGTCCGAAGCGGCGCTGGCGCGCCTGGAGGACGAAGTCGCCGACGTCCCCGCCGGTGCCGACGGCCTGCTCTTCCTGCCCTACCTCATCCGGGCCGAGACACCCCATTGGGATCCCGATGCCCGGGGCGCCTGGGTCGGGCTGCGCGAGCACCATCGGATGGCGCACCTCTATCGAGCCATGCTCGAAGGCATCACCTTCGAGCAGCTGCAGATCCTGGCGATGATCGAGGCGGACACCGGCATCCCGGTGGAGCGCGTGCGGATCATGGGCGGCGGCGCCAACAGCGCCCTCTGGGTCCAGCTCATCGCGGACATCTTCGAGCGCCCGGTCGAGGTCACCGAACACTCCGAATCCACCGCGCTGGGTGCGGCGGTACTGGCCGCGGCAGCCATCGGGCTCGACGCGATGTGGGATGTCGTCGCCACCGCTCGGCGGATGTCGCGGGGCTGGCGTGACGTCCTCCCGCGCGAGGACGACCGGGAGACCTATCGTCAGCGGTTCGAGGTCTATCGCGACCTCTACCCGTCGCTCGCGAGCGTCTTCAGCCGGCTTGCTGGCTAGGGATCGCCGAGCGCCGCCGCCATGCCACACTCCATCGACGTCCATGACCAAGTGCCCCGGTACGGGGACTTCACCCCCAGGAGGACCGCATGACACGACCCGAGGGCATCGTCGACTTCGAGCCGTCGCCCCAGCTCTTCCCGTTCGAGTCGCGCTGGCTCGAAAGCTCGGTCGGTCCGGTGCACTACATCGACGAGGGCGAAGGACGCCCGTTGCTGCTCATGCACGGAAACCCCGACTGGAGCTTCCTCTACCGCAAGATGATCCCGGGGCTGCAGGGCCGGTTCCGCTGCATCGCGCCCGACTACCCCGGCTTCGGCCTCTCGGTCCACCCGACCGCCCCGTACGCCTACACGCCGCGTGAGCACGCCGCCGTCGTGGGTGAGCTCATCGACCATCTCGACCTGCAGGACGCGGTCGTCATGGGCCAGGACTGGGGCGGCCCCATCGGCCTGGACGTGGCCTCGCGGATGCCGGACCGCTTCAGCGGCCTGGTCATGGGCAACACCTGGTTCTGGCCGGCGGACGACATCACCATGCGCGGTTTCAGCCTGGCCATGGGCTCGCCCCCGATGCAGGCGCTCATCATGCGACGCAACTTCTTCGTGACCACGATCATGAAGCGGATGCTGCAGGCGGACCTCAGCACCGACGAGTTCGCGCACTACACCGAGGTCGTCCCGACCCGGGCGTCGCGCCAGGGCATCGCCGAGTTCCCCCGGCAGATCCGCGGCGCGGGCCCGTGGCTGGCCGAGCTGGAGCAGCGGGTGAACGCGACGCTCACGGACCGACCGACCCTGCTCGTGCAGGGCAGGAAGGACCCGGCCTTCGGCAGCGACCGCACCCTCGAGCGCTGGCGCTCCACCTTCCCCGACCATCGTGTCCTGGTCCTGCCTGAGGCCGGCCACTACATCCAGGAGGACGATCCCGAGGCCATCGTGGACGCCATCGTCGAGCGTTTCGCCGCGTAGACGCACCCACGGGCGGCCCGCGGACGTCGTGGCCCGCGTTCGTCGCTTCCTGAGCGCCGTGTCCGTGGATGGGCTACTCGGCGGTGTAGGTCTCGTCGCGGACGCGGCGCATGAGCTCGGCGAATCGCCCCGGCTCCTCGAAAGATGGCCGGTGGCCCGAGTGCTCGAAGACGACCCGTTCCTTGGTCGGGGCCTCGAGCAGCTCGAACCACTCTTCCGCGAGCACCGCTCGGCCGCGTGCCTCGTGGGCACCGATCAGGACGTAGACCGGGACCTTGAGCTCCGCGGCGTCTGCGCGCAGGTCGATGTCCTGGATCCGTGGATAGAGGACCGCGAAGGTATCGAGGAACGCGCGCAGGCCATTGAACTGGTCCATGAGCGTGTTCTCCGGCACGAAGAGCGATGCGGGCATCTCGCCGTCGTTGTCGAACTCGGGGTAGGCGTTCCAGTCGTGCTCGTGCGAGAGCGCGAGCTCGTAGTCGAGGATGTCCTCGTACGGCGGCGGCCCGTTCTCGAGCAGCGCTGCCACGAGCGCCTCGTCACCCTGCTCCTGGGCCCAGGCGATCGTGTCCTCCCAGAACATGCGATCGGTGCCGGGCGGGCTGACCATCTGTCCCGAGCCCACCCAGGCGTGGTAGAGGTCCGGCCGCGCGTCCACCGCCAGCACCCCGAGCAGCGAGCCCCACGAGTTGCCGTGGAGGTAGATGCGCTCCTCGTCGAAGCGCTCGCGCAGGTACTCGGTCAGCTCGACGGTGTCGGCCACCATCTGCTCGGGCGTCAGCGTCTCGACCGGGTCGAGCGCACCGTAGGACTTGCCCGTGCCGCGCTGGTCCCAGGTCACGACCACGAAGTCGTCCTCGAGCGAGGTGTCGGCGCGCATCGCGCCGAGGTCCGTGCCACCGGGCCCGCCCGCGAGGTGCAGGAGCACCGGCGCGTCGGTGTCCCGGCCGCGGATGAGCAGTGCCTGGTCGTGGCCACCGAGCCGAACACTGGTGAGCTCGGCGATCGAGCCGGGCACCGGTTCGCCGTTCGCGCCCAGCACCGCCGGCGTACTGGCCGGTCGCAGGAACAGGGCCCCGAGCCCGACCACGCAGACGCTGAGGGCGATCACGCCGACCCAGGCGGGGATCCCCAGCCGAGTCGCACCCATGCGATGGCGACGGGCCGCGAGCTCGACGCCGACGAGGCCACCGAGCGCCAACGGGAGGAGCGCGAGCGTGTAGGTCAGGAGCCGACCCACGACGAAGGCGATGACGCCGTAGATGGAGCCCAGCTGGACGGCATCCACCGTCGGCCCGGTGGCTCCGCTACGGCCCAGCTCGAACGCGGCCGTGAAGGCCACGGCGCCGAGCACGATCGACCAGCGGGTGGCGGAGATCGCGCCCATGGCCAGGCCGAGCAGCAGTCCGGCGACCAGCCAGCCGATGGCCTCAGCGGTCGTGGCGGGCCCGCGTGGCATCAGCCAGGCGGCGAGGATGCCGGAGCCGACCGCCAGCGCCGTAGCCGCACCGAGGCCGACCCAGCGGTCCATCCTGGAAAGCTGGGTATCGCCCTCTTGCTCCCCGGTCTCCGGTCTGGTCGGCAGCACGCCCGCGCGCGCGTCCGTGTCCATCGCCTCTGCCCCCATCGTCGTCGCTCCATTCTCGTGGCGCCTTCAGCCGGCGCTTGCATGGCCATGATACTGTAAGCAAGTACTTACTTGCAATAGGTGATCCGATGACACCAAGCGACACGGAGACACGGATCCTCGAAGCCGCGGCCGAGCTCATCGCCGAGCGTGGCTACACCGGCACCACCACCAGCGCCATCGCGGAGGAGGCCGGCGTCAACGAGGTCACGCTCTTCCGACGGTTCGAAAGCAAGGCCGGCGTCCTGCAGGCCCTCGCAGCCGTGGCGGCCGCCTCGCGCGGCGAGTTCCCGCCGCCCGCCGCGGTCGTGGACGGTGACCTGCGGGCGACGCTGCGCAACCTCGCCACGCTCGAGATCAGGGACGCCATCGCCAGCGGTGGTCTGGTGCTCCGCCTGACCCTCGAGGCGCGCTCGGTGTCGGAGGTCCAGGACGCGATGAGCGAGATCGCGACTTCGAACCTGGAGCGGATGGCGAACTTCCTGCGCGGCCGGCAGGCGGACGGGGAGCTGCGAGCGGACATCGATCCGTGGCTGCTGGCGGAGGCGTTCTTCGGTCTGACCTCGACGCTGGTGATGCAGCGCTCGACGCTCGCCGAACCGGACCTGCCGGAGGAAGGTGACATCGAGAAGCTGGCCGGCGAGATCGTGGACATGTTGTGGTCGGGCGTGAGCCCGAAAGGAAGGGGGTAACGATGGATCGGTCCATCGCTCGGATCGTGGTTCTGCTGGGCGGCATCGCGGCGGTGCTCGCGGGCTTCGCCAGCGCCGCTGGGGTGCTGCTGCGGGGCGATCTCCAGACGACGGAGTTCGTGACCGCGAGGGGTGAGGTCGTGCAGCTGGTCACCGAGGGCATCTACCGCTTCAACTCGGAGGGCATCGTGGCCGAAGGCATCGGCTGGGACATCGTCACGCTGCTGGTGGTCGTGCCGGCCACGTTGGTGACGCTGGCCCTGGTCTGGCGCGGCTCGATGCGGGCGACCCTGGTGGCCGCCGGCCTGCTGGCGTACCTCACCTACCAGTCGGCGCAGTACGCGGTCTTCTGGGCGCTGGGACCGCTCTATCCGGTGTACGTCGCCACGCTCGCGCTCTCGGTCTCCGCCCTGGGCCTGCTGCTCTATGGTCTGGACACGGACCGGCTGCGGATCCGGACCGGCCGGGCCTTTCCGCGGCGCTCGGTGGTCGGCTACAGCATCGCGGTCGTGGTCATCCTCGCGGGTCTCTGGCTGCCGGTGATCGCCAGCACCTGGGGAGCGGTCACGGTCGACCAGCTCGAGGGCGCAGCCACGCTCGTGGTGCCCGCGTTCGACCTGGGCTTGCTGGTGCCGCTCGCGATCTTCACGGGACTGGCCGTCTACCGCTCCCTGCCGGCCGGCTACGTGCTCGGCTCGATCGTGCTGGTCAAGGGCGGCGCGATGGCACTGGCCATCGCGGCCATGCTCATCGTCGAGGCCGCGGTCACCGATGAGCTCGCGCTGCCGCCGCTGATCGTCTTCCTCGTCATGGCCGGGCTCAGCGCCGCCATCGGAGCGCGGGCACTTCGATCGATCGACGACGTGCCGGGCCCCGAGCCCGCGGGGCAGACGGCCACCGGGACCTCGTTGCCCTCTGGAGACACCGTGCGGGCCTGAGCCAGGCCGGGGATGTGGCCCGCATCGCCGCAAGTGTGGCGCGGACCATTCGGGAACGTGGCGACCCTCGACCCGGGTCGTACGCTATGGAAGCACCAGCACGGTGCTGGGCAGATGGGGGCACAGGGTCGGAATGTATGCCGACTTGGTGGGCCGAGCGCAGGACGGTGACCTGACCGCGTTCTCGTGGCTGGCGGAGCCGATGTATCCGCGACTGCACCGCGTGGCCTACTCGATCATGGGCGACCTCGGCGCGGCCGAGGACGCGACCCAACAGGCCATGGTCCGCGTCTGGCAGAACCTGCCCCAGCTCCGCGATCCCGAATGCTTCGAGTCGTGGTGCTTCCAGTCGCTGGTCAACGAGTGCCGTCGCGAGTGGCGGCGGCGCAGGCGGTGGCGGCGCGACTCGTCTGGTGGCGAGCTAGCGGAACGGGCCGGTCCTGATCCCTACGTGGTCGTCGACGACCGCGAGGCGCTGGAGCGGGCCTTCGATCGACTGTCGCTCGAGCAGCGCACGGTCCTTGTGCTCTTCCACTACGCCGACATGAGTCACGAAGCCATCGCCGATGCCCTCGGCATAGCAGTGGGCACTGCCCGCAGCCGGCTGCACCGAGCCCATGGGGCCATGCGGGCGGCATTGGAGGCGGACGCCCGGCCGGCCACGCTCGCCCACACCACACACGAGGTGGCGCGATGAACGCCGAACGACGTCGCGAACCGCAGCTCGAGCACTGGTTCGCCGAGCGTGCCGCCTCGCTGCGCGAGCCCCGCGAGGGCTTCGAGGAGATGCTGGCCATGATCGCTGTGACACCCCAACGCCACCATCACTGGTGGCCATCGATACCAGCCATCGGCCCGCGGGACGGGTGGGATGGCCGCCTGCGAGGGCTAGCCATGGCGCTGTCTTCCGGCCTTGCCGCCCTGCTCCTTGTGGCGGTCTTCGGGTTCCTGGCCCAAGGGTTGCTCGTGGGGCCCGCAGCGTCGCTGCCGCCTCCATCGGGCACTGCGAACGAGGCGCTGATGCCCGCCGCCGTCGAGACGTCGGCTGTCACCGACGCCGAGGCATCGGCCGAAGCTGCGACCAGCACGCAGACCGAGAGCGACGTCGCGCTCGAGCGCTATCAGGCGGTCCTCAGCGGGCTTGAGATGAAGACGGTGGCGCCGGGCGTCACACGGGTCGTGGCCGACGCGACCGGCCGCCGCATGCGCAAGATCGACCAGCTCGTTATCGCGCCAGACGGCCGGGTCTGGGTCACCAAGCGCGACCGACTCGTCGAGGTCGCGGAACCCGGCGGCTTCGAGCATCCTGGGGGCGAGCTCCTTGCCGGCCGCGATGGCCGACTGTTCAGTGTGGGCTCCTGGTTCAGCCCAGCGGTCTCGGTACTCGACGCTGACGGATGGCAGCCGCTCGACGCGTGGCCCAAAGGCGAGCCCTCGGACTGGCGCGGCTGGGGGCTCGTTGGCACCTCCGAGTCAGGCGACCTGTGGGCGACCGCGACCGACGCTGGCGTCCCACGCCCTGCCCGCTTGGACGGGGACGCCTGGACCGACTTCGAGCCACGTGACATGGACATCGATTGGCCGGCTGGCGCTGACCTCGAGCTGGTTGGCGTGGCGGACCTGGAGATCGCTTCGGACGGCTCTGTCTGGGCGTGGCTCCGGAGTTGGCCCGTCCCGGAGGCGCCTCGGGACGGACAAGACACATCCGTGCTCATCGACACGCTCGCCCACTACGACGGCGCGAGCTGGAAGGAGGTCTCGCTACCCGGGGGGCCGCTGATGCCCCTCGAGATCGACTACCCTCCCGGTCCGGGCGAGGAGGTTCTCCACCCGGGGTACGGTGGCTCGATGTGGGTCCAGCGGTCCTACCCCGATGCTGAGCTGATGCACTGGGATGGCGAAGCATGGTTGGCGACGTTGGCGCCGCGCTCGTCGGATCTGGTCATCGACCGCGACGAGCGCGTCTGGTACCTCAAGCGGCAGGGTGATCCTGCGCTGCTCATGCTCGACGGGTCGGCGTGGTCGACCTATGAGATCCCGCTTGCGCTCAGCGAAGGCTCGACGCTGCACCTTGCGCCGGATGACGATCTGTGGATCCTCTCAGCCGGCAGACCGTACATCCTCCATCCCGACGAGATGGAACCCGACGGAGGTGCCCGGTCATGAGGCTGACCTGCATCATCGCGCTGAGCCTGGCGCTGTCTGCTGCGCCCGTCGTCGGCGTCGCCGAGGATGGTCCGGACACGGGCCCGGCATGGGCGCCGGGGGCGGAGCGACGCTTCGAGAAGACACTCGACAGACTGAAGCTGGAGCAGACCGAGTGGCCCGGCGAGTATCGGCTGGTCGGCGACGGCCGCCACCCCGTGGACCGACTCAGGCGTCTCGTCATCACCCGCGACGGCACGCTGTGGATGATGCGCAACGAGCGGCCTGACAGGGTCTTCCGGGCAGGGAGGCGTAGCGGGTGGTCGGGCGGCGTGCGCGGGGCCCGCGATATGTTCTCCACTCCCTCGGGCGAGGCCGTGCTGGTGAGGGGCGACCGCTTCGCGCTGCTCGACGATGGCCGCTGGAGATGGTCCGAGCCATGGCCGGAGAGTGCGCTCGGGGGTGGGTACGACCTCGAGGTCATGGACGACGGCACCGCGTGGGTGCCGCATTGGGAGCGCCTCGGGCGCCTCGACGGTTCGACCTGGAACAGCTGGTCGATCGACGACCTCGGGATCACCTTCACCCTGCCGTTCGGGGAAGGTGTCATCACCGGCTTCGGTGTCGCGCCCGATGGGACCGCCTGGGCAGGCCTGAGCGATCGCGACGCTCGGCCCGCGGGGCTGACCCGTTTCGCGGGCGGCGAGTGGACCGAGGTGACCCCCTTCGCTGGTGACGAGCGGATCGCCGTGACCGACCTCGATGTCGGCGCCGACGGCACCATCTGGGCCGTGATCGTCCCTGACCACGATCTATCCAGAGCCCACCTTGCGCACTGGGACGGCGAGAGGTGGGCCGCCTGGCGACTGCCCTCGCTGCTGAAGGACAAGCACGGCCGCCTGCCCTTCGGCTTGCAGGCTGCCCCGGATGGCCGCGCCTGGATGTTGGTCTGGGAGGAAGACCCGGTCGTCGTGCAACGGCTCGACGCCACGCGCCTGCTCTTCGACGGTGAGACGTGGGAGACCCTCGACATACGGACCGGTCAAATGGACCCCAGCCTCTCGTTCGCACCCGACGGGACCGCCTGGCAGGCGAGAGGCGGAGCCGGCTACATGATCGTTCCCTCCGAGTTGAAGCGAATGGAGGTGGAGGCAGCCCAGCCCTACGATCCCGCCTGATTCCGCGAGCGATACGGTAAGCGACGAGAACCGGCGGCCGGGCTCGGGCCCGACCGCCGGTCAGAGGAGGAGGAACGGAGGTTCGTTGGCGCGCGCCTAACCCAGCGGCACCTGGTTGCGGAAGCCGTCGGCATCCTCGAGACGGCGCTGGACGGCATTGACGAAGTCGGCACCCATGGCGCCATCGACGATGCGGTGATCGGCCGTGAGCGTGATGCGCATCATCTGGCGCACGGCCATGCCGCCCGCGTAGGGGCGGACCTCCGGGGTCACGCTCGACACCGCCAGGATGCCGGCCTCGCCGGGGTTGATGATGGCGCTGAACTGCTCCACGCCGAACATGCCCATGTTGCTGACCGAGAAGGTCGAGCCGCTGAGGGCATCTGGCGTGAGCGCGCCGTCGCGGGCGGCGGTCACGACCTCGGCCGTCCTGTCGTGCAGGCCCTTGATGCTGAGCATGTCGGCGTCCCTCACGACCGGTACGAGCAGGCCCGCCGGCACCGAGACCGCCACACCGAGGTGGACGTGCTCGTGCTTCCAGACCTTCTGTCCATCGGTCGAGGCGTTGAGCATGGGGAACTCGCCCAGCGCCTGGACCACGGCCACGTGGATGAAGTCGGTGACGCTGATCTTCGATCCGGCGGCCTTGAGCTGCGATCGATACGCGAGCAGGTCGGTCATGTCGACCGCCTGCGTCACCGTGAACGTGGGCACCGAAGTGTTCTCGGTCAGCCGCCTGGCGATGGTCTGTCGCATGCGGCTCAGGGGCTCGCCCTCGCCGGACACGTTGGTCGGCGCCGGTGGTGCAGCGACGGCCGCGGCCGGGGCAGGCGAGGGGCCAGCGGGAGCAGCGGGAGCAGCGGCCTGGGCAGCTGCGGCGCCCTCGGCGGCAGCACGAACGTCACGCTCGACGATTCGGCCACCGGGGCCGGAACCTGCCACCGAACGGGGGTCGACCCCCAGCTCGGCGGCGACGCGGCTGGCGCGCGGGCTGATCTTGAGCTTGCCGCCGGGTGCCGGAGCGGTCGCAGCGGCGCGCTCCTGCATCGGCGGGGTCTCGGGCGCGGACGGCGCGGGCGG
>JBFLKP010000134.1:0-3358 GCA_040883225.1 Candidatus Limnocylindrales bacterium | reverse complement strand
GTCGATGGGCACCGTCTGGCTGAGGGCCATCTCGAAGAGCGGCAGCATCGATTCGAGGTCCTCGTCGCTGAGCTCGCCCATCTCGGCCTCGAGCAGGGTCATGGCCACCGCTTCGACCTCGGCCTCACCGACGTCCATCGACATCGTGCCGGTCAGCATCACCGTGGCCGTATCGCCGTCCTCCGCGGTGACCTCGACCGCCCGCTCGCCGATGCGGAAGGTGATGAGCTCCCGCGCCTCGTCGAGACCGATGGCCTCGGCGGGGTCCAGCTGCGCGCGCACAGCCGCCCGCTCGGCCTCGCAGACGAGCGTGTCGACGGCCCCGAAATCGGCTGCCTCGACCGCGTCGAGCAGCTCGTTGACGGCAGCCTCGGGGCTGTCGGCGGCTGTGGCCGGCATGGCCGTTGCGCCGGCGACGAGGGCCAGCGTCGTGGCCACCGTCAGAGCAGCGGCACGGGAACGGGTGGGGGGCATCGGTTCCTCCTGCGTCAGAGGCGCCGATGGTAGCCGAGCGCGAACAGGGGCGGAGGTTCGGCTGGTCGTGCGGCCGTGGCGCTCAGCCCGACGACGTCGCGGCGGCGCGGGCGGAGGCGATCCGCTGGTAGTGCCCGAAGGCATAGAGCAGGAGCATGTCGAAGTGCGCCTCGATCTCGTCGCGCTTGAGGGCCACGCTGGCCGTGAGCAGGGCCAGGCTGCCCCACCAGAGGACGGGCATGGCCAGGAGCACGCCGATGGGCAGCAACCAGCGCATGTCGCGCCAGGCCGCGAACAGGATGAGCGCGACCGCGAAGGGCAGGCGCGCGATGAGGGGCACGGGCACCGAGCCGGGCACGGTGCTCGAGCCGGTGCTGCCCTGCAGGAGCTGGAACCAGTCGGCCCACAGGCCTGGCGTGAAGGCCGCGACCGCGGCGATGACCGCGAGCGTGGCTGCGGCGGCGATCCCGAGATTGAGCCACTCGCGTCGCACTGCGAACCAAAGGACGCCCAGCCCGGGCGTGACCTTCGTCAGCAACGGGAAGGCCCAGGACCACGCTCGGCCGAAGCCGAGCACGATGGCCGCAGCCAGCAGGATGGTGATGTTGCCGCCCCAGATCTCGGGCAGGGCCAGGAGCAGGAGCGGCAGGAACAGCAACGGCCGGGCCAGCCAGAAGAGGACGGTCAACAGGCCGGCCGTCCAGAGGCCCAGGAAGAGCGGCCAGCTGAGGGCCCTGAGCGGGCTCAAGATCCAGATGAAGGCCGGCGAGTAGAGGTAGGCCGACTCCTGGCCCACCGAGCCCGGGACATAGGGATCATCGAGTGGTGCCGACCAGTACGCCCGCGCATCGTGGCCGGGGCCGAAGCTGTCAGGCTCGAAGGGCTCGGCCAGGGCGACCATGAGCACGACCAGGCCGACGGCCGCCAGGACCCCCCACAGGCCGACGATGCGCCGGATCGACTCGGACGTCACTCGATGGATCTCTCGCTACCGGCCATAGGGGCTGGTCATGGCGTCGACGCTATGACCCAGCATCAGGGGCTTGCCCAGGAGCCCGTCGTAGCGTGGCCGCAGCCGGTCCACGTCATAGAGCTCGTCGATATCGACCGACACGGCCGTGTCCTCCTGGCCGGGCAGCGTCGAGTGACCGTAGCGGCCGTCGCGCACGGCCAGCATGCGGCCGCGCTGGCCGTTGGCGATGAGCTCGACGGCGATGTTGGCGAAGCTGGTCGAGACGAAGATGTCGACCAGGTCCGGCTCGCCCGAGCGCAGGTCATAGGTCAGGTCCGAGTGGATCGTGTCGATCCCCGTGAGGGCCTTGATCTGCGAGGCCAGGATCTCGGACACGTTGGCCTTGTGCCGGTGACCGAAGGCATCGGGCTCCCCGACCTCGCCGATCTCGCCCCCTTCCCACACCGCACCTTCGGAGGTGATGACGATGGCGTAGTGGCTCTGGTTGAGCTCGTGGTCGGCGGCCAGCACGTCGGCGAGGTGCTTGATGTCGTAGCGGTATTCGGGAATGACGCAGCGCGACGCGGTGGCGAAGGCGGTGTACAGGGAGGTGAAGCCGGCATCCCGGCCGAAGATGCGGAAGACGCCGATGCGTTCGTGGGAGCCGATGGTCGTGCGCTGCCGGTTGATGGCGTCCTTGGCCCGCGTGATGGCGGTCGAGAAGCCGATGCAGTACTCGGTGCCCTGGACGTCGTTGTCCATGGTCTTGGGCACGGCGATGATGTCCACGCCCGCGTCGTGCAGGGAGCGGCTGTAGCTGAGGGTGTCGTCACCGCCGATGGGTACGAGGTAGTCGAGCCCGAGCTTCTCGATGTTGTCCATCACCAGGGGCGTGATGTCGTAGCGGTCTTCGCCCGTCTTGAACGAGGCCGCGCGCTTTTCGTCCAGCGAGGGCGGCAGGGCCGCGGCCTTCATCTTGCGCGGGTTGGTGCGCGAGCTGTGCAGCCAGGTGCCGCCGGTGCGGTCGATCTTGCGCGTGTTCTCCAGGTCCAGGGGCACGACGTAGCGTTCGTCGTCCATGCCCTTCTCTGTCGCGAGGTGCGTGAGGCCTTCCCATCCCCGTCGGATGCCCACGACCTCGAACCCCATCTCGTGGGCCCGGTAGGTGACGCCCTTGATGACGCCGTTGAGTCCCGGGACGTCGCCGCCCCCGGTGAGGATGCCGATCCTCTTCGTTGCCATGTCCGTCTGTTCCCCTCGTGAAAGCGGTGCGGGCAGGCGCCCGCACCGGTCGTCGTTCGGTTGGCTGCGTTGTCGCATGACGATGGTACCGCCTCGACCGGACGGGTACGATGAGGGCATGGGCCCGAACGGTGCCCTCCATGAGGACTGCGCAGCACCGTCATGCACTACGAGCTGTACATGCGAGCCGCCCTCGCCGAGGCCGAACAGGCCAAGGCTGCCGGCGAGCGCGCCAACGGCGCGGTCGCCATCCTCGATGAGGCCATGGTGGCGCACGGGCGCGAGTCCGTCGTCAGCACCGGTGACCCCACGGCCCACGCCGTGATGATCGCACTGCGGGAGGCGGCCACCAGGCTGCGCCGTCGATCGTTGGCGGGCATGACCGTGTTCTGCGTCGTCGAGCCCTGTCCCATGTGTGTGGGCGCGCTCCTCGCGTGCGACGCCGACGGGGTCGTCTTCGCGCTCTCCGACCCGTCTGAGGGCGCGTGCCTGTCGGCCCTGAACCTGGCCGAGTGCAAGGGCCTCAACCGCCGGCTCCAGGTGGTCTCCGGCATCCTCCAGGAGGACGCCGCGGAGGTCCGGCCTGACCTCTCGCCGGAGGGCGCGACGACCTAGGTACCGGTGGCCGGCTCGTGGTCGGCGGCGAGGTTTTGCTAGACTCCCCGCTACCCGGAGAGGTGTCCGAGTGGT
>JBFLKP010000133.1:0-27796 GCA_040883225.1 Candidatus Limnocylindrales bacterium | reverse complement strand
GCCATGCCGTCGGGTACGCGGATGGTCATGGCGTGGCTGACCCGGTGTGGGTCCGCGGGCACCGCGAAGGTCACGTCCGGCTTGTCCTCGGTCGGTCCACCGCCGGTCACGAGCAGCAGCCAGGCGCCGGCGAACGAGAACACGGCCGAGGAGCCACCGTACTCGCGCACGAGCTCGGCGCCGAGGACGTCGCGATAGAACGCGACCGACCGCGCCAGGTCCTGTACGACGAGGATGTGGGTCAGCTCCATGGACTCGCTCGGGAATGGCTCTGACATGGTCGTCTCCCTGCGCCCCCATCGTTCCGGTCGAAGGACCCTGTTCTACCATGGGTCGCACACCGATGACGGTGCGACGGGTCGCCGCGCAGCGCTGCCGCCCTCCCCCGACCGATCCCAACGCCTGAGGAGGCATGACATGGCATTCGGACCGCTCCAGATCTTCGCCTTCGGATTCGCCGACACCTCCGGGTTCGAGGGCCGTATCGCCGAAGAGCTGATCAAGCTCAGCGACGCCGGCATCATCCGCATCGTGGACGCCCTCGCGGTCGTGGCCGACGGCGACGAGGTCGAGATCCTCCGTGTGTCCGATCTCGACGACGAGCAGCGCACCGAGCTGGGCATGCAGCTGGGCGCGCTCATCGGGCTGGGCATGGACGGGCTCGAGGGCATGCTCGCCGGTGCCGAGATCGGCGCCGACGTCGCAGAGTCGGGCGGGCTGGGCGTGGTCGAGGCCATCGGCGAGGAGTTCATCGAGGAGCTGCCCGATGGCTCCGCCGCGCTCCTGCTCATCATCGAGCACAAGTGGGCCGTGCCGCTGCGTGAGGCGGTCGTGGACGCCGGTGGCGTGCTCATCGGCAACCAGTGGATCGGCGCCCAGGACCTCGTCGAGCTGGGCATGGCGCTGGGCATCGCAGCCGATGTCGAAGCGTCCCTCGAGGAGGGATCGCGGGACTAGCCCTTCCGACACCACGACACCGCCCGGCATGGCCGGGCATCGGGCCGAGCCGCCCTCCCCGGAGGTGCCCCTCGGCCCGAGCGCATCTGAGACGCCAGTACACTGCGCGCGGAGGTGACGATGACGTTGAAGTGGGATGGCCGGGAGTGCTGGGCCGTGGTGCTCGGCGCGAGCAGCGGCTTCGGTGCCGCGGCCGCGAAGGCGTGGGCACGAGCCGGGTTCGGCATCGTCGGCGTCCATCTCGACATGCGCACGACGAGGGCAGACGCACAAGCGGTGCAGGACGAGATCGCCGGGATCGGCGTTCCGGTCCACTTCTTCAACACCAACGCCGCCGACGACGCCAAGCGCCAGAAGGTCATCGCCGCCATCTCCGAGATCTTCGAGGAGCGGCACGCGGCCGGCGAGCGGCCGATGGTGGGGGCCATGCTCCACTCGCTCGCGTTCGGGGCCACGCTCCACTACGTCACCGACCACGCCGAGCGGGCGGAGCTCTCGCGCAAGCAGCTGGAGATGACGGCCGACGTGATGGCCCACTCCCTGCTCTACTGGACGCGCGACCTCTACCACGGAGGCATGCTCCAACGCGGCTCGCGCGTGTACGCCATGACCAGCGAAGGCGCCATCCTGGCCGTGCCCACCTACGGCGCCGTCAGCGCCGCCAAGGCCGCGCTCGAGGCCCACGTCCGACAGCTGGCCCTGGAGCTGGCCCACGCCGGCATCACCGTCAACGCCATCCGCGCCGGCGTCACCGACACCCCGGCCCTGCGCCGGATCCCCGGATGGCATCAGCTCGTGGAGGCAGCAGAGGCACGCAACCCCGGTGGACGCATGACCCGGCCGGAGGACGTGGCCGACGCCTTGACCGTGCTGGCTACGCCACAGACGCACTGGATGACGGGCAACGTCATCGGCATCGACGGCGGCGAGGTCATAGGCACACGAGAGTCGGCCGAGATCCCGTAAGGGGACGCAGACTGTGACCGAAGACCAGGCACCGCGCAGCAGCAAGCCCGAGCGCGCCAACCCCGCGGTGGAAGCGGAGCCGGCGGGCATCGGCTCGTCGAGCGCGCCCGATGCGCTCTCACGCGAGGTCCGCCTGCTGGGCTCGCTGCTGGGCCAGGTCATCGCCGAGCAGGCCGGCGAGGAGATCCTCGAGATCGTGGAGCGAGTGCGCAAGCTGACCATCGACATCCGCAAGAACCCCAGCTCGACCCGCCAGATGGGGCTGCGCGCGATCCTCGAGGAGCTGCCGCAGGAGCAGCTCGAGCCGGTCATCAAGTCGTTCAGCCTCTACTTCCACCTCACCAACCTGGCCGAGGAGAAGCACCGCGTGCGGCGGGTGCGCAAGCGGGCACGGTCCACGTCCGGAGGACAGGAGGGCTCCATCGAGGCCGCCGTGCGCAAGCTCCTCGACGAGGACGAGCCCGCGGCCATCCGCGACCTGCTCGACTCCCTCTCCATCGGCCTGGTGCTCACGGCCCACCCGACCGAGGCCCGGCGGCGCACGGTGCTGGTGGCGCTGCGCCGGACGTTCGAGCTCGTCGACCGGCTCGACGACCCGCGGCTCACGCCCAACGAGGACTCCGAGATCCGGCGCCGGCTGCGGGAGGAGATCTCGCTGCTCTGGCGCACCTCGTTCCTGCGCACCGAGCGTCCGACGGTGATGGACGAGGTGCGCACGGCCCTGCTCTTCTTCGACGAGACGCTCTTCCGCGTCACGCCCTACCTCTACCGCACGGTCGACCGCGTGCTCGACCTCGCGCCCTGGACCGGCGAGGGCGCCTCGGAGAGCGGTTCGGGTCCGGCCAGCGATACCGGCCACACCGGCACGCGTCCGCCGGCCATCGGGCCGTTCCTGCACTGGGGCTCGTGGGTCGGGGCCGACCGCGATGGCCACCCACGTGTCACCGCGGCCGTCACGCGTGAGGCCGCCGCCACCGGTGCCGACCACGTCCTGCGCGGCCTCGAGGCCGTGGCCACACGCCTGCTGCACACGGTCACGCCAACGCATCTCGACGAGCGCGTCTCCCCGCACCTGCTGGCACGCCTCGAGCTCGATCGTGATGAGCTGGGCAACGCCTTCGAGGCGCTCGAGGAGCACTATCCGGGCGAGCCCTACCGTCAGCGCTTTGGCTCGATCGCGGAGCGGCTGCGCCAGACGCGACACCGCCTCGTCAACGGCCACGGCCACGGCGCGAGCTACGCCTCCCCCGCCGACCTGCTGACCGAGATCGAGGAGTTGCAGGCCGCGCTGGTCGAGGACGGCATGGCGCGTGTGGCCTACGGCGAGGTGCAGTCGTTCCGCTGGCAGGTGGAGACGTTCGGCTTCCACGCCTTCTCGCTCGAGGTGCGCCAGCACAGCGAGGTGCACGAGGCCACGCTGGCGGCGCTGCGCGACGGCGTCGTGCTCGGTGAACGCGAGGTCAGCAACGGCGTGACCGCGGCAGAGGTCCTCGAGACCTGTCGGGCCATCGCCGACATCCAGGAGCGGTTCGGGCCGGAGGCCTGCCACCGCTACGTCATCAGCTTCACGCGCGAGGCCCAGGACGTCTACAACGTGCTCGAGCTGGCGGACTACGCCGGGCTGGCCCGTGACGCCATCGATGTGGTGCCCCTGCTGGAGACGGCCGAGGCGCTCGAGGGCGCCGACCAGCTGCTCGACGAGATCCTTAGTGAGGCTACGTATCGGGAGCACGTGCGGGCACGGGGCGATCACCAGGAGGTCATGCTCGGCTACTCGGATTCGACCAAGGAGTCCGGCGCCATGGCCGCAGCCTGGCTGCTGCAGAACGCCGAGACGAAGCTGGTGACCGCAGCCAAGCGTCACCGCGTCCGCCTCACGCTCTTCCACGGGCGTGGCGGCGCCATCGGCCGCGGTGGCGGGCCCATGAACCGGGCCATCATGGCCAGCGCCCCGCACTCGCTCGATGGCACGCTCAAGCTCACCGAACAGGGCGAGGTCGTGGCCGACCGCTACGCCAACTTCGACATCGCCATGCGCCACCTCGCGCAGCTGACCAATGCCGTGCTCATCGCCTCGTCCCCGGGGCACGAGCAGGAGGCCGAGGACGCCCAGGCGCGGGGCAAGTCGGTCTTCGAGGAGCTGGCCGAGCGCTCCGCGCAGGTGTACCAGTCGCTCGTATGGCAGGACCCCGCGTTCGAGGCCTTCTACGTGGCTGCCACGCCCATCGGCGAGCTGTCCCGCCTGGCCATGGGCTCGCGGCCGGCAGCGCGCGGTGGCGGGGCCGTCTCGCTGGGCAGCCTGCGAGCCATCCCCTGGGTCTTCTCGTGGGCCCAGGCACGCCTCTTCCTGCCGGCCTGGTACGGCATGGGTACGGCCGTGGAGGCATTCGAGCGCGAGCACGGCGCGGGTGCCACCGAGTCCCTCCAGGTCCTCTATCGCGAATCACCTTTCCTGACCGGCGTCATCGACGTCATGGAGATGGCCCTGGCCAAGGTCGACCTCTCGGTGGCCCAGCGCTACGCGAGCCTGGCGCCCCAGCCGGATGCGGAGCGCATCTGGGAGATGATCCGCTCCGAGTTCGAGCGCACGGTGGCCGCGGTCCTGCGCATCAGCAGGCGGGAGCGGTTGCTCGATGCCGCACCCTCGCTGCAGCGCTCGATCCTGCTGCGCAACCCGTACGTGGACTCGCTCTCCGAGCTGCAGGTGCTGCTCCTGGGCCGGCTGCGCGCGATGCCGGCCGATGACCCCGACCGCGAGGAGCTGCGTCGCCTCGTGCAGCTCACCGTCAGCGGCGTAGCCGCCGGACTGCAGAACACCGGCTAGAGGGAGAAGGTGGACGTGGAGGATGTCATCGACGCCACACGGGTCACCATCCGCCGTACCAGGGACACAGACGTCCGGCAGCTGCCCGCTGTCGAGCGGTCTGCCGCCCGCTCCTTCGCCACGGTTCCCGGGCTCGAGTGGATCGTCGACGACGACGTGCTCGACGAGGCCCGGCATCGCCGCTTCGCCGCCGCCGGCTGGTCCTGGGTCGCCGACATCGCCGGCGCCCCCGTGGGGTTCGTTTGTGGGGAGCTCATCGAGCGCGAGGTCCACGTCTGGGAGGTCGCCGTCGGAGAGGCCTATCAGCAGCAGGGCATCGGCTCGCGGCTCATGGCGCGCATCGAGGCACAGGCCCGCGAGGCCGGAGCCCGTGCGCTGACCCTCACGACCTTCAGCGACGTGCCCTGGAACGGACCGTTCTACGCGTCGCTCGGCTACGAGGTCATCGACCCCGAGGCGTGCGGTCCACGACTGCGCCGCATCCTCGAGCTGGAGGCCCAGGCCGGGATACCAGCCGACCACCGATGCGCCATGCGCCTCTGCCTCTGATCCATCCGGGAGGCCTCGACCGTCGGGAGGTGGCCCTCCATGGGGGACACGTGTCGCGCGTCGTCCCGAACCAAGGGCGCCCGACGCACCTTGCCCGACCCCGCCCGGCCTCGCCTGTCCCCGCCCGGAGACCAATCGACCGCGGAGCCGACGAATCGGAGGAGCTCAGCCTCCAAGTGGCTCATCACAGGGGACAGACGGCCGAGGAGGCCCTGCCCGCCGGTCGATTGGCTTCCCACGAGGGACACCTCGCGCTGGTACGTGCCGATCCGGCCCCCGCCGTTTGCAGTGGTTGCTATAGTGGCGGGAGACCAAAAGTAAACGCAAGCACTCGCAAGCCCTGCGAGCAGCGCGCCGGGGAGGAGAGCGATTCGCATGGCGGCTACTGGCCCGCGACTGACCTTCAACACGCACCTGCACGTGCCGCCAAACTTCTCGGCCTTCACCACCGTCGAGGACGCGGTGGAGACGGCCGCGCGGGAGGGCGTGAAGGTCATCGGCACCTCGAACTTCCACAGCTTCGGCGTGTACGAGCGCTTCGACGCGGCCGCGCGCGAGCACGGCCTCAAGGCGTTGTTCGGCCTCGAGTTCATCTCGGTCATGGACGAGGCCATGCGTGCCGAGATGACCGTCAACGACCCCGCCAACCCAGGTCGCGCCTACATCTGCGGCAAGGGCATCCCCGACCCATCCGACCCAGGCGCGGAGGCCGAGGCCTTCATGGCCCACGCCAAGGTCGCCAACGAGGCCCGCCACTCGCGCATGGTCGAGCTCACGCGCGAGCTCTTCGCGCGGGCTGGGCTCGAAGTCGACGTGACCTACGACTCCATCGTGGAGCTCGTCTGCGAGCGAGCCGACGTCCCCGCCGAGTGGGTCATCCTGCAGGAGCGCCACGTCGCGCTCGGCTTCCAGGAGGCGCTCTTCGCGGCCCTTCCCGCCGACGAGCGCAGCGCCTTCCTCGAGAAGCTCTATGGCCAGCCCGCCAAGTCCGCCGCGGACGACATCGTGGGCACCCAGGGTGAGCTGCGCTCGAAGCTGATGAAGGCGGGCTGCCCGGCCTTCGTCGACGAGACGCCGGTGCCCTTCGAGGACGCCGTCGACTTCATCCGCGGCACCGGCGCCATCGTGGTCTACCCCACGGTGGCGGACGGCGCCGACCCCATCTGCGGCTACGAGGACCCGGTCGAGGATCTCGTCGAGCGGCTCGGCCGGCGCCACATCTACGGCGCCGAGCTGGTTACGGTGCGCAACACGCCCGAGTGCGTCGACCGCTACGTGCGGGCCTGGCGCGACGCGGGCATCTTCGTCACCGCCGGCACCGAGCACAACACGCTCGATCGCATCCCGGTCGATCCCACCTGCGTCGGGGGCCTGCCCATCAGCGAGGCCTCGCGCGACATCTTCTGGGAGGGAGTCTGCGTGGTCGCTGCGCACCAGCACCTCAGGCAACAGGGAAAGGCCGGCTACGTCGACCAGGCCGGGGCGCTCAACCCGGGCTTCCCCGACAGCGAGACCCGCATCCGCTACTTCGCCGAGCTTGGCGCCGAGCTCATCTACGAGGCCACCGGCACGGCCCACCAGACCGCGAGCGCCCGATGACCGACCTCGGACAGCTCCGCGTCCTGGCCCTTGACGACCCGCTGCTGCGGGACGCGATCGAGATGTCGCAGCGCTTCGGGCGCGATCCGGAGTACACCCGCGGTGGTGGCGGCAACTCCTCGGTCAAGGCCGATGGCATCGTCTACATCAAGCCCAGCGGGGTCTCGCTCGCGGCCATCGAGGCGGACGACCTCGTGCCCCTGGCCACCGCTCCCCTCCTCGACCTCCTGCTCAAGGGCGGCTCCGAGGACGACGAGGCGCGGATCCCGGGCGCACCCGATCCGGTCATGCGTGCGGCGGCCAAGGTGCGCATGGGCGAGGCCAAGGGCCGTCGGCCCAGCGTGGAGCTGATGTTCCACTCGCTGCTGCCGGAGACCTTCGTGCTGCACACGCACGCCATCGTGCCCAACGCGGTCACCTGCAACCAGAACGGTGAGCAGCTGATGACCGACCTTTTCGGCGACCGGGCGCTGTGGGTGCCCTACACGGACCCCGGCCTGCCCCTGGCGCGCACGATCCACGAGCTGCGCGAGGCGCACGTGGCCCGCACCGGCGGTCCGGCACCGCGCATCACCTTCATGGGCGACCACGGCATCATCGTCTCGGCCGATACCATCGCCGAGATCGCCGAGCTCAACGAGCACGTCATGGGCACCGTCAAGGCCGCGCTCGAGCGCGCCGGCATCACCGTCGGCAGCAGCGGCCGCGCCGCTGCCCGTATCGCGGCCGACGAAGGCAAGGCTGCCCGGCTGACACAGGCAATCGCGCCCACCCTGCGCGGGCTGCTCTCCGACGAGGGCCAGCCGCTGAAGCTCGTGACCTACGACCCCGCACCTGCCGCGGCGGACTACCTCGAGTCGCCCGACGGCCGCGCGGCCGTGCTCGGCGGGGCCATGACGCCCGACCAGATCGTCTACTCGGGCTCCTTCCCGCTGCTCTTCGACCCGCCGGCAGACGTGGAGCCCGAGGCCGCGCCAGAGCTGCTCACGGAGGCGCTCGACGCGCACGTGGAGCAGCACGCCAGCAAGCCCATCGTGACCGTCGTGCCCGGGCTCGGCATCTTCGCCGCGGGTGACTCGTGGAAGGGCGTCGACACCGCTCGCGACGTCTACCTCGACTGCCTGCGCGTGTATGAAGGCGCCGACGCTCTCGGTCGCGTGCGCGCGCTCGACGACGAGGAGCGTGGCTTCATCGAGCACTGGGAGGTAGAGGCGTACCGCAAGAACGCCGCGGCCCTGCAGGGCGCGCAGGGCCGCTTCGCGGGCAAGGTCGCGCTCATCACCGGCGCGGCGCAGGGGTTCGGCCTGGGCATCGCCCAGGGGCTCGCGCGCGAGGGCGGCACGGTCGTGCTGGCCGACCTGCAGGCGGAGCAGGCGGCCACCGAGGCCGCGGCCATCGAGGCCGAGCACGGCGCGGGGCGCGCCTGGTCGGTGCCCATGGACGTGACCGACGAGGCCTCGGTCGAGGCCGGCGTGGCCGGCGTCGTGGCCCGCTACGGCGGCATCGACCTCTTCGTCAGCAACGCCGGCGTGCTGCGCGCGGGTGGCGTGACCGAGCAGCCCGTGGCCGACTTCGACTTCGTGACCGCGGTCAACTACCGCGGCTACTTCCTCGGCGTGCGGGCGGTGACACCCGTGCTCGCTGCTCAGCACGCGGCCCGCCCCGACTACCTCGGCGACATCGTCGAGATCAACTCCAAGTCCGGGCTCGAGGGCAGCAAGCGCAACTTCGCCTACGCCGGCTCCAAGTTCGGCGGGGTGGGCCTGACCCAGTCGTTCGCGCTCGAGCTGGTCGAGGATGGCATCAAGGTCAACGCCGTCTGCCCGGGCAACTACTACGAGGGCCCGCTGTGGTCGGACCCCGACCGCGGGCTCTTCGTGCAGTACCTGCGCGAAGGCAAGATCCCCGGCGCGGGGAGCGTCGAGGACGTCCGCGCCGCCTACGAGGCCAAGGTCCCCATGGGCCGCGGCTGCACCCCTGACGACGTGGTCGAGGCCATCCTCTACCTCGTCGCCCAGCGATACGAGACCGGACAGGCCTTGCCGGTCACCGGAGGCCAGGTGATGCTGTCATGAGCGAGATCCCCCAGACCCAGGTCGGGTTCCAGTTCGTCGGCGCGGACGAGACGCGGCTGAACACCGAGAAGCCGGTGCCCGAGCTGGGCCCCACGCAGATCCTGTGCCAGATCGAGGCCACCGGCATCTGCTTCAGCGACACCAAGCTGCTGCACGCCTTCAGCGCGCACCCGCGCAAGGGTGAGGTGCTGACCTTCCTGGGCGCCGACGAGCTGGCCGGCATCCCCAGCTACGTGCCCGGCGAGGCGCCGACCGTGCCCGGTCACGAGGCCTGCGCCCGGGTCGTGGCCGTGGGCAGCGACGTCAAGCACCACCAGGTCGGCGACCGGGCCCTGGTGCAGACCGACTATCGCCACATGCTCACGGCCTCCTCGAACGCCTCCTTCGGCTACAACTTCGAGGGCGCCCTGCAGCAGTACACGCTCATGGACGAGCGCGTCATCATCGACCCCCAGACACAGGAGCGCTTCCTCATCCCCGTGAGCGAGGAACCCAGCGCCTCGGCGGTGGGCCTGCTCGAGCCCTGGGCCTGCGTCGAGCGCGCCTATGCCACCGAGGAGCGGGGCACGCTCAAGGCCGGCGGCAAGCTGCTCGTGGTGGCCGACAGCGGCCACGTCATCGAGGGCCTCAACGAGCTCATCGCCCGAGCCGCACCCGACGCCATCACGGCGGTCGTGGCCGATAGCGCACAGGAAGCGGCCGTGGAGGCGTTGGGCACGGCCCTGGCCCAGACGCTGGACGGCCTCGCTGCGGGCAGCTTCGACGACATCGTCTACTTCGGCTCGGACCCTGACCGGGTCGAGGCCCTGCAGCCGCTGCTCGGGCTCAAGGGTGTCATCGACATCGTGCTCGGAGGTCAGGCCCTGGGTCGGCCGGTCGAGATCGACGTGGGGCGCGTGCACTACGACCTCACCCGCTGGGTCGGCACCGTCGGCACCTCGGCCGCCGAGGGCTACAGCTGGGTACCCGCCACGGGCGAGCTGCGCTCGGGCGAGAAGGTCGGTGTCATCGGCGCGGCCGGCCCCATGGGCTTCATGCACGTGGTTCGCGCGCTCACCGCCGGGCTGCCGGGGATCTCGGTCGATGCGGTCGACATCGACGAGGAGCGGCTGGCCCACCTCTCGAGCGTGGCCGCGCCGCTGGCCGAGGCCCGCGGGCTCGGCTTCAGCGCCATCGACAGCCGGCACCGGCAGCCGGCCGGCGGCTACACCCGGATCGGCTGCATGGTGCCCGTCCCGGCCATCGCGGCCGGCACCGTCGAGCTCGCCGACGAAGGCGCCATCATCGACTTCTTCGCCGGCTTCGCGGTGGGCACCACGGTGCCGCTCGATCTCGACGCCATGTTGCGCAAGCACATCTACATCCTCGGCACCAGCGGCTCGATGATCAGCGACATGAAGGCCGTGCTGGGCCGCCTCGAGGCGGGCACGCTCGACACCAACATCAGCGTCTACGCGGTCAGCGGCATGCGCGGCGTCGACGACGCGCTCGGCGCGGTCATGGCCCGCACCAGCGGCGGCAAGATCGTCATCTACCCGCAGCTCACGGAGATGGGCATGGTCACGCTGGCCGAGCTGCCCGAGCGCCTGCCCGAGGTCGCGGCCGCCCTCGAGGACGGCCGCTGGACCAAGGCCGCCGAAGCGGTGCTGCTGCAGTCGGCCGGAGTCGCCGTGTGATGAGCCCGGCCACGAGCGAGGAGACCCGGGCTGCCTTCGCCGACGAGCGACAGGCTGCGATCGCACGCCTCGTCGAGGAACGCGGTCGCGCCCGTGTCACCGAGCTGGCCGAGTCGTTCGGCGTGTCATCGGTGACCATCCGCAAGGACCTCGACGTGCTCGCCGACCACGGCCGGGTCATCCGCACGCACGGCGGCGCCATCGCCCCCCGCGTGCGTGGCCAGGACCTGGCCTACGACGTGCGCGACCGCATGCAGCAGGCGGAGAAGGCCGCCATCGGCCGGCTCGCCGCCACGCGCGTCCGGGACGGCGAGTCGATCATCGTCGATGCCAGCACCACCAGCCTCTACCTCGCGCGCGAGCTGATGCAGCGGACCTCGGGGCAGAGCCTGACCATCGTGACCAACAGCATCCGCCTGGCCACCGAGCTGGCCGTGCGCCCCGACATCAGCGTGCTGCTCATGGGCGGGCGGGTGCGCGGGCGATCGCTCTCGCTGGTGGGCCAGCTGGGGGACGGCGTGCTCCGCCGCGTGAACGTGCACAAGGCGTTCGTGGGCGCTGCCGGGCTCACGGCCGAGGACGGCCTGACCGAGACGACCGAGGAAGAGGCCCAGATCAAGCGGGCCATGGTGGCCGCCGCGCGCGAGGTCTACGCGCTCGTCGACAACAGCAAGTGGGGGCGCGTGGCCTCGGCCACGTTCTGCCGCCCGGAGGACCTGACCGGCGTGTTCACCGACGCCGGCGCCCCCGGCGACATGGTCGAGGGGCTGCAAGGGATGGGGATCGAGGTACTGCAGCATGGCTGAGCAGGGGCGGCGCTACATCGCGCTCGACTTCGGCGCCGAGAGCGGCCGCACGATCGTGGGCACCATCGCCCACGACAAGCTCACGGTGGAGCCGGTCCACCGCTACCCGAACGTGCCCGTGCGCATGGGCGGCACGCTCTACTGGGACTTCCCACGCCAGTTCGGGGACATCCTCGACGGGTTGCGCAAGGCCTCGGCCGACGGCCCGGTGCATTCGGTCTCGGTCGACACCTGGGGCGTGGACTACGGCTATCTCGACGCCCGCGGCCGGCTCATCGGCAACCCCGTGCACTATCGGGACACGCGCCACGAGACGATGCCCGAGGAGGCCTTCAAGGTCATCCCGCGCGACGAGCTGTACATGGCCACGGGCATCCAGTTCATGAGCATCAACACCCTCTTCCAGATGCTCAGCGAGGTGAAGGCCGAGGACCCCATCCTCGAGCAGGCCGAGACCTTCCTGATGATGCCGGACATCTTCAACCACTTCCTCTGCGGCGTGGACGTAGCCGAGTACACCGAGGCCACCACTGGCCAGACGGTCGATCCGTGGACGAAGGACTGGGCCCGGCCGATCCTGGAGCGCCTAGACATCCCGACCCACTTCCTGCCCGAGATCGTGCAGCCCGGAACGGAGCTGGGCACGCTGCTCAACGAGGTCGCTGACGCCACCGGCTGCAAGGGTGCGACCGTGGTCGCGGGAGCCTCGCACGACACGCCCAGCGCGGTGGCAGCCGTACCCCTGGCCGGCCGCTCGACCGCCTACATCTCCTCGGGCACCTGGTCCCTGGTGGGGCTGGAGGTGGACGAGCCGGTCGTGACCGAGGCGGCGCTCGCGGCCAACGTCACCAACGAAGGGGGCTACGACGGCACCATCACGCTGCTCAAGAACTGCATGGGCCTGTGGCCGGTGCAGCAGAGTCGGAAGGCGCTCTGGCCCGGCGAGGGCGCGCCCTCCTACGAGGAGATCTGCCAGCTCGCTGGGGACGGCCCGCAGTGGACCGCCTTCATCGACCCCGACGATCCGCGCTTCCTGTGGCCTGGCGACATGCCCACCCGCATCCGCCAGTACTGCGAGGAGACGGGACAGCCCGTCCCGCTCGAGACGGCCACGCTCTTCCGCGTCATCTTCGAGTCGCTGGCGTTGAAGTACACCTGGGTCGTGGACAAGCTCAGCGCCGTCACGGGCACCGAGATCGAGCGCATCCATATCGTCGGCGGCGGCTCACAGAACGAGCTCCTCTGCCAGATGACCGCCAACGCCAGCAAGCGCGAGGTGGTGGCCGGACCGGTCGAGGCCACGGCCATCGGCAACATCAGCATCCAGGCAATCACCTCGGGAGAGCTGGCGGACCTGGGCCAGGCACGCGAGCTCATCGCGCGTTCGTTCCCGATGAAGACGTACCAGCCGAAGGGCTTCTTCTGGCGGGAGGCCAGGGAACGCTTCGAGGCGCTCATGACCAGGAACGCCGGCTCGCACGAGAGCTAGCGCCAGCGGAGGAGGGCCTCGAGGACGAGGCCCGGGGGAAAGGAGAGGACCGTGAACAAGTTCGGAGTCCACGCCATGGTGTGGTCAGGCAGCTGGGAGGCGGCCCAGTGCGAGTACGCCATCAGCAGCACCAAGGAGGCCGGCTACGACATCATCGAGCTGCCGGCCTTCGATCCGGCCTCGATGGACATCGCCGCCATCGCCAAGGCCCTCGAGGCCCACGAGATCGAGCCGACCTGCTCGCTCGGGCTGGGCTTCGACAACGACATCAACAGCGAGGACCCCGAATCGGTCGCGCGCGGTGAAGCCACGCTGAACGACGCGCTGGCGATGATCCGCGACCTCGGCGGCAAGTACCTCGGCGGCGTCCTCTTCAGCGCCCTTGGGCCCTACTCGCACATGCCCACGCCCAAGGCGCGCGAGAACAGCCAGGCGGTGATGACGCGCCTCGCCGAGCAGGCCAAGGCCAGCGGCATCACGGTCGGCCTGGAGTTCGTCAACCGCTACGAGTCGAATCTGCTCAACACCAGCGCCCAGACCGTCGAGTACATCAAGGAGACCGGCTCGGACAACCTCGTCGTCCACCTCGACTCCTACCACATGAACATCGAGGAGAAGGACTTCCGGGAGCCCGTCTTCGATGCCGGCGACCTGCTCGGCTACGTGCACATCGGCGAGAACCACCGCGGCTACCTGGGGCAGGGCCACATCGACTTCCCGCAGCTCTTCAAGGCCCTCGTGGACGCGAGGTACGACGGCGTCATCACCTTCGAGTCGTTCAGCTCCAAGGTCGTGGACGAGAACCTCTCGACCATCCTGCGCATCTGGCGGAACATGTGGGACGACAGCATGGACCTGGCCGTGCAGGCGCGCCGCTACATGGGTCAGGAGATGGCCAGGGCGGGCGCCAAGTGAGGCAGGATGACCGCCACCCGGCCACGTCGGTAGGTTATCTTGCATACGATTTCAGTCACCCGGACACGCGTGCCCAGCGCGCAGCGTCAGAAGGCCACGAGTAGGGACAGCACGGCATGACAGCGCTGCTCGAGCTGAGCGACATCAGCAAGTCGTTCCCGGGGGTGAAGGCCCTCGAGGACGTCCACTTCTCCACCGATGAGGGTCAGGTCCACGCGCTCGTGGGGGAGAACGGAGCCGGGAAGTCGACCCTCATCAAGGTCATCTCCGGCGTCCACCATCCCGACAGCGGCACCATCCGCATGAACGGCGAGGTGGTCCGCTTCAACAGCCCGCACGCCGCCCAGGACGCCGGCATCGCCACGATGTACCAGGAGCTGAGCCTGTACCCGGAGCTGACCGTGGCCGAGAACATCTTCATGGGCCACGCGCCCATGCGGAAGGCCGGGCCCGCGGAGGTCATCGACTGGGGTGAGATGAACCGGCGGTCGGAGGAGATCCTCGACTCGCTCGAGATCCACGACCTCGACGTCACGCGCAAGGTGGGCACCCTCAACGTGGGCAACCGCCAGCGCGTGGAGATCGCCAAGGCGCTCTCGCTCGACGCCAAGGTGCTGATCATGGACGAGCCTTCGGCGGCCCTGACCGAGTCGGACGTGGAGCGCCTCTTCCGCATCGTGCGCCTGCTCAAGGAGCGCGGCGTGGCCATCATCTACATCAGCCACCGCCTCATCGAGGTCTTCCAGCTGGCCGACAAGGTGACGGTCCTGCGCGACGGCAAGTTCGTCGACAGCAAGCCCGTGAGCGAGACCGACGAGGACGATCTCATCCGCATGATGGTCGGCCGCACCATCACCGACCTCTTCCCCAAGCTGCCCAGCGAGGTCGGCGAGCCGGTGCTGGAGGTGCGCAACCTCTCTCGCCACCCCCACACCGACGACGTCTCCTTCGAGGTTCGCAGCGGCGAGATCGTGGGCGTGGCCGGCCTCGTCGGCTCCGGTCGCAGCGAGACCGCGCAGTGCATCTTCGGCATCCTCAAGCCCGACAGCGGCGAGATCAGGGTCGACGGCCGGGCGGCCAGGATCCGCTCGCCGCGCCAGGCCATGAAGCTGGGCATCGCCTACATCCCCGAGGACCGGGGTACCCAGGGGCTGGTCCGCGAGATGAAGATCCGCGAGAACCTCTCGATGGCCATCCTCGACACGTTCACCCGGCTGGGCTTCGTGAACAAGCGCCGAGAGGCCGCCTCGGGCGACCGGCTCATCGAGCAGCTCAACATCATCGCCACCTCGGGCGAGCAGGTCGTGAACAAGCTCTCCGGCGGGAACCAGCAGAAGGTCGTCGTGGGCAAGTGGCTGGCCAGCCAGCCCAAGATGCTCATCGTCGACGAGCCCACGCGCGGCGTGGACGTCGGCGCCAAGGCGGAGATCCACCGCCTGTTGAGCGAGCTCGCGCAGCAGGGCCTGGGCATCCTCATGATCAGCTCGGAGCTGCCCGAGATCATCGGCATGAGCGACCGCATCCTGGTCATGCGCACCAGCCGGCTGGTCGCGGAGTTCAGCCGCGAGGAGGCCACTCAGCAGAACGTGGGCGCGGCCATGATGTCCGACGCCATCACGGACGACGCGTCGGCTGACGGCGCCGGGACGGCCGTGGCCGGGGGTGCGGCATGACCGCCGCCGCGAGCGCGCAGGGCAGCCGCGCGCTGACCACCGCCCGCCGCCTGTTCGGCTCCCAGGAGGGCATCCTCCTGCTGCTGCTCATCGCGCTCATCATCGGCGTGGGGCTGTACAACCCGCGCTTCCTCAACGAGCGCAACCTGACCGACGTCTTCAACAACAACGCCTACATCGCGGTCGCCGCCATCGGCATCTCGATGATCATCATCACCGGCAACATCGACATCTCCTGCGGCGCGGCGGTGGCGGTGCTGTGGTCGCTCTCGGGCACCATCGCCGAGGTCCTCGGCACGTCCGGCTGGCCGACGGCGGTCGTGCTGGCCCTGGCCTGGATCGTGCCCATCTTCGCGGGCATGCTCATCAGCGCGGTCAACGGGTTCTTCGTGGCCTACCTCGGGATACCCGCCATCGTGGTCACCCTGGGCACGTTCAGCATCCTGCGCGGCGGCCTCATCTTCGTGGCCGGCGGCAACACCATCACCTCCCTGCCGGACGGCTTCGGCATCGCCCAGCAGAACATCGGCGTCCTGCCGGTGTCGGTCATCGTCATGATCGTGCTCACGCTCGTGGCCTTCGCCTGGATGCGCTGGAGCCGGCTGGGTCGCTTCCAGTACGCCATCGGCGGCAACAAGGAGGCCGCGCGGCTCTCGGGCATCGACGTCCGGAGCTCGCTGATGAAGACGTTCATCATCGCCGGCGCCTTCTACGGGGTCGCCGGGGTCATGTACGCGACGCAGTTCAACACCATCCAGACGGTGGTCCCCGCGGGCCTCGAGCTGCAGATCATCACCGCCGCGGTGGTCGGCGGCGTGTCCATCCTCGGCGGCATCGGCACGGTCATCGGCTCGACGCTGGCCGCCATCCTCATCCGCACCATCGGCGCCTCGCTGGTGTTCGTGGACATCTCTCCCTTCTGGCTGCGCGCCATCCTCGGCGTGCTCATCCTGGTCACCGTGCTCGTGGACGTGGTCCGCAGACGGCGCCAGGAGAGGTTGTAGAGAGGAGGTGCTGAGATGACCACCGCGAACCCCACCGCCAACGGCAACAGCCGGACGCTCAACGACCGCCTGCGCAGCATCCTCTCCCGCCAGGAGACGATCCTCTTCCTCATCCTCATCGTCGGCGTGGCCCTGATGTCACTGCTGTCCGACGTGTTCCTGACGCCGGAGAACCTGCTCAACCAGGGCCGGCTGGCGGCCGAGATCGCGCTCATCGCGCTGCCCATGACGCTGATCATCATCACCGGCGGCATCGACCTCTCGGTCGGCTCCATCGCCGGGCTCACGGCCATCATGCTGGGCGTGGCCTGGAACAGCTGGGGCCTGCCGCTCGAGCTGGCCATCGCCGTGGCGCTGGTCATCGCCACCGCGTGCGGTGCCTTCAACGCGTTCTTCATCACGCGCGTCGGGCTGCCGCCGCTCATCACCACGCTGGCCACGCTGGCGCTCTTCCGCGGGCTCGCCGAAGGCATCGCCCAGGGGCGCTCGGTGCGCGGCTACCCCGAGTGGTTCTTCATCCTCGGCCAGCGAGACTTCGACTTCTTCGGCCTCGCGTCGGTGCCCAACCAGCTGTTCCTGGTGGTCATCGGCATCACCGTCATCGGCGCCGCGCTGGCCTTCACGCCGTTCGGTCGCTCGCTCTACGCCATCGGCAACAACGAGACGGGCGCTCGCTTCAGCGGCATGCCCGTGCTGCGCAACAAGTTCGCCATCTACACGCTGTCGGGCTTCATGTCCGGTCTCGCCGGCTGGGTCTTCGTCTCGCGCGTGAGCACCACGCGGCAGGACATGGGCACCGGCTGGGAGCTGACGGCCATCACCGCCGTGGTGGTCGGTGGCACGAGCATCTTCGGCGGCAGCGGCACCATCGTGGGCACCGTGCTGGGGCTGGTGCTCATCCAGCTGATGCGCAACGGCCTGGCGCTTGCCGGGGCCAAGGGCGATGCCACTACTATCGTGGTCGGGCTCGTGCTCATCGTGGCCGTACTCATCAATACGTTCGTCCAGGGACGCCGGACCAGCTGAGTCCGCGCGTCAGAAACAGAGCCTGAGAAGCTCGCGTTCGGAGAGGAGGTGTCGGAGACAGCGATAGCGCAACCGTCCATGAGGACCGTTGATCGTCAACCGTTCGATCACACCTGGAGGAGATACACCGCAAGATGCGCAAGCCAATCGTACTTCTGACCACGATGGCCCTGACCCTGGGCTCCGTCGGCGTCGCCGGCGCCGCCTGGGACGGCGGCGACGAGCTGCCGACCAACCCGCTCAACTGCCCGGGCGAGGAGCCGCCGGCTCCGCCCCCGGCGGGCGACTACGACGGCGGCACCGTCACGAACCCGGTCGCCGAGCCCGGCGCCGACCTGACCCTCGTCGACATCCCCAAGCTCATCGGCATCGGCTACTTCAACGCCACCGCGCAGGGCATGCAGGAAGCTGCCGCCGAGCTCGGCAACGTCGAGGTCATCAACGACGGCCCCACGCAGGCCAACATCGACGAGCAGATCACGTTCATCGACAACTACATCACGCAGGGCGTGGACGGCGTGCTCTTCGCCGCCAACGACCCGGTGGCCATCGCTCCGGTGCTGCAGAAGGCCCTCGACAGCGGTGTCCGCGTGGTGGGCTACGACGCCAACTCCGTGCCCGAGGCTCGCGAGTGGTTCGTCAACCAGGCCGAGTTCAACGGCATCGGCAAGGCCATGATCGACAGCCTCGTGGAGGAGCAGGGCGAAGACGCCTCCTTCGGCATCGTCACCTCGACCTTCACGACCCCCAACCAGGCTCGCTGGATCGCCGAGATGGAGGCCTACGCGGCCAAGTGCTACCCGAATCTCGAGTGGCTCGAGACCCTCGAGGCCCAGGAGGACTACCCGCTGTCCTTCAGCCAGGCCCAGACCCTCATCAACAAGTACGGCGATGACCTCGACGGCATCTTCGGCATGACCTCCGTGGCCACGCCGGCCTCGGCCGACGCGGTCACCCAGGCCGGCGCCTGTGGCGACGTCTCGGTCGTCGGTCTCGCGACCCCCAACGAGATGCGCCCGTTCGTCGAGGCAGGCTGCGTGCAGAACGTGGTCCTCTGGAACCCGGTGGACCTCGGCTATGCCGCGGTCTACGTCATGCGCGCCATCGTCGACGGCGAGTTCAACCCTGGCGATACCACCGTCAGCGCCGGCAAGCTCGGTGATCTGGCCGTGGTGAACGGCTCCGAGGTCCTCCTTGGCTCCCCGTTCATCTTCACGCCCGAGAACCAGGCCGACTTCGACTTCTAGTCCTCACCGCGGGACGTGGGTCCCGCTGGTCTAGCGACCATCGACGCCGGGGCGCCAGCGAGGCGCCCCGGCGTCTTCGCGTCACTCGTACAGGTCGGTATCGACGTCGAAGGTGCGCACCAGCAGCTGGCTCTCCGCGGCCGTCAGCCCCTCGGCTGGTCGGCCGGCCACGAGGTCCATGTACTCGTAGCGCGCACCGGCCTCGGCGTACTCGATGCGGTCGACGGCGCGGGTCACAGAGCGGTCGCTGCGGGCCATCACGCCGTGCTTGGACCAGACCACGATGCGGTGTCGCCGCAGGCTCTCCACGGTCGCCTCCATGAGGGCCTCGGAGCCGGGCAGCATGAAGGGCAGGACGCCGATGCCCTTGGGCAGGTTGACGATGGTCTCCGGCTGCCAGCGCAACAGGCGCCGGCTGTAGAAGCGCTCGTCGGCGTAGTCGCGGACGTGGGAGAGGTAGGTCATGTGGGGCGGCTGCGCGTGGACCACGGCGTGGAAGTTGGTGCCCGTTCGCGCCACCGTGTCGTCGTGTACCGCGAGGTGCGAGTTCCACTCGGAGGTGAGCAGGTCGAACTGCCGCCCGACCGCCGTGTGGAGCGTGCCCTGCCGGCCGTCGTCGCCGACCACGACGGCGCCCAGGGACTGCAGCGGCAGGCGACCGAGGTCGCGCAGGCGGCGGCCGGAGCCGGTCGCGATGATCGTGTGCCCGGCCAGGTGCGGCGCCGCCACCGGCAGCTCGATGGCCTCTTCCACGGGCAGCTGCCCGCGGACCTCGATGGGCCAGCCGATGCAGGCGGAGACGTTGCCGGCCCCGCCCTCGGTGGCGTCGATGGCGGCCAACCGGGCGCCGGCCGAGCCGATCGAATCGAAGAACTCCTCCAGGGTCGGCAGGGGGTCGGTCAGGGCCATACGTTCACATCCTTTCGCTGGTGGCAGGCGGTCGGCATCGACGACGCACGGACGACGCCGGTCGGGCGTGTCGGCGGTCGGCTGCGGTGTAGTGTTGGCGCGAGCTCGCTCGGCTCGAACAGCATGACAGGGGGTCGGATGACACGACGAGAACGGACGCTGGCAGCGATTCGACACGAGCAGCCCGACCGGACGCCGTACGCCATCGAGTTCACCAGCGCGCAGCTCGAGAAGACGTGTGCGGCGTACGGCATGGAGCGCTCCGAGTTCGAGGCCTACCTCGGCAACCACTGCCGGAAGGTGAGCTTCAACCTCGGTGGCGAGTACCGGCAGCCGGGCCATTTCACCGACGAGTTCGGGGTCGTCTGGGACCGGAGCGGAGAGGACAAGGACATCGGCATCCCGGTGACCGAGCTGGTGCGCCCGGACGATGACAGCTACACCTTCCCCGAGCCTGATCTCGAGACCATGCGCCAGGCGGTCGAGCGAGCGCTGGCGGATCGCGGGGACGCGTTGCTGTTCGGGAAGATCGGCACGACGTACTTCGAGCGGGCGTGGAGCCTCACGGGCTTCCAGAACATGCTCATGTACCTGGCCATGGAGCCCGACTTCGTACGGGAGATCCTCGACCGACTGCTCGAGTACAACCTCAAGATCATCGACGCCGTCATCGACTCAGGCATCGACGGCTTCTACTTCGGTGACGACTACGGCCAGCAGTCCGGCCTGCTCATGAGCCCGGAGATGTGGCGTTCGACCTTCAGGGACGGCTGGGCCACGATGTTCTCGAGGGTCAAGGCGAAGGGCAAGTACGTCGCGCTGCACTCCTGCGGCAACATCAGCGAGCTCCTGCCGGACCTCGTCGACATCGGCCTCGACATCTACCAGACCGTCCAGCCGGAGGTCTACGACCTCGAGGCCCTGAAGCGCGACTTCGGTGACCGGCTCTGCTTCTGGGGCGGCATCAGCACCCAGCGTGACCTGCCCTTCGATGCACCCGACGTCCTGCGCCGCAAGATCGACGACACCGTGGCCATCCTGGGGGCGTCCGGGGGCTACATCGCGGGCCCGACCCACCGCCTGCCTCCCGACATCCCCATCGAGAACATCCGCACGCTGATCGACGCGCTGCGCATCGAGGATGGCTGACGGCCGCCCGGGGCCAGCCGCAGCGGTACGGCGACGGCCATGACGCCGGCGCGCAGGGTCGCGGTCATCGACGTCGGCAAGACCAACGCCAAGCTCGCGCTGGTCGACCTGGCCGAGCTGCGCGAGGTCGACGTCTGCGAGACACGCAACACGGTCGTGCCCGGAGACCCGTATCCACATCATGACGTCGACGCGCTGTGGGCCTTCCTGCTGGAGTCGCTGCGTGAGGTCGACGCCAGGCACGGGGTCGAGGCCATCACCGCGACCACCCATGGCGCCTCTGCCGTGCTCGTGGGCGACGACGGGCAGCCGGTCGTCCCGATGCTCGACTACGAGCACGACGGTCCCGACGAGCTGGCCGACGAGTACGACCGGCTTCGTCCGGCCTTCGCCCGCAGCGGGTCGCCCCGGCTGCCGCGCGGCTTCAACCTCGGGGCTCAGCTGCACTGGCTGCTGCGGACCCGTCCCGAGCTGCGCGAGCACCTCGCCCACGTCGTCACCTACCCCCAGTACTGGGTCGGCCGGCTCACGGGCACGTGGTGCACCGAGGTCACCTCGCTGGGCTGCCACACGGACCTCTGGCTGCCGGCCGAGGGCAAGCTCTCGGAGCTCGTCGAGCGCCTCGGTCTCGAGGGCAGGATGGCCGAGGTGCGTCGAGCTGGAGACCGCATCGGGACGGTGTTGTCGAGCGTCGCGCGGGCGACGGGCCTGCGGCCGGACACGCCGGTGTTCTGCGGCATCCACGACAGCAACGCCTCGCTCTACCCGCACCTGCTCGAACGAGACGGACCGTTCTCTGTCCTCTCGACCGGCACCTGGGTCATCACCATGGCCGTGGGCGGAGATCCCGGGCGGCTGGACCCGGCGCGCGACACGCTCATGAACGTGGACGCCTTCGGCCATCCGGTGCCCTCGGCTCGCTTCATGGGCGGCCGAGAGTTCGAGATCTGCCTCGGCGACGCCCCCGTCACGCCCAGCGAGGAGGCGGTCGCGGCCGTCCTGCGGCGTGGTCTCGCGCTGAGCCCCGCCGTCGTCCCGACCTCTGGCCCGTTCCAGGGCCGCCAGGCCCGGTGGTCAGAGCCCGAGGCCGGCCTCGATGAAGGGGAACGCGCGGCAGCGGTCTCGTTCTACCTCGCCATGATGGCGTCGACCTGTCTCGAGCTGACCGGCGCCGAGGGCCCGGTCGTGGTCGAGGGACCGTTCGCCCAGAACCGCCGTTTCCTCGACCTGGTCGCAGTCGCCTGCGGACGGCCGGTGCTGACGTCGACGGGCTCGCTGACCGGCACCTCGATCGGCGCGGCGCTCCTGGTCGCCGAGGAGGTCCCGAGGGTCGGCGGAACCGAAGCGCACATCGTGCCCGAGGGGGTCTACCGCGACGACCTCGCCCGCTACGCCGAGCGCTGGCGCCGGCTGGCGCGCTAGCTGCCGCCCGACGCGCTCGGCGCCGGCTTGGCCGGGATCATGCGCCAGTCGGCGCGGCGGATGACGACCGTGGCCGCGAGACCGACGACCGCGAGGATGAGCGCCCCCGCGAGCATGGCCGCGCGCACGCCCAGCACGTCGGCCACGAGGCCGGACAGGAAGGCGCCGAAGAGGCTGGCCGCCTGGAAGGCCATGACCCAGACGCCGATGACCCGGCCGCGCAACCTGTCGGGCGTGGCCCCGTGGACCGAGACGAGCGCGTTCTGGCCCAGGGAGATCTGGGCCGCGCCGAGGCCGAAGGCCAGGACGTAGACGACGGTCGCCGACTCGACCAGCGCGACCAGCGCCACCAGCAAGGCGATCGAGAGCATGCCCCCGATGAGCCAGTTGCGGCGGTCGCCGCGAGCGAAGGTCGTGACCACCAGGGCCGCCACGAAGGCCCCCGCACCGGCAGCACCGAGGAACGCGCCGTAGCCGTCTGCGCCCAACCCCAGCTCCTCGGTGGCGTAGAGCGGGGCGAGGGTGGTGAAGGTGGCCATGCCGAATGTGGCCGCGGTGAAGATCGAGAGCAGCGACAGTCGCACCACCGGACTGCGGGCCACGAAGCGGAGGCCCTCACGCAGGTCGCCGAGGACCGTGCCCTTGTGGTCCGTCCGGCCACGGCCGGGCCGGCGATAGCGATCCATCCACACGAAGGACACGGCCACGAGGCCCGAGGCCATCGCCGAGACGATGAAGGGCGAGGCCGAGCCGTAGACCGCGATGAGCGCGCCGGCCACCAGCGGCCCCAGCAGCCGGGTCAGGTTCCAGGCCGTGGCGTGGAGCGAGGTCGCGCTGGAGAGGTCCGAGCGCGGGATGAGCTCGGTCATGAAGGCCTGGCGGATGGGCACCTCGACCGCGATGAGCAGGCCGAAGCCGAACGAAGCGGCCATCAGCCAGAGCAGTGACTGCGCGCCGGCGAGGACCATGCCGAAGATCGTCAGCGAGAGGAACGTGGCGAAGACCTGGGCGATGATCATGGCGTTGCGCCGGTTGACCCGATCGGCCATGACGCCGCCCATGGGACCCACGAAGAGCGTGGGCAGGAAGAAGAAGCCGGTCACGATGCCGACCTCGGCAGGAGTCGCGTCCAGCTCGACGGCCAGCCAGGGGATGGCCACCAGCGGCATCCACATCGAGGCACCGCGGAAGAGCATGCCTACGAAGTAGACGCGGAAGCCGGGGTGCTTGAGGGCGCGATAGCCGTAGAGGCGGCCGGGGACGGCGGGTGCGGGTGACGGTGTGCCTGGCGGGGATGCGCCCGGCGGCTCCTGTGACCCGGCCGCGTCCGTCGGCGCCGGCTCGGCAGGAGTGGCGGGCGAGGTCGTCATCGAGTGACTCCACTCTACGCCTGCTGTGCCGATGGAGCACCCGGCCGGCCCACCCTTCGTCCGTGGGCCACTCGTCGCCGATCCGATCAGGCGATCTCGACGGTGGCCTTGATGTGGTCGCCCGAACGCACGAGGTGACGAGCGACGGCCTCGACGTCGAAGCCCTCGATGCGGTCGGTCAACAGCTCGCCGAGCCAGCCCCGGGTCCCCTCCTCCGCCTGGGCCTGTCCGATGGTGCCCACGGCCGCGGCATAGTCCTCCCGGGCGGCCGCGGCGCTCCCGACGATGACGCGGTTGTAGAGCACGAGGGACTGGTTGAGGCGCGCCATGTCCACCGTCAGCGGGCGGCTGCCGGGGGTGACGCTGAAGAGCGCCACCACGCCGTTGGGCGCGAGGGCCGACACCGCAGGCTCGATGAGCGCGGGTGCGCCGGAGCCCTCGAAGACGATGTCGAACGGGCCATCGCGCTCGGCGACGGCCGAGAGGTCGACGTCGGCGGCAGCGGCATAGCGTGCGCCGGTCCGTTCGACCAGCCGGCTGTTGCGATACGGCGCCTGACGTCGGGCGAAGGTCGTGACGTCGAGGCCGCGCAGGCGGAGGGCCAAGGTAGCCAGCAAGCCGATGGTGCCGGCACCGGTGACCAGCGCTCGCCGCGGCTCCCACAGGTCCAGCCTCGATTGCACCTGGTCAGCCTGGCGCAGCGACTTGGTGATGCAGCTGAGCGGCTCGGTCAGGATGGCCACGTCCTCGAGCGGGTCGGGCACGGGCACGAGATGGTCGGGCTCGACCACGAGCTCCTCGCACATGAAGCCGTGGGCCCGACTGATGCCGGTCTCGGTGAAGACCGCGTCGGTCGAGAGATCGGGGCGGCCGATGCGGTCGTAGGCGCTGCTGCCGGGACGCCGGATGGTGATGACGACCAGCCGGCCCAGGGGCACATCGGCCGCTGGCCCGACCTCCGTCACCCGACCGAGCGACTCGTGGCCGAGCACGAGGTGGTCCTCGCCGGGCGGCGCCATGCCGTACTCTCCGGCCACGAGATCGGCATCGGTGCCACAGAGGCCGGCCCGGATCATCGACACGCGCACACCACGACCGCCGGGCACGTCCTCGATGGAGGGCCTCGGCAGCTCCCGCAGGTGCACCGAGCCGGGTGTGCCGGGCCGGATGGCGATGGCCTTCATGGGGTCAGCCTAGTCCCCCGGGGAGCGGTCAGTCGGGTCGCTTCACCGCCCGCAGGCAGGCACGGGCAAGCGTGTCGAGCTCTCCCACGCCGAGGTCGCGCTGCGGATCGGCGGCCAGCCGGATGGCCGGCCCGAAGCCCAGGTCCCAGACGACGAGCGGCGGCAGATCCACCGTGTAGCGCGCCATCTCCGCGCTGGCGGCCACCAGCGGGTCCTGGCGTTCCAGCGCACGCCGGTGAGCCAGGTCGGCGTAGGGCGAAGCCTCCACCTGCAGGATGTAGCGAGCCCGCGCGGGGTCAGCCGCAAGATGCCGGTAGGCGTTGTGCCAGATCTGCAGGAACCGGTCCTCGATGGTTGACCCGGGGTCGACGATGGACGTGGCCGCGGCGGCGAGATCCGACTTGATCTCCACGTAGGTCGCGATGACGAGCTCGTCCTTGGAGTCATAGTGGACGTACGCGGTGCCGGCGGCCACGCCGGCACGCTCGGCCACCGCGGCCATCGTCGTGCCGCGGAATCCACGCTCGGCGACGAGCTCGAGGGTGGCTCGCCGCAGGAGGGCAGCGCGGTCGACCGGGGTCTTCGCGCTATTCGCCAAGGCTGAACACCGTACCGGTCTGCGACTCGCTGACGTCCCACACCCGGGCGGTGTCTTCGGTCCGAGCGCGACCCTCCTCGAGGTCGATCTCCACGGGCGCGCCACGGAACTTCCAGCGCGGGCCGAAGACCCCGCCGTTGTGCGCGTCGGGGTCGGTGGCGGCACGGAGCGCCGGCAGCGCGCCCTGGAGGGGCGACAGGCCGAAGAAGCGGGCAGCCAGCTGCCAGAAGCGCCCGGAGATGCCGGTACCGGCGTTCTGGACCGTGGCCACCTGCAGGTTCGTGCGTGCCAGGCCAGGGTCTGCCACGAGGCTCTTCACGCCCGAGCCGACGCTCTCGAGACGGCGGGCGAGCTCGATGCCGAACTGGTAGTTGGCGAGCTTGGAATCGCCATAGGCTTTCCAGGGGTCGTAGGCCTCGCCCAGCTGGGTGCTCTCCACGGAGAGGCTCCGGCCCTGCACGCGAGCCACGGACGTGACGGTCACGACGCGAGCCCCATCGGCCGCTTCGAGCAGCGGCATCAGCTCGTGGGTCAGCACGAAGTGGCCCAGGTGATTGGTGCCGACCTGCAGCTCGAAGCCGTCTGCCGTCTGCCCGGCGGGCGTGGCCATCAGACCAGCGTTGTTGAGCAGGATGTCGATGTGGTCGTGCTCGTGGGCGATCCGCGCGGCGCATTCCCGTACCGAGTCGAGCGAGCCCAGGTCGAGCTGTTGCAGCTCCAGCTCGGCGTCCGGTACCGCGGCCCTGATGCGCGACGCCGCGGCCTCACCCTTGTCCATGTCGCGGACGGCCATGACGACGGCGGCACCCTTGCGCGCCAACTCGCGGCCGGCCTCGAACCCGAGCCCGCTGCTGGCACCGGTGATGACGGCGACCCTGCCGCTCTGGTCAGGGATGTCGTCGGAGGTCCAGGCCATCGTTTCGCTCCTCGTACGACGCGCCGGTCGGGGCCGACGGTGCCAACGCTGGTGACTGAATGCTCATTCAGAATGAACGTTCATTCAACATCCTGTCAAGCCTCGCACGGCTCGGCGCCTCCGGTCCCGGGAGCGGCCTACACTCACACCGATCGCCGCGACGCGACACGGCAGGAGGTGGAGATGGCGAACCTGAAGATCCGGGTGTTCAAGGGTGCGGCGACCAAGCCGAGCACGACCGTCAGCATTCCCGTCAACGTACTCAAGATCGCATCGAGCCTCATCCCCAGGAAGGCTGCCGCCGAGCTCGAGGAGCAGGGCATCGATCTCGACGCCATCATCCGCGCGTCCGAGGACCCCAACGCCCAGGGCACGCTCGCCGAGGTCGAGGACCACGAGAAGGACCAGCGCATCATCATCGCGGTCGAGTAGGCCCACCTGCGGCGATCGCCCTCGCTCGCCGGCGGCAGCACGTGGCTCGTGGTGGCCGGCCCAGAGCTAGAGCCGGTGGAGCGGCCTGGTCAGACACGTGGGCCCGCCTTCGCAGGGCAGGCACAGCTCATCGGCCTCGAAGGTCGCGACGTCGCAACCGGCGTCCTCCATCAGCGCCTTCGTCCTGGGAAAACCGGCGATGGCCAGGCATCGCCGCGGGCGGGTCGGCAGCACGTTGAGGTTGAGGCCGCCGCTGGCCTCGAACTCATCATCGGGCACGTGCAGCAGCTCGTAGCCGGCGGCCCGCAGGCGTTCGTATAGCGCCACCGGCACCAGCGGTGCGTACACCAGCGCGAGGTCGACGTCGAGGGGGTTCACCACCGAGAGCAGATGCAGGCAGGCCTCGGGTCCACGGAAGTAGGGCATGTCGTAGGCCTCGACCGAGATGCCGTAGGGCGCCACGATCGCGGCCAGCTGCTCGATGCCCGCTTGGTCCGTGCGGTAGCCACGTCCAACGGCGATCGTCGTCGGCCCCAGCCAGCAGCAGTCCCCTCCCTCGATGATGGCAGGTGCCTCGACGGTGCCGACGACCGGCACCAGGCCCTCGTAGAAGCGGGCATGCAACGCGGCCTCGTCCGCACGCAGCGCCTTCCCGGGCCGCAGGATGACGACGCCGCCCGGGATGGCGAATGAGGGGTCGAAGGTGAAGATGGAATCGGCCAGGCCGTCGTCGGCTGGCTCGATCCAGTGGATGGTGGCGCCATCAGCTTCGAGCCGCGCCGCGAAGGCCTCGAACTGCCGCAGCATCGCGGGCGGGTCGATGGGCCTGGTGTAGTGCCAGCGCTCGTGGTCGCAGTCGAGGATGGCACCCGGTCGGCGCATGGCCACGTGCCGCAGCTCGCCGGCCATGGAGTCGACGCCGTATGTGGCGAGGGGTGCGCGTGTCATGGGCTCGAGTGTAGGACGTGACGAATCGAAAGCGGGCGGTGGATGGTCCACCGCCCGCTTCG
>JBFLKP010000132.1:0-3260 GCA_040883225.1 Candidatus Limnocylindrales bacterium | reverse complement strand
CGCGACGCGCTCCACTCCCTGCAGCTGGCTCGTCACGTCGTGTTGCGCGACGACGAGATCATCATGGCCCATCCCTTCGCCAGCATCCCGCTCGGCTTCAGCGTCATGGGCCGCGACACCCTGTGGTGGGGCGGCTGCGCCTGGGACTCGTTCGCCATCCCCCAGCTCTGCCCCGACGATCCGGAGGTCCTCGTCGCCACCCAGTGCCCCGGCTGCGGCAAGCCCCTTGCGTGGGTCGTCAATCGGGAGGCGCCGCCGGTGGGCGACGAGGTGGCCCACTTCCTCGTGCCTATGGAGCAGTGCTGGGATGACGTCGTCCACACCTGCAACAACCAGCGGCTCTTCTGCTCGGTCGAGTGCGTCCAGCGCTGGACCGAGTCGAGCGGCGTGGAGCCCGGCTACGTCATGGACCTGGCCACGCTCTGGCGCCTCGCCGCCCACTGGTACGACGGCCGGCTCGAGGAAGGCTACACACGCCGCGAGCCCGTCCATGCCCTCGAGTACTTCCGCTCGGTCGGCCTCTCCGGCCCATTCTGGGGCCTCGACTAGGCCGCGCGAGCGAACGACCCGACCCGTGGCACCATGCGCCCATGAGCCGGCGCTTCCTGGTTGCCCGCAATCCGGATCCCGCGAGCACGCTGCCCTACCTGCTGCTCGTCCCGATCGGCGATGGGCTCGCGCTAAAGGCTCGCGACAGCTGGCCGCGCACGAGTCGCGTGTACTGCCACCGTCTCGACGTCTGGCCGGACGATGCCGAGATCGTCGAGGACGTGCCGGTCCTCGAGTGCCGGCGGCGCGGCATCGCCGTCGATCTCGTGCTCGATCGCAAGCGCGAGTACCGCTCACAGTTCGTGTTCACGCGCATGGCCCGCGGTCGCGAGGGCATCTTCTGGCAGACCCGCAAGGTCGCGTCGACGGCTCGGCCAGGCGCCCGCATCCCCGGCCGACGTATCAGCGACCTGCCAGGCCCGATGTCCATCCTCGTCGACACCCGCGAGCGCTACCCGTATCGCTTCAGCAAGCAGCAGGCCGAGACCGAGCGTCGGGCCCTTCCAGCGGGCGACTACGCGGTGTGCGACAACGACGGCACGATCATCGCGGCCGTCGAGCGCAAGTCAGTCGGTGACCTCGCCGGCAGCCTCAACGATGGCTCGATGGCATTCGAGCTGGGCAGACTCGCCACGCTGCCGCGCTCAGCGCTCGTGGTGGAGGATCGCTACGCCGCGCTGCTGAAGCTCGAGCACGCACCCAGTGGCTACTTGCCCGACCTGCTCGCGCGGGTGCAGGTCCGCTATCCGGAGACCCCCATCGTCTTCACCGAGACCCGACCACTGGCCGAGGAGTGGACCTACCGCTGGCTGGGCGCTGCGCTCGCGGAGCACCTCGCCACGGGCGATGCCTGGGGCGACGACGTCAGCGATCCCTAGCGGGACGGTCGCACTACCATGAACTGGGCCTCGTCGACATCGCCGGGTTCGGCGTCCACGGCGCGGATCCATTCCTGTCGATCCACCACCCAACCGGTCGACTCGCCCGCTAACCTACGCGGTCGATGACCGACAACGACCGTCTCATGGAGATCATGCTCGACGTCCACTCGGGCCTCCCGCGCCAGGGACCCGGGGATGACGCGTCGACCCTGCGCGCGTTGGCTGCCTGCACGGAGCTGCCGGCGCGCCCGGCCGTGCTCGACGTCGGCTGCGGCCCGGGCATGCAGACGGTCGCGCTGGCGCAGAACACCGACGGCACCGTCACCGCCGTCGATCTCTTCGAGCAGTTCCTCGACGAGCTGCGCGCCCGGGCCACCGAGGCCGGCGTGCGCGATCGCATCCAGGTCATGCGCGCCGACATGTCCGACCTGCCCTTCGGCAAGGACTCCTTCGACCTGGTCTGGTCCGAGGGCGCGGCCTACATCATGGGCATCACCGAGGCCTTCACCCACTGGAAGGAGTTCCTCCGCCCCGACGGCTACATCGTGATCACCGAGCTCAGCTGGCTGGTGCCGGAGGCGCAGGTTCCCAAGCCTGCCTTCGACTTCTTCCACAACGAGTACCCCGGAGTCACCGACGTGCCCGGCAACCTCGCCCGCATCGAGGCCTGCGGCTACGAGATCGTGGACCACTTCACGCTGCCGCCCGAGTCGTGGTGGACCGACTACTACACGCCGCTCGAGGCCAAGCTCGAGTCGGCTCGGTCACGATACGCGGGCGACACGACGGCGCTCGAGCTGCTTGCCTCGACGACCGAGGAGCTGCGCGTCCGCCGCGAGTTCGGCGACAGCTACGGCTACGAATTCATCATCGCTCGCCTCCTCCACCCCGACACCCTTCCGCGTGAGGCAGAAGAGGGCGAAAGCGGGGAGTCCGCGGATACGCCAGCGCCGCCCGACGCTCCTTCTGCTGAGACGCCAGCGCAGTATCCGCCACCCCTCGACTGAGACAGCGGTTCCGGGCCGGCAGGTCCGACCGGCCCGGGTCGCGCATCGATATCAGTGATATCAGTGATATCAACCAAGTTCGAGGTGGAGCCGTGAAACAGCTGATCGTTCGGAACATCGAGGACGAGGTCGTCCGTGCCCTGAAGATCCAAGCGGCGCGTCGTGGCCGATCGATGGAAGCGGAGCACCGGGAGATCCTGCGAGACACCTTGCTGTCATCGACCGGGGGGCCATCGTTCAAGGATTGGATGGGCTCGATGCCAGACGTCGGGGACGACGAGGACCTCATCGCTCCACGCGATCTTCCGCACGACGTCGAGTGATGGCGTGGCTCGTCGACACCAACGTCTTCGTGGAGCTCAGGAAGGGCGAGCGCTGCGATACCGGCGTCCGAGCCTGGTACGACGCGGCACGCGACGGTGACCTGTACACCAGCGTCCTGGTCATCGGCGAGATCCGACGTGGCGTCGAGTCGGTCCGACGACGAGATCCCCACCAGGCGGCGGCACTCGACCAGTGGCTGATGCGCCTTCACGGAGCACTCGGGGAGCGTGTCCTGGGAGTGGATGCATCGGTCGCAACGCGCTGGGGCCGACTGAACGTGCCACGCCCCATCCCGGCCGTCGACGGGCTGCTCGCAGCCACGGCGCTCGAGCACGAACTGACCCTCGTCACCCGTAGCACCAAGGAGGTTTCGAGGACCGGGGTCGACACCCTGGATCCGTTCCGGCGGACGTAGGCACGCCGGGCCGGCGGGTCCGACCGGCCCAGCTCGCGCATCGCGAGGAGCGGCCGTCTATTCGAGGGCGAGGTCCTCGCAGGT
>JBFLKP010000131.1:0-19570 GCA_040883225.1 Candidatus Limnocylindrales bacterium | reverse complement strand
GCCAGCTTCAGGTCCGCCCTGTCGCGCGCGGCGCCACCAGCGCGCAGGACCGCACCACGGTCGCTCAGGAAGGCCAGGTAGCGTCCGTCGGGGCTCCAACGCGGTGCGCCGTCATGCCTCGCGCCGAGGGTCAGGCGGCGCGCTCCCTCGGAGCCGTCCGCCGGGGCCAACCACAGGGCGCTGCGGTAGCCGGCGAGGTCGGGTGCGCTCTCCTTGACCACGAAGCAGGCCGAACGCCCGTCGGGGGACAGGCGCACATCGGTCGGGACTCGCAGCGAGGCCAGATCGGAGGCGGATGGCTTCCTGGGCATGGCTTTGAGTCTAGTCGTGCACGGCCGCGCCGACCGCACCCTCATCGAAGGCCGGCTCGCGCCAGACCGGGCAGGTCATGCAGTGTCCGCCGCCACGACCGCGGCCGAGCTCGGAGCCGTTGATCTCCATCACCGCCACGCCGGCACGGCGGAGCCGGGCGTTGGTGTACTCGTTGCGGTCGTAAGCCACGACTACGCCCGGCTCCAGCGCGACGACGTTGTTGCCATCGTCCCACTGCTCTCGCTCCTGCTGGAACGCGTCGCCACCCGTGGGGATCGTGCGCAGCTCCTTGAGGCCCAGGGCCTCGCGCACGGTCTCGAGCCAGCCATGCCGCTCGACGGTGACCTCGAGCTCGTGCTCGCCGGGACGATAGCTGATGGGCTGGATGGCCTCGACCGCGGGCGCGTACACCGTGGCCAGGTCACGGTCACAGAAGCTGAAGATCGTGTCGAGGTGCATCGACGCCCGCTCGGCCGGCATCTTGGCCGCGATGACCCGCTCGGCCGCCCCGGCCTCGAACAGCGCCGCCGCCAGCTGGCTCACGGCCTGGTAGGTCGAACGCTCGCCCATGCCCACGAGCACGACGCCCCGGCCGACGGGCATGATGTCGCCGCCCTCGAGCGTGGCGCTGCCGCGATGGCCCTCGTCGGGATCCCCCCACCAGACCCGGAAGTCGCCGTCACGGAAGTGGGGGTGGAAGCGGTAGATGGCCGCGAGGTGCAGCGACTCCGACCGGCGCGCCGGACGGGCCATGGGGTTGATGGTGACGCCGCCATAGATCCAGGCCGAGCTGTCGCGGGCGAAGAGCTGGTTGGGTAGCGGCGCGAGGACGAACTCCGAGGGCGAGTAGGCCTGCCGGACCCAGTGGCGGAAGTCCTCGGGCAGCTCGCCCACGGCCACGCCCCCGATGAGATGGCCGACGAGCTCGGTCGAGTCCATCTCGTCCATCCAGGCACGCAGCTCGCGCAGGCCCAGCACGCCCATCTCGTCAGGTACGAGCTTGCGGTCGAGGATGTAGGCTCGCCCGTCCGGATCGTCGACCACGTCCTTGAGCAGCTCGTGGACGCGGAAGACGGTGATGCCGAACTCCTCGCGCATGAGGTCCACGAAGCCGTCGTGGTGCGCGCGCGCCACCCGCGCCCAGATGACGTCATCGAAGAGCAGCTCTGCGGCGTTGGTGGGGGTCAGCCGGCGCATCTCCAGGCCCGGTCGGTGCACGATGACCTTGCGCAGCTTGCCGACCTCGGACCAGGCTCCGAACTCGCTCAAGGGATGCTCCTCAGCCAGGGACGCTACGCGCCCAGGGTCGCCACCATGACGGCCTTGATGGTGTGCATGCGGTTCTCGGCCTGGTCGAAGACGATGCTCGCCGGCGACTCGAAGACCTCGTGGCTGACCTCCAGCCCGTCGGGCATGTCGGTGGCGGCCATGACCTCACCGCCGACGGTCGTGCCGGCATCGTGGAAGGCGGGCAGGCAGTGCATGAACCGGACATCGGGGTTGCCCACGCGCCCCATGAGGTCGGCGTTGACCTGGTACTCGCGCAGCAGCTCCACGCGCTGGTTCCAGACGTCCTTGGCCTCGCCCATCGAGACCCACACGTCGGTGTGCACGAAGTCGACGCCGGCCACGCCCTCGGCCACGTCGTCGGTGATGGTGATGGTCGCGCCCGTGTCGGCCGCGATGTCGCGCGCGATGGCCACGACGTCGTCGGGCGGAGCCAGCTCGGCCGGACCGACCACCCGCACGTCGCTGCCCATGAGCGCGCCGGTCACCAGCAGCGAGCGGCCCATGTTGAAGCGCCCGTCGCCGACGAAGGCGAACGCGAGCTCGCCGTACTCCTTGCCGCTGTGCTCGCCCATGGTCAGGAAGTCGGCCAGCATCTGCGTGGGGTGCCACTCGTCGGTCAGGCCGTTGTAGACGGGCACGTTGCTGTACGCCGCGAGCGTCTCCACGGTCGCCTGGCTCTTGCCGCGGTACTCCAGCGCGTCGTAGTAGCGGCCCAGCACGCGTGCGGTGTCCTCGGTCGATTCCTTGTGGCCCATCTGGGAGCCCGACGGATCGAGGTAGGTCACGTGCGCGCCCTGGTCGAAGGAGGCCACCTCGAAGGCGCAACGGGTGCGCGTCGAGGTCTTCTCGAAGATGAGCCCGATGTTCTTGCCCACCAGGCGCGGCTGCTCGGTGCCGGCGTACTTGGCGGCCTTGAGGTCAGCCGAGAGCTTCAGCAGGTAGCGCAGCTCGGCCGGGCTGAAGTCGATCTCCTTGACGAAGCTGCGGTTGCGCAGGTTGAAGGGCACGGGTGGAACTCCTGTCCGTGGCGGTCGCGAGGTGGCGCGCTGGTGTGTGGGCTAACGGTAGGTGATGGCGTCGAACTCGGTCGAGACGATCGTGCCGGCGGCGCCCTTGAGCATGTCGTCGATGTCGGTCAGGCCGCCGATGGCCGCGCGCCGTCCGGGCGTGGCCGTGGCGAACTCGCAGGCTGCCTGCACCTTGGGCAGCATCGAACCGGCGGCGAAGTGGCCCGACAGCTCCAGCAGCGCATCGGGGTGGGCGGTGGCGATGGCCCGCTGCTGCTCCGTGCCCCAGTCGACGTAGGCCGCGTCCGCATCGGTGGCCATGACGAAGTAGTCGGCCTCGATGCCCGCGCCGAGCAGGGCCGAGGCGTGGTCCTTGTCGATGACCGCCTCCACGCCGACCAGCTCCTTCTCCGGGCCGTAGGGCGTGGGCTCGGGGCGGTCCACGTACATCGTGGGGATGCCGCCACCACCGGCACAGATGACGATCGAGCCCTGCTCCAGCAGCCAGCGCACCTGGCGCAGCTCGAAGATGCGCTTCGGCTTGGGCGAGGGCACGACGCGCCGCATGTAGTCGCCGTCGGCCTTGAAGATCCAGCCGCGCTGCTTGGCCATGGCCGCGGCCGACTCCTGGTCGTAGATGGGCCCGATGGGCTTGGTCGGATCCTCGAAGGCGGGATCGGCCGGGTCGACCTCGATCATCGTGAGCAACGTCGCCACCGGGCGCTCGAAGGGCACGAGGTTGCCCAGCTCCTGCTCCACGAGGTAGCCGATCATGCCCTGGGTCTCGGCGCCGAGGACGTCGAGCGGATAGGTCGGCACCTCCTTGTAGGCTGCGCCCTGGAGCGCCAGCAGGCCGACCTGCGGCCCGTTGCCGTGGGCCACCACGAGCTCGTTGTCCTGGGCCACGGCGGCCAGCTCTTCGCAGGCCGTGCGGACGTTCTCGCGCTGGTTCTCCGCGGTCATGGCCTGACCGCGTCGCAGCAGGGCGTTGCCTCCAAGGGCGACGACGACTCTCATTCCTACTCCACCTCCACTCACGTCCACGCCGGCTGCGCTGGGATTCGGCCACCCTCGACCGGCGGGCGGGCCATCGGCGCGCGCGGTCGATCGCGCGGCGCGGCATGGCCGGACTGGGACGGTACCAGCATCGGCGGTCGCGCACGCGACGCGCTCGCTGCGAACCGCGGTCGCGGAGACGTCCTGGGAGGCCCGTCCGTGGGACCATGTGGCCCCGTCTGCCGCGGCGGGCACGACCGCAGCCACCAGGAAGGACGCGAACCATGGCCAAGAGCAGGAAGAAGGCCAAGTCAGGCAAGCCGACGTCGGAGTCGGCTGCGAGCCAGGTGTTCTGGGCCGGCCGAGATGCGGAGCAGATGCCCAAGAAGGAGTACGAGGCGGAGCTGGCGCGCCTCGAGATCGAGCTGGTCAAGCTGCAGCACTGGGTCAAGGCCAAGGGCCTCAAGGTGGCGGTCATCTTCGAGGGGCGCGACTCGGCCGGCAAGGGCGGGGTCATCAAGCGCATCACCTATCGCACCAACCCCCGGATCGTGCACGTGGTCGCGCTCCAGGCGCCGACCGAGAAGGAGCGCAGCCAGTGGTACTTCCAGCGCTACGTGCCACACCTGCCGTCGGCCGGGGAGATCGTGCTCTTCGACCGCAGCTGGTACAACCGAGCCGGCGTCGAGCGGGTCATGGGCTTCTGCACGGAGGCCGAGTACCAGGAGTTCATGGCCACCGTGAACGGCTTCGAGCTGGCGCTCGTGCGCTCGGGCACGATCCTGCTCAAGTACTGGCTGGACATCGCCGACGAGACGCAGGAGGAACGCTTCCAGGCGCGCATCGACGATCCTCGCAAGCGCTGGAAGCTGTCGCCCATGGACCTCGAGGCGCGGGCGCGCTGGGTCGACTACTCCCGTGCCCGCGACGCGATGCTGGCGCACACCGACACCGAGCACGCACCGTGGTACATCGTCGACGCCAACGTCAAGCGCCACGCGCGACTGAACCTCATCAGCCACCTGCTCGAGCAGGTGCCCTACCAGGACCTCACCCCCAGCAAGCCCAAGCTGCCCAAGCGCCAGAAGGCCGGCGACTACCGCCGGCCCGACTACTCCGACCGCCACTTCGTGCCCGCGGTCTTTCCGCGCGACGACTGAGGCGACGTCCGGCGGTCGAGCAGGGCGGACACGGCCTTCGCGGCGCCTGTGGCACAGTCGGGGCATGACCACCGACTTCCGCGGCGACGCCATCAAGCCCACCGACATCCACGCCGACCGGCCGGCGAGGCTGCTGACCATCTCCTGGGCCGACGGACACCAGAGCGCCTACGACCTGACCGTGCTGCGCTGGCTCTGCCCCTGCGCCTACTGTCGCGGCGAGGCCGGACAGCCCGGCTGGCTCGACTCGAACCCCACGCTCAGCGAAGAGCAGCTGGAGCTGGCCGACCTGTCGCTGACCGGCAACTACGCGCTGCAGCCGGTGTGGGCGGACGGCCACAGCAGCGGCTACTACTCCTTCGAGCACCTGCGGCGCAACTGCCCCTGCCCGGAGGACACCGCGCGGCGCGAAGCCGAGGCTGCGGTCGAAGCGGGCGGCGGGGCGCCAGCGCACGGCCACGATTGAGGCTCGCACCAGGACGCTCGTGAAGCGGCATCGACGGCCGCCCGGCAGGGGCCGGTGAAGGGGGGCCTGATAGCATCGTGGGCGTGACCACCACCCCGGATGCCGCACGCCCTCGAGCCGGACGCCGCAACGCTCGCCAGCCCAGCTTCCCCTTCATCACGCGCGAGCTCAGCTGGCTGGACTTCAACGAGCGCGTCCTCTACCAAGCGGAAGATGAGCGCAATCCCCTGCTGGAGCGGGTGCGCTTCCTGACGATCTTCGCGAGCAACCTCGACGAGTTCTTCCAGGTCCGGGTCTCCGGACTCATGCAGCAGGTCGCGGCCGGCCACTCCAAGCCCACGCTCGACGGGCTCTCCGCGAGCCAGAAGCTCGACCGCATCCGCGGACGTGTGCTGCAGCTGCAGGCGGAGCACTCGGATACCTGGGACACGGTGCGCGAGGAGCTCATCTCGGAGGGCATCCGCATCATCCCGCCGCAGGAGTGGGCGCGGACCAACGAGCTGCGCGAGCGCTTCATCGACGAGATCTTCCCGGTGCTGACGCCGCTGGCGGTCGACCCCTCGCACCCCTTCCCCTACATCAGCGACCTGTCGCTGTCGCTGGCCGTGACCGTCCGCGATCCGGCCACGGGCGAGCGGCGCTTCGCGCGCGTCAAGGTGCCACCCGTCCTGCCCCGACTGTGGGAGGTCGCGCCGCGGACCTACATCCTGCTCGAGCGCATCATCGCCGCCAACATCGAGGTCCTCTTCCCGGGCATGGAGGTGGAATCCCACTACCTCTTCCGGGTCACCCGCAACGCGGACCTCGACATCGAGGAGGACGAGGCCGACGATCTCCTGCTGGCCATGGAGGAGGAGCTGCGCCGGCGGCGTTTCGGGGCGGTCGTGCGCCTGGAGGTCGAGCGCTCGATGCCGCACGAGACACGCTCGCTGCTGCAGCGGGGCCTGGGCCTCGACACGTCCAACGTCTACGAGATCCGGGGCATGCTCGACCTGCGAGGGCTGGGGACCATCGCGGACCTCGACATCCCCGAGCTGCAGCGCCAGCCGTGGAAGCCGGTCACGCCACCCCGGCTCCTGCCGCGTGAGGAGGAAGAGGACGGCGGCGTCGACGTCTTCGGCCGTATCCGCGAGGGCGACATCCTCGTCCATCACCCCTACGAGTCCTTCGCCAACTCCGTCCAGCGACTCGTGACCCAGGCTGCGAATGACCCCGATGTGCTGACCATCAAGATGACGCTCTACCGCACCAGCGGCGACTCGCCCATCGTGCACGCGCTCATCCGCGCCGCCGAGAGCGGCAAGCAGGTGGTGGTGCTGGTCGAGATCAAGGCTCGCTTCGACGAGCGCGCCAACATCGTCTGGGCCAAGGCCCTGGAGCGGGCGGGTGCCCACGTGGCCTACGGGCTGCTGGGGCTCAAGACGCACTCGAAGATCGCCTTGATCATCCGGCGCGAGTCGGGCGGCCTCCGCCGCTACGCCCACATCGGCACCGGCAACTACCACCACAAGACCGCCAACCTCTACACGGACCTCGGGCTGCTGACCGCGGATCGGGTCCTCACCGGCGATGTGACCGACCTCTTCAACGTGCTCACTGGCGTGGCCAAGAAGGACGCCTACCGCGAGCTGCTGGTGGCACCCAAGTCGATGCGGCCGGGCATCATCGAGCTCATCGACCGTGAGGTCGAGCGACACCGCGAGCACGGCGACGGCCGCATCATCATCAAGTGCAACGCCTTCGTCGATCCAGAGATGATCGAGAAGATGTACGAGGCCAGCCGGGTGGGCGTGCCCATCGACCTCATCGTGCGCGGCATGTGCTCGCTGCAGCCGGGCGTGCCGGGCTTCAGCGAGTCGATCCACGTCCGCTCGATCGTGGGCCGCTACCTCGAGCACTCGCGCATCTTCTGCTTCGGGCAGGGTGACCGCGAGCGCTACTACATCGGGTCGGCGGACCTGATGGAGCGGAACCTCAACCGGCGGGTCGAGGCCATGGCGCCGGTGAAGGACCCGGCGCTGGCGCAGCGCCTGGGCGAGATGCTGGCCATCATGCGCCGTGACGACCGCCGGGCCTGGACGCTGGGCGCCGACGGTGAGTGGACCCGCGTCGAGACCGCGATCGAGGGCGAGCCTGCGACCGATACCTTCGAGGTGCTCATGGCCGAGGCTGCGGAGAGCGTGGCGTCGTGACCGACGCGCGGGAGGGCGACCTGACCGGCGGGGCCCTACCGCCATCGGAGCCGCTGCGCGCGAAGGACCGCCGGATCCCACGCGAGGTCGAGCTCAAGTACCTCGTGCGTGACGTGGAGGCCCTGCGAACCTGGCTCGATCACGACTGGGGCGGCGCGCTGGACGGCATGGAGTTCGGCAACGAGCGCATCATCGAAGTCGAGGACCGCTACATCGACACGGCCTACGGCGCGCTCGAGCATGCCGGCTTCGGCGCCCGCTTGCGGCGCGAGGACAACGGCCCCTACCTCGTCACCGTGAAGTCCGCCTCGCACGACCGCCCTGCCCAGACCGGCAAGGGCGCCAAGGCCTCGAAGGCACTCTCGCAGCGCGTGGAGGTGGAAGGCCCCGCCACCGAGCGGCTGGACCCCGACACGTGGCCGTCGAGCGCCGCGCGCGAGCTCATCAACGAGGTGCGGGAGGGCGCCCGCTTGCGCACGCTCTTCACCATCAACCAGCGTCGCGAGAAGAAGACGCTGGCGCTCGACGACGGGCCGGTGCAGCTGGCCCTCGACCGGGTCGCGCTCTTCCGCGGCGGGCGGCCGCTGGCCTCGTTCTCGGTGCTGGAGCTGGAGGTCGCGGACGGCAGCGGCGCCGACCTCGGCCGGCTGGCCGGTCTCGTCGAGGCCACCGGCTACGTGGTGCCCGAGCCGCGCTCGAAGGAGGAGATCGCCCGCCACTACGTGGCCCAGGTCACCGAGGATCGCAACCACCGGCTGCCCACGGTGCCGACGTCACCAGGCGTCAAGGCCGACGACTCGCTGGGCACCGCCGGGCGCAAGGTGCTGCGCATGCACCTCGCGCGCATGCTCCAGTTCGAGGCCGGCACCCGCTCGGGCGAGGACCCCGAGGACCTGCACAAGATGCGCGTGGCCACGCGCCGCATGCGGGCCGCCTGGCGCGTCTTCGACGGCGCCTACCAGCCCAAGGTCCAGCGGCGCTACGTGAAGGAGCTGCGTACCATCGCTCGTGTGCTCGGGGACGTCCGCGACATCGACGTGCTGCTCGAGGACCTCGACCGCTACATCGGCGACCTGCCGGCACCCGGACGGGAAGCCGTCCAGCCGCTGCGTGCGGCCTGGCGCCGTGGGCGCGAGGTGGCCCGTGAGCGCATGATGGCCAGGCTCGACTCCAGGAGCTACCGCGAGTTCGTGGACGACTACCTCGACTTCACCGAGTCGCCGGGCGTAGCTGAGATCATGACCCCGCTGGGGCGGCCCAGCCTGGTGCGAGACACGGCCGGATCACGCATCCTTGCCGCATACGAGCGCGTGCGTGCCTACGACACGATCATCACCTGGGCCGACGTGCCCACGCTGCACGCGGTGCGCATCGAGTCCAAGCGGCTGCGCTACACGCTGGAGTACTTCAGCGAGGTCATGCCGGTGACCTCGCGCAAGCTCATCGCGCAGGTCACCGAGATGCAGGACCACCTGGGCCTGATGAACGATGCCGACGTGGCCGCCACGGCCACGCGCGACTGGCTCAACCTGCACGCGCCGCACCTGCCGGCCACCTCGCGCGAGGCGGTGGGGCTCTACCTCGACTCCCGGGAGGCCACGGTCGAGCAGCTGCGGCGAAGCTTCAAGCCGGTGTGGAGGCGGATGACCGGCGTCACCTTCCGCAAGGCGTTGGGCCTGGCCATCACACAGATCGGATAGCGGCAGGCCGGCGCGTCTCGCGAGGGACGGCCCAGGTGGACCCGCTACCGGGCGTGGCGGGTGATCGCGGCTATTCGGCGGCCGGCGTCGACGGCGGCGCGGGCTTGCGCGTGGTCGACTTCTTGCGCGTCGTGGCCGTGTCCGACTTGGCCGCGGCGGCGGCTGTGCGCCGGGCCGCCGCCGGCTTCTTGGCCGCCGGCTTGGCCGCGGCCTTCCTCGCGGCGGCGGGCTTGGCTGCGGTCGCCGGCCTCCTGGCTACGGCGGGCTTGCGTGTGTCGGTCTTCGACGTGGCTGGCGCCTTCGTGGCGGGCGTCGACGCGGCCGGGGCCTCGGACCCTGTGGCCGAGTCGGCCGGGGCCCTGCTCGCTGCGTCAGCCTTCGCCGGGGCCCCCTCGGCCGCCCCGCTGCTGGCCTTGGACTTGGCCTTCTTCTTGCCCGCGTCGGCCTTCTCGACCTCGGCCAGCTGGGCCCGGATCTCGTCGGCGATGATGGAGAGCGCGTCCACGCGCGCCTGGGCGCGATCGCGCTTGGTCTGCGCGTCCTGCAGCTGGTCTTCCGCCTTGCGCAGGCGCTTGCGCAGCTGCTTGGGCTTGGCGGATGCCGTGTCCCGACGGGCGTCCCGCTTCTTGGCCATCGATGGGTCCCTCGTACGTGCGCCCGACCGTCCGTGGTGTCCTCTCCCTGGGCTTCGTGGAGGTCGCGGGCACCCGCCATTGTGGCAGGCCTTTCAACGTTCACCAATCGTTAACGGAAGAGCAATGCCCCGTTAAGCGCCCGGGCCGAGCGTCGCGCCATGTCGACACGCGATCGGTCCCCCGGGGAGCAGCGGGTGTTGCTCGTGGCCGAGCCGACAGAGACCGATGCGCTCATCGCGCATGCCCCGGACCTGGAGATCGTCGTGGCCGCGCCCGGCGAGCTCATCCGGCGAGCCATCGACCTGCGCTCGCGCGTCGCCGTGTGGGCGGCGCCGGACGTCGCCGCGGGCTTGAGCGCGATGAAGGCGTTGCGAGCGGCGAGGGCCGAAGCGCGGCTCCTCTTCGTGACCCCGCCCGAGGCCGAGGCGGAGCGGCTGGCCGCGCTCGAGGCCGGGGTGGATGAGATCGCCACCAGGCCCATCAGCATCAGCGAGCTGGCGGGGCGGGTACGCCTGCTCCTGCAGCGCGCACGTCCGGTGCGGCGGTCCCGGCTGCCGGTGGGCGACGGCCTCGAGCTCGACCTCGACCGGCGCCAGCTGCTGCGCGGCGATGAGTGGATCCACCTCCGCCCCAAGGAGGCCAAGCTGCTGGAGCTCTTCGCCAGGTCGCCCGGGCGCGTGCTCACCCGCGACCACATCCTGGAGCGGGTGTGGGGCCCGAACCACGACGGCGACCCGCGCACCGTCGACGTCCACGTGCGCTGGCTGCGGGCCAAGGTCGAGCCCGATCCGCACGAGCCCGTGTGGCTACTCACGGTCCGGGGCGTGGGCTATCGCCTGGAGACCCTACCGTTAACCGAGCGTTAACGACCGCGCAACGACCCGTTCACGTCCCGCGGACAGGCTGCGCAGCGTCTTTACGGGACCCATTCGGGGGGACCCCGTTCGAACAGACCAGGAGGAACAGCCTTCCCATGCGAACCACCGCTCGCCTTGGCACCGCAGCCCTGACCGCGGCCTTGGCCACCACCGCCTTCGCCGGCGCCGTCGCCGCCCAGGACGTCGAGGGCACGCTCGACGTGCACGGCTCGTCGACCGTCGAGCCCATCTCCAGCCTCGTCTCCGAGCGATTCAACGAGATCAACCCCGGCTTCGGCTTCGTCGTCGGTGGCGAGGGCACGGGCGACGGCTTCGCCCAGTTCTTCTGCCCCAACGTCAGCGATGTCTCCGACGCCTCCCGCCCGATCCGCGACTCCGAGGCCGAGGCCTGCGCCGAGAACGGCGTGACCTGGACCGAGCTCAAGATCGGCTACGACGGCATGGCCGTCCTGACCGATCCGAACAACCCGCTCGAGTGCGTCAACTTCAACGATCTCTACGCCATCTTCGGCCCAGAGTCGAACGACATCTCCACCTACGAGGACGCCACCGCCTTCGCCGCCGAGCTCGGCTCCGAGACGGACCTCGGCAGCGGCCGCATCAACATCACCGCCCCCGGCACCGAGTCCGGCACGTATGACTCCTTCGGGGAGATCGTGCTCGAGGGCATCGCCGAGGAGCGCGGGGTCGAGTCCGACTCCGTCACGCGCGACCCGGTCCCGCCGTACTGGATCGGCGCGGCCAACGACAACGTCATCATCGAGGGCATCGGCTCGGCGCCGAGCACGGCCTACGGCTTCGTCGGCCTGGCCTTCGCCGAGGAGGCCGGTGACTCGGTCAAGACCCTCGCGGTCGACGGTGGCGACGGCTGTGTGCTGCCCAACGCCGAGACTGTCTCGGACGGCACCTACCCCATCAGCCGCCCGCTCTTCATCTACCCCGCCCTCGCCCGCCTCGAGTCGAACCCGACCCTCATCCCGTGGGTCGACTTCTACCTTGGTGAGGGCTACAGCTCCGTCGTCGAAGCCGGCTACGTGTCCCTCCCGGACGCCGAGCTGGCCCTGACCCAGGAGCAGTGGGAGGCCGCCAAGGCCGGCGACGAGTCGGCCCTGAACGCCCGCACCTTCGCGGTCGCCGAGTAACCACCCATACCCTCCTCTCTCCCCTAGGCTGTCGAGGACTGGGCCCGCGTCCCGGGGTCCAGTCCTCCGGCCTTCTCCGTTGCCCATAGAGGGAGACCTGCCAGGCGATGGCTACCAGCCCACCTGAGATCCGGCTCGAAGACCTCAGAGTCGATCCCCGTCGCGCCCGCACGCAGAGGATCCTGCGGCGGCTCTTCTTCGCCTCTGCTGCCCTTGCCATCCTCATCACCGTCGGCATCATCTGGGCGCTGTTCTGGGACTCGCTGAACTTCATCGCCAACGTCACGCTCGACCAGCTGTTCGACGGCGTGTGGGCACCCCGGTCCAACCGCTACGACATCCCCACGCTGCTCATCGGCACGACCGTCATCTCGCTCGTGGGCATGCTCATCGCGGTGCCGCTGGGCCTGGGCGCCGCCATCTACCTCGCCGAGTACGCCTCGCCCCGCCTGCGCGGCATCCTCAAGCCCATCCTCGAGATCCTCGCCGCCATCCCCAGCGTCGTGCTGGGCTTCTTCGCGCTCACGGTCCTGAGCCCGAACCTCATCTCGCCCATCTGTGACGTGGTGCAGGGGGTGCCGCCGCCGATCTTCAACATGGCCGCGGCCGGCGTCGCGGTGGGCATCCTCATCACGCCACTCGTGGCCTCGGTCTCCGAGGACGCGATGTACGCCGTGCCCGACTCGCTGCGAGAGGCCTCCTACGGCCTGGGCGCGAGGAAGCGCACCACCACGCTGCGGGTCGTTTTCCCGGCCGCGGTCTCCGGCATCGTGGCGGCCATGATCCTGGGCCTCTCGCGCGCCATCGGTGAGACGATGATCGTGGCCATCGCGGCCGGCGGCGTCGGCGGCGGAACGCGCATCGCCGATCCCTGCCTCCCCGGCCAGACGATGACCGCCGCGATGGTGGCGCTGGCCATCGGCTCCGACCAGACGACGACCGGACCGCAGTACTCGAGCCTCTTCTTCGTGGGCCTGATGCTCTTCCTCATCACCCTCGTCCTCAACCTCATCAGCGAGAGCTACGTGCGTCGCATGCGCGGGAAGGGGGCCATCTAGATGGCTGGTGGCATGGGCACCCTGGGCGGAAAGGACGTCGTCGCGGCCGAGGTCCAGAAGGCCCTCGAGGGCAAGTCCGTCGATTGGCGCAGCCGCATCTGGGAAGGCTTCCTCGTCTTCTCCCTCATCGTCTCGTTCTTCTTCCTGACGTGGCTCATCGTGAGCCAGGTCATCGCTTCGATGCCGGTGTGGCAGGAGCGTGGCGTGGTCGACTTCCTGACCAGCCCCACGAGCTCCCGAGCCGAGAACGCGGGCATCAGCCAGGCGCTCTTCGGCTCGATCATCATGATGGGCATCGTCTCGCTGCTGGCTCTGCCCATCGGCGTGGCCGCCGCCATCTACCTCGAGGAGTACGCGCCGGACAACCTCGTCAGCCGCACCCTCAACACCGTCATCCGCAACCTCGCCGGCGTGCCGGCCGTGGTCTACGGCATCCTGGGCCTGGCCTTCTTCGTCCTCGCAGCCGAGCCCATCACCGGCGGACGGACGGTCATCTCCGGCGGCCTCACGCTGGCCGTGCTGGTGCTGCCCATCGCCATCATCGTGACCGCCGAGGCCTTGCGCTCGGTGCCCGCGAGCATCCGCGAAGCCGGTTTCGGGGTCGGTGCCACGCGCTGGGAGGTCATCCGCTCGCACGTGCTGCCCTACGCGGCGCCGGGCATCTTCACCGGCATCATCCTGACCATGGCGCGGGCCTTCGGCGAGACGGCGCCGCTGCTGCTGGTGGGGGCGGTGGCCGGCTCGTTCGCGACCGCCAGCAACGTCTCGTTCATCGACCGGTTGCTGGGCCCGTACACCTCGCTGCCGACCATCATCTACAACTGGGCCCGCCAGCCGGGGGCGGACTTCCGCGCGCTGACCGCCGCTGCCATCGTGGTGCTGCTCGTGGTCGTCCTGCTCATCAATGCCGCCGCCATCATCCTGAGAAACCGATACGCGAGGAAGTGGTAGTCACATGACTGAAGAGCACAAGGGACCGGTCGCTGCCAGCGTGCGGGCCGACACCTCCAAGGAGTCCGGCCAGCGCGTCGAGTCGATGCAGAAGATGAAGGTCGACGTCGGCGGCGGCGGCCAGCAGCTCGCCTCGGATGCGGAGACCAGGACGCTCTTCGAGGTCGAGGACCTCAACTGCTATTACGGCGACTTCCGGGCCGTGCGCGATGTGAACATGCGCGTGTCGATGAACCGCATCACCGCCTTCATCGGCCCCTCGGGCTGCGGCAAGTCCACGCTGCTGCGCTGGTTCAACCGCATGAACGACCTGGTCCCGGTGGCGCACATCACCGGCTCCATCAAGTACCACGGGGTCGACCTCAACGACCCCAAGGTCGACGCGGTCGAGGTGCGCCGGCGCATCGGCATGGTCTTCCAGAAGCCCAACCCCTTCCCCAAGTCGATCAGGGAGAACATCCTCTTCGGAGCCCGCATCTCGGGCTACTCGGGGGACCTCAACGAGCTGGTCGAGAGGAGCCTTCGCCGGGCCGCCATCTGGGACGAGGTCAAGGACAAGCTGGACCAGCCCGGCACCGCGCTCTCCGGCGGTCAGCAGCAGCGCCTGTGCATCGCCCGCGCCATCGCCGTGGAGCCGGACGTCATCCTCATGGACGAGCCCTGCTCCGCGCTTGACCCGGTGGCAACGCTCAAGATCGAGGAGCTGATGTTCGAGCTGCGTGACGAGTTCACCATCCTCATCGTGACGCACAACATGCAGCAGGCGGCCCGAGCCTCCGATGAGACGGTGTTCATGACCATGGGCGAGGACCGCGCGGGGTATATCGTCGAGACGGGACCGACCAGCGAGATCTTCACCAACCCCAAGCATCAGCTGACCGAGGACTACGTCTCCGGTCGCTTCGGTTGAGAAAGGGAGCGAACCGATGACCGACCCGACCGGACGACAGCCTGCCGACCCACAGGCGGAGGCCCCCCAGCCAGAGGAGCACCCTGGCCGGCCCACCGACGTCACGCCGCAGCATCCGCTGGCCGAGATCCCGCGACCGTTCACGCGCGAGGCCATGAACGCCCTCGAACGGCAGATCAAGGACGGCATCCTGCGCATGGGCAGCATGGTGGCCGAGAGCCATCTCGCGGCCATCGCGGCCCTCGAGGAGCACGACGAGACAGCAGCCAGCGCCATCATCAGGGGCGACGACCGGCTCAACGAGGAGCTCGAGCTCGTCTCCAACCTCGTTACCCAGACCATCGTCAAGGAGCAGCCGGTGGCGCGCGACCTGCGCTTCCTCATGGCCCTCGACCACGTGGCCTACGAGTTGGAGCGCATGGGCGACTATGCCGGTTCGGTGGCCAAGCAGGCGCGCAAGCTCGCGCCACGGGCACCACTTCCGCCGCAGAACCGGCTGGCCGAGCTCGGCCGCATGGTCGTCCAGCAGGTGCGCGACATCCTCACGGTGGTGGTCGAGGTGGACGAGGCGCGCGCCCGGGAGATCGCGGGCCGCGACGACGACGTGGACGAGCTCTACCACGCCATCTTCGACGAGACGCTCGAAGCCATGCGCCAGGACCCGGACAACGTCGACGGCGGGGCGCGCATCCTCTTCGCCGCGCACTACCTTGAGCGCACCGGCGACCGGGTCACGAACATCGCCGAGGACATCGTCTTCCTCGCTACCGGTGAGGTCGAGGACCTCAACCAGTGAGCGGTATCGACGTCGCGCCCGGCCACGACGACGGCATCGACAAGGTCTCCGTCCTCTTCGTCTGTACCCACAACTCGGCCCGCTCGATCATGGGCGAGGCCCTGCTGCGAGCCAAGGGCGGTGACGGCTTCATCGTCGAATCAGCCGGGACCGAGCCGTCGGAGGTGCGGCCGCTGACGCTGCGCGTGCTGGCGGAGGCCGGCCTGCCCACCGACGGCCTGCGCTCCAAGTCGGTCCAGGAGTTCATGGGCCGGCAGTTCGACTACGTCATCACGGTCTGCGACTCGGCCCGCCAGAACTGCCCGGTCTTCCCCGGCGAGGGCGATCGCTTCCACTGGGGCTACCCCGACCCGTCTGCTGCGACCGGCACCGAGGAGGAGCGCCTCGAAGCCTTCCGCAAGGTCTTCACGGCCATGGCGCAACGGGTCGACCTCTTCCTCAACGTCACCGACAAGCGCGAGACGGCCGACCCGACCGAGTAGGCCCTTCGGCACCCCTGCCCGCACGAAGCCCCTCCTCGCGAGGGGCTTCGCCCTTTCCCGGGACCATGAGACGTGCCACCCTACGGCCATGGCCGAAGAACGAGCGGCGCAGGGGCGCGAGATCCGGGTGCATCTGCTGCGGCATGCCCACGCCGGCGATGCCTTCGAGTGGATCGGCGACGACGATCTGCGGCCGCTGACCAGGAAGGGCCGGCAGCAGGCTGAGCGCCTGGGCGCCTTCCTCGAGGCCCACGGCATCCGTCCCGACGTCATCGTCAGCAGCCCGCTCGTGCGCGCCCGCCAGACAGCCGAGATCGTGGCCGAGGCCCTGGGCATGACCATCAGGACGGACCGGCGGCTGGGCACGGGCTTCGGCAAGCGCGAGCTGTGGGCGGTGCTCGACGAGACGGGCGGTCGCGAGGTCATGCTCGTCGGCCACGACCCCGACTTCACCTCCCTGCTGACCTACCTCCTCGATGCCGCCGGGGTCCGCGTGCGAAAGGGCGCGCTGGCCACGGTCGACCTGCACACCCGGCTGGGCGATGGCGAGGGTGAGCTGCGCTGGCTGCTGCCGCCGGACCTGCTGACCGAGGACTAGGGGCGCCCCGGCCACGAAACGCTAGGCGAAGGGCAGCGAGAAGCTGAACGTCGAGCCCTTGCCCTCGTCCGATTCGAGCCAGATGCGGCCGCCGTGGGCCTCCGCGATGTGGCGCGCGATGGCCAGGCCCAGCCCGGTGCCGCCCTGGCCACGCTGGCGCGCGCGGTCGACCTTGTAGAAGCGCTCGAAGACGCGCGCCTGGTCCTTCCTCGGGATGCCCACACCCTGGTCGGCGACCGAGATGACCACCCCGTCAGGGTGCTCGTCGGTGGTGACCGTGACGGTGCCGCCCTCGGGTGAGAATTTGATGGCGTTGTGCAGCAGGTTCATGAGCAGCTGGTCCAGCCGCTCCTCGTCGCCGCTGATGGGCGGCAGGTCATCGGGCACCAGCTCGATGAGCACGACACCCTGTCGCTCGGCGAAGGTGCGCAGACGGCGCATGCTGGCCTCGACCAGGGGCGGCACCAGCACCTCGTCGTGGCGCACGACCGTGGAGGCCTGCTCGATGCGGGAGAGGTCGAGCAGCTCGTTGATCATCTGCACGAGGTGACCGGTCTCGATGTCGATGGTGGCGACGCGCTCGCGCACCCGCGTCGAGACCTCCTCGTTCTCGAGGTCGTCCATGAGCATCTCGGTCAGCAGGCGCACGTTGGCCAGCGGCGTGCGCAGCTCGTGGCTGAGGTTGTCGATGAACTCGCTGCGCATGCGTCGCAGGCGCACCAGCTCGGAGATGTTCTCGATGATGACCCAGGCGCCGCCACCGGCCGCCGGCCGGGCCCGCACGAGGATGCTGCTGCGGTCGACGGCATCGGACTCGAAGCTCCCGCTCTCCCCTGCCGCCGCCGACCGCACCAGCTCCTCGAGCCGGTGGTCCACGAACGTCTCCATGAGGGTCCGCCTGGCGAGCGTCCCGGGGCGTCGCTCGAGCGCGTGGTGGGCGGCGAGGTTGGCGGAGCGGACGCGCAGCGCGGCGTCGAAGCGGATGAGGCCGATCGACGCGTGGTCGGCGACTAGCGCGAGCTCGGACTCGCTGATGAGGTGGGGCTCGTCGGGAGGCATGGCCCCAGCATAGTGGCGCTCCGATCGGCGTCGGTCGAGGGCCCGCGACGCCCACCCGGGGCCGCGAAACCAGCCGCGCGGCGGGGACGGCGAAGCTGATCGGTCAGGCGACGGATCCGGCGCGACCTGACCCGTCGAAGACTCAATCGAAGGCTCGCCGGCAGAGGGTGCGCCAGCCATGAAGCTCCCTTCCTGCATCGAGCTCGATCCAGCGGGTCACATAGGCGACCTCGAGCGATGAGGCACCGGATCGACGCTGTCGCGAGCGGGCCGCCACGCTCTCGTCGGCGGCGAGGTTGAGGCTCTCGCGGGCGAAGGAGTCAGCCAGGGCACTGAGCGTGCGGATCGGGCGAAGCTGCCGCCGCGCACGGTCCACGGAACGAGCGAAGCGCTCCGAGCGCCAACCCGCGGGGAGTCGGTGCGGGTGGCGCCAGGAACGCTGGAGGAGCCAAGCGCCGGAGCGCAGCCTCCGGGCGGGATCCACGGTGTGCGGGGCCTTGGCTACAGTTGGCTCGATCACTGCTCGCAGCATCGATCGCGCGTGTCAACGGCGGGTCATCGCGGTGTCAACGTTCTGTTATCGGTGCTATCGGTCGGAGCGTGCTACGCCTCCGGCAGTCGCAGCACGTAGCCCACGCCGCGGATGGTCTGGAGGTACTGCGGCTGGCTGGGATCGGCCTCGATGGCGGACCGCAGCCAGTGCACATGAACGTCGACCGTCCGCGTCTCACCGGCGTAGTCGTAGCCCCACACCTTCTCGAGCAGCTGGTCGCGGCTGAAGACCTGGCCCGGGTTGCGCACGAGGAAGGCCAGCAGCTCGAAGGCCTTGGGCTTGACCTGCAGGTCCACGCCGTCGCGCACGAGGCGGTGGCCGGCGAGGTCGATGGTGACCGCATCGAGGTGGATCGGCGCCGGACCAGGCCCACGTTCGCGCACGGCGCCCTCGGCGGCCTCGGGAGCGGCATCGAGGCGTCGCAGCTGGGCCCGGATGCGGGCCATCAGCTCACGCAGGCTGAAGGGTTTGGTGACGTAGTCGTCCGCGCCCAGCTCGAGGCCCACGACCTTGTCGATCTCGCCGTCCTTGGCCGTGAGCATGATGATCGGCAGCGACGACTCGCGGCGCACGATCCGGCAGACGTCGATGCCGCTGACCTGCGGCAGCATCAGGTCCAGGAGCATGAGGTCCGGTCGCGCAGCGCGGAAGCGCTCGAGCGCCTCCCTGCCGTCGGCGGCGGTGACGACCTCGAGCCCGTCCTGCTCGAGGGCCTCGGCCAGGGTCTCACGCAGCGTGGGCTCGTCATCGACGACGAGGATGGTGCGGGCCATCGTCAGTCGTCGAGCCGTTCGACCGGGCTGGGTGCGCGCATCCACCATTCGCGGAGCTCACAGCAGCGGCCGTCGTCATCGAAGCGGCAGACGAAGATGTTGCTGAAGTCCTCGCGGCCCTCGTCGCGGAAGTAGCGGGTGGAGCCGACCCCGACGTAGATGTGGTCCTCGATGGCCAGCGGCTCGTAGGCGGCCTGCCACTCGAGCGCCGGCTCGTACGACGACTCGAGCCAGTCCCGGACCACGGCGGCGCGGCCCTCGAGGACGGTCTGCCCACCGTTCTGGCTGTAGGTCACGTCCTCGCTGAAGAGGTCGCCGATCTCCTCGGCCTCACCGCTGCGCCAAGCTGCGATATAGCGGTCCAGCCAGCTCGCGAAGCCGTCTCGTGTCAGGCTCATGTCAATCCTCGTGCTCCAGGGTGGAGGCCAGCTCGGCGGCGGCCTTGAGGCGGTCGACGGTGGTGTCGTAGCCGATGGCCACCATGACGTCGAAGAGCGGCGGGGTGGCCACCCGTCCGGTGAGCCCCACGCGGATGGCCATGAACAGGTCGCCCACCTTCCAGCCGCGCTCCTCGCACAGCGCCCGCAGCGGCGGCTCCAGCTCGTCGGCCTC
>JBFLKP010000130.1:0-8207 GCA_040883225.1 Candidatus Limnocylindrales bacterium | reverse complement strand
TCTCGGGTGGCTCGTCGGGCTCGGGCTCACCTTCGTCGGGTGGTCGGTCATCCTCGCGCGTGGTGCGCCAGCGGTAGACCGCCAGCGCGCCCACCACTACCAGCAGCAGCGTGCCCTGCACGACGTCGCCCACCTGGCTCGGGATCTGCAGCGAGCGCACGGCCGACGAGGCCCCCACCGAGAGGTCGCCCAGCAGCAGGCCTGCCAGCAGCACGCCGGGCATGGTCAGGCCGCCGAGCATGGCCACGACCACGCCGGTGTAGCCGAAGCCCGGCGAGACGCCCTCGGTCAGACGGAACTGGATGCCGGCCACCTCGCTGACGCCGGCGATGCCCGCGACCGCGCCGCTGACGAGCGCCACCCGCAGAAGTGTGCGCTCGACCTTGATGCCGGCGAAGCGGGCGCCGTGCGGCGAGAGGCCCACGGCCCGCACGCGCAGGCCGGTCGACGTGCGCGAGAGCACGTACCAGGCGATGACGATGAGGACGACCGCGAGGACGAAGCCGAGGTGCAGCCGCGAGCGTCCGATGAGCGGGATGAACTCCGAGAGCTGTGGGAACTCGGCGGCGGTGGCGATGCGCGGCGACTCGGGGAAGCCGGTCTCGGGGTCCTTCCAGGGGCCGTGCAGCAGGCCCTGCACCAGCAGCAGCGCGACCGGGTTCAGCAGCAGCGTGGTCACGACCTCGTCGATGCCCATCTTCACGCGCAGGAGGGCGGGGACCAGGGCCCACAGCGCCCCCGCGACCGCGCCGCCCGCGACCATCAGCGGCAGCACCACGATCGGTGACCAGCCGTGCACGACCTGGCCCACGCCGGCGGCCGCGACCGCGCCCATCAGCAGCTGGCCCTCGACACCGATGTTCCAGTAGCCCGCGCGGAAGGCGATGGCCACGGCCGTACCGGTGAAGAGGATGGGCGTGGCCTTGTTGAGCACCTCCAGCAGCGTGAACTCGCGCGTCAGCGGCGTGATGAAGTAGGCCTGGTAGGCCTCGATGGGGTTGGCGCCGGCGATGACGAAGGCGCTGCCGCTGACCGTGAGGATGGTCACGATGGCCACGAGCGCGATCATGCCGAAGCGGCCCAGGCGGTTCTGGGCCACCCGTCGGGCCTCGAGCGTCATGCCCCCGCCTCGGTCGTCCTGGTGGCCTCGGTGGCGCGTCCGGCCATGAGCATGCCCAGGTGCTCGGGGTTCGCCTCGGCCGCGTCCAGGCGGCCGACGATGCGGCCCTCGTAGAGCACCACGATGCGGTCGGAGAGGTTGACCAGCTCGTCGAGGTCCTCCGACATCAGCAGGACCGCCGCACCCTCCGAGCGCCGCGCCAGCAGCTCCTCGCGCACGTACTCGCTGGCACCGACATCGAGGCCCCGGGTGGGCTGGCTCACGACCACGACCTTGGGGTCGCGGCTGAGCACGCGCGCCAGCAGCACCTTCTGGATGTTGCCGCCACTGAGCGTGGCCACCCGGTCGCCGGGCCGGGCCTTGATGCGATAGCGCTCGATGAGGTCCTCGGCGTAGGCCTCGATGCCCTTGCGGTCCAGGCGACCGCCGGGCGCGAAGTCGTCGATGCGCTCCATGATGAGGTTGAGCGACACCGGCAGGTCGAGCACGAGGCTCGCGTGACGGTCCTCGGGGATGCGCCCGACGCCGGCTGCCATCACCTGCGTGGGGCCGGCGTTGGCCAGCTCGACGCCGTCGACCGTCACGGAGCCGGCGGTCGCGTGACGCATGCCGCTGAGCACCTCGGCCAGCTCGGTCTGCCCGTTGCCGCTGACACCGGCCACGCCCACGATCTCGCCCCCGTGCACGTCAAGCTCGATCTCGTGCAGGGCGCCGAGACCGTGGTTGCCCCGCGCGGAGAGGCCGCGCACCTGGAGCCGGGCCTCGCCGTCGTGCCACAGCGGCTCCTGGTTGTTGACCCCGAAGGTCGGCCGCCCGACCATCATCCGCGCCAGCTCGCGTTCGTCGGTGTGGCCGGGGGCGGTGCCCACCATCTGGCCGCGGCGCATGACCGAGACGCGGTCGCTGATGGCGCGGACCTCGCCCAGCTTGTGGCTGATGAAGACGACCGAGAGGCCCTCGTCGATGAGGCGGCGCAGCGTCTCGAAGAGCGCGTCCACCTCCTGGGGCACGAGCACGGCCGTGGGCTCGTCGAGGATGAGCACGCGGCAGTCGCGGGCGAGCGCCTTGACGATCTCCACCCGCTGCTGCTCGCCGACCGAAAGGTCCTCCACGACCGCGTCGGGTCGGACGGCGATGCCGAAGCGGCCGGCGGCTTCCTCCACCGACCGCCGGGCGGCCTCGAGGTCCAGGCGGGCGCCCGACGCACGGCCGAGGATGACGTTCTCGGTCACCGTCATCGGCTGGACCAGGCTGAAGTGCTGGGTGACCATGCCCACGCCGGCGGCGATGGCGTCGCGCGGTGCCCTGATGGTCACGGGCACCCCGTCGACTGCGATCGTGCCGGCGTCAGGTTGGGTGAGCCCGTAGAGGACGCGCATCAGCGTGGTCTTGCCGGCGCCGTTCTCTCCCAGCAGGGCGTGGACCTCGCCCTTGGCCAGGTCGAGGTCCACCGCGTCGACCGCGACGAGGTCGCCGAAACGCTTGGTGATGCCACGCAGCTCGGCGGCCAGGTCGCCCTGGCCGCCGGTGGTGGTCATCGATATCGGACGGTGGAGCCTGACTACTCGGGGATGACCGAGCCTGCCGGGGTGGCCTCGTTGATGTCCACGCGGAAGAGACCGCTGACGATCTCGGCTTCCTTGGCGCGCACGGTCTCGAGCAGGTCGGCCGGCACGAGCGCCTCGTTGATGGGCGCGAGGGCGGCACCGCCCTTGGCGACCATGCTGAAGTCCTTGAGGTCCTGGGCGGTGTACGTGCCTCCGGCGACCTGGTCGATGATGTACTCGACGGTGGGGGTCATGTTCCAGGTCACGCTGGTGACGACGTGGTCAGGGCCGTCGGCCGACTGGTCGCTCATGTTGCCGACCGCGATGAGATCCTCCTGCACGGCAGCCTCGATGACGCCCGCACGTTCGGCGTAGAGCACATCGGCGCCGGCGTCGATCTGGGCCAGCGCGGCCTCCTTGGCCGAGGCCGGATCGAACCAGCTGTTGATGAAGCTGACCTTGGCCTCGACGTCGGGATTGACCGACTGCGCGCCCTGGATGAAGGCGTTGCTGATGCGGTTGACCTCAGGCACGGGGATGCCGCCCACGACGCCGATGATGTTCGACTCGGTCAGGCCGCCCGCGAGCATGCCCGCGAGGTACGCGGGCTCGTGGATCCAGTTGTCGAAGACGCTGAAGTTCGGGTCGGCGGGGCCGCCGCCGGAGCCGAAGACGAAGGCGATGTCCGGGTAGTCCGCGGCCACGCGGCGGACGGCTTCCTCGTTGCCGAAGGCATCACCGAAGATGATGTCCGGGGCGTTGAGCTCCGCCTCCTCGGTGAGCACGAGCTCCATGTCACCGCTGTAGCCGATGTCGTCGACGAAGGTGTAGTCGATGCGTCCGGCCTCTGCCTCCGCGTTGAGCGCGGTGTGGATGACGCCGTCCCACGGCTCCTCGATCTGCGTGGCGTACGCGCCGAAGACGGTGAGGGGCTCGTCCTGGGCGACGACCGCGGACGCGCTCGCGGTGACGGTGAGTGCCAGCGCGGCGGTGGCCGCAAGCATGGGGCGACGGCTGATCATCCGATAGAACCTCCCTGGTGCCGGTGACAGGCGCACCCGGGCGGGCGATGTCCCGGCCTCTCTCGCTTGGCGCATCCTACATGCGCCGCTGGCGGGGAGGTCAAGTGTCCGTGCAGTTGCGAAGCGGACACGAAATGCCCCGGAGGCGAAGCTCAGGTCCTGCCCGGACCTCGTCGAGAGCGCGACGAGATGAGGATGATGAGACCGGCCCCGATGAGCAGCACCGGCCACCAGCGCAGGATGTCGCTGCCGACCCCGTCCTCGGCCAGCACGACCAGGCCGATCAGCGCCAGGATGCCACCCGGGATGAGCGGCCACCACAGCGCCTGCCCGGCGTCCTTGGCATCGCCCCGCGGCCAGTCCTCGTCCATCGAGCGCATGACCATGCTCACGATCCAGATGGCGATGAAGCCACCGGAGATGGAGAAGAGCACCGAGGCGCCCGACCAGGGATCGTCGAGCGTGCTCGCGAGCACGATGCCGATGCCGACGCCGCTGACGATGCAGCCGGGGATGAGGAATCCGTATTCACGCTTGTACAGGAAGGCCGCGAGGAAGATGAGGCCGATGAAGAGCGTGACCCAGCGCCCGACGTCGTCGATGAACTGGCCGAGGAGGAAGAACGCGCCGATGGCCATGACCACGACGCCAGCCACGAGCCCACCTCGATCGCGACCCCCGGAGGGCGGTGGCGGGGGCTGCTGCCCCGGTGGCGGTGGCGGGTACGGCCCCGGCGGCGGCCCGGCCGGCGGGGGCGGTGGCGGATACTGCCCCGGCCGTGGCTGGTACTGGGGTGGCGGTGTTGGCCAGTCGCCCTGTGGTGTGCTCATGATCGCGAGCCTGACACGAAGCGGCGAGCCGCGGCAAGTGCCGGACGACCCGCGCTCACACACGAACCGTCTCGATCAGGGCGAAGGGCTCACTCGGCTGGCTCCGCGGCGGCCTCGTCCGTGCCCGCGGGTGCAGGCATCGGCGCGCGCTGCGGCCGGCACTGGGGGCCGACCATCATCGCGTCGTGCCGCTGTGGTCGGCCGTTGACGCGACCGACCGGTCGCTGGTCCTCCCGCAGCCGCGAGGCCATCTCCGCGAAGTCGTCATCGCCGGAGATCCGCGCCAGCAGATTGAGCTGCCACACGTGGATCTCGTGGTACTTGGGGTTCGGCGTGCGGGTGGTGAGGCCGTAGACGCTGACGTCGCCGGGTCGACGGTAGCGCTCGACGTTCCTGCGCATCGTCGTGACGGCACCGTTGAGCAGCTGCCTTGCGGCCGGCGATCGCGTGGCCTGCCAGTACTCGTAGATGCCGAAGATCGCGTGCAGGTGGGCGTTGAGCACGTGGTCCGGCTTCGGCAACGGGTAGTGCTCGAGCCACAGGAAGCCGGCGTCGTCGACATAGGCGACCCACGGCTGCTCAGACTGGCCCAGACGCTGGAAGCTGGCGAAGACGCGGTCGGCCCCGTGCAGGTGGGTCTCGTCGCCTGTCACGTGGTAGAGCCGGGTGAAGAACGACAGCGCCAGGCCCTGGGTCATGGCGTTGAACCAGGGCGCGAACTGGCCGGCCGGCAGGTAGTCGTAGTAGAAGGGCAGCCACCAGGCGTCGCGTCGCTCGAGAGCATGGCGGCGCAGTCGGTCCGCCTGCTTCAGCGCCTGGTCGAGCTGGGCCGGGTCGCCGGTGTCGAGGTAGGCATCGACCCGCTTCATGCCGTTGATGGCCAGGGCCCCGGGCCGGTAGTAGAGACCGTCGCCCACGCGGTACATGGGCACATCCTCGTCGTCGCGGGGCTTCGGCCCCGGGACCCGCATCGGCTCATCGCCGGTCCACGACAAGCCGGCCGGACACACATCGGCCCACTCGTAGGTGCTCGTGCGGAACGGCGGATCCTCCTCCTGGGCGAGGGCGCCGCCCGGCGGGACGACCCCGAGGACCAGCAGCGTGATGAGCACCGCGATGGCAGCGCGCGCGGCGTCGCCACGGGCCTGTGTGGATCGGGTGCTCGGGTTCGTGTCAGTCCGGTCGCTCATCAAGGGTCCGTTGCCCGCCGGCGGGATGGTCTCGAAGGCCCCACTGTAGTGCGTCACTGGTCGAGGCGGCGACTCGATACCGGCTCCGCGGTCCGTGAGGCCGACGCTCTGTCAGCCTCACCACGACTTCGTCCGAGGCCGACGCCCGAACTCGAACGACAAGCTCCGTGCACGACGGCGCACCGACCGCGACCGCGGAGCGTGCTCCCGGCCACCTTCTGGCCAGATGTGCGGTTGGGGGCCGCTAGACGAGGATGACCGGGGTCGTTGGTGGCCCAGGCCCCGAACCTCTGCGCGGCCACGCTCGTGTGCATGGCTGCTGCAGCTGACGGTGCGCCGGACTCGGGCAGACTCGCGTCTAACGGACCCCGAACGGACACGTGACCAGGAGATGGGCTAGGACCGGGTGAGCTTCTTGTACTTGATGCGGTGCGGCTGGTCGGCAGCCGCACCCAGCTCCTTCCGCCGGAAGGCCTCGTAGTCACTGACGTTACCCTGGAAGAAGCGGACCTGCGACTCGCCCTCGAAGGCGAGGATGTGCGTCGCGATCCGGTCCAGGAACCAGCGGTCGTGCGAGATGACCACCGCGCAGCCCGGGAACGACTCCAGTCCGGCCTCGAGCGCTCGCAGCGTGTCCACGTCGAGGTCGTTGGTGGGCTCGTCGAGCAGCAGCACGTTGCCCGCGGACTGGATCAGCTTGGCCAGGTGGACCCGGTTGCGCTCGCCGCCCGAGAGCTGGCCGACCAGCTTCTGCTGGTCGGAGCCGCGGAAGTTGAACGATGAGACGTAGGCCCGGGCCGGGACCTCGCGCGCGCCGGTCTTGACGAACTCGTTGCCCTGGGTGATCTCCGCGAAGACGGTCTTGTCGGCGTCGAGGTCGTCGCGATCCTGGTCGACGTAGCTCAGGGCGACCGTGTCACCGACGGTGATCGATCCGGCGTCGGGCGGCTCCTGTCCCACGAGCATGCGGAAGAGCGTCGTCTTGCCCGCGCCGTTGGGCCCGATGATGCCGACGATGCCCGAGCGCGGCAGCGAGAACGTCAGATCCTCGATGAGCAGCCGATCGCCGTAGCCCTTGCGCAGGCCGGCGACCTCGATGACCTGGTCGCCGAGGCGCGGTCCCGGCGGGATGGCGATCTCCAGCTCGCGGGCGCTGGTCTTCTCGTCGTTGGCCTCGGCCAGGAGCTGCTCGTAGGCCGACAGGCGGGCCTTGCCCTTGGCCTGCCGCGCCTTCGTGCCCATGCGCACCCATTCGAGCTCGCGCGCGAGCGTCCGTTGGCGGGCATCGGCCTGCTTCTGCTCGGTGCTCACGCGGGCGAGCTTCTGCTCGAGCCAGCTCGAGTAGTTGCCGCTGAACGGGATCCCTCGACCGCGATCGAGCTCGAGGATCCACTTGGCCACGTTGTCGAGGAAGTAGCGGTCGTGGGTGATGGCGATGACCGTGCCGCCGTACTCGGAGAGGAAGCGCTCGAGCCACTCGACCGATTCGGCATCGAGATGGTTGGTGGGCTCGTCGAGCAGCAGCAGGTCGGGGTGTCGCATGAGCAGCCGCGCCAGCGCCACGCGACGCTTCTCGCCGCCCGAGAGGGTCGTGACGTCGGCGTCGTCAGGCGGGCAGCGCAGCGCGTCCATGGCGATGTCCACGTTGCGCTCGAGGTTCCAGGCGTCGGCGGCCTCGATGCGGGCCTCCAGCTTCTCCTGCTCGGCGCCGATGGCGTCGTAGTCGGCGTCGGGCTCGGACCAGCGTGCCATGACCGCGTTGTACTCGTCGATGAGCGCCTGCACCTCCCCGACGCCATCGAGGACGTTGCCCTTCACGTCCTTGTCCGGGTCGAGCTGGGGCTCCTGCTCCAGGTAGCCGACCGTGAAGCCCGGGGTCAGCCGGGCCTCGCCGGTGTAGCCGTCGTCGAGCCCGGCCATGATCTTGAGCAGGCTCGACTTGCCGGCACCGTTGGGCCCGATGACCCCGATCTTGGCCCCGGGATAGAACGAGAGCGAGATGTCCTCGAGCACGGTCCGGTCGGGCGGATAGTGGCGGGCGAGCTTGTAGGCCTGGTAGATGTACTCGGCTGGCATCTGGCTAGGGTAGCGACCCCGGACGAAGGCCGGCCCGGAGGGGAGCCGCTGCCCGGTCGGCACCTCGATCACGAGGCCGAGGTCGTGGCCGACGGCCGAGCTCGAGCGGTCGAGGAATGAGGGGCCCGCCCCTTCGGGTCGGGCCCCTCGCTTTCGGCGATGCGTGCCCTGTGCTAGTCGTCGACCTCGAAGCCGAAGTAGGCGCAGAGCGCCTCGATGTCGTACGTCTCGTTGCCGCGATGCCCGCGGTCATCGATCACCCACTCGACCCAGTCGTAGGGACCAGGAACCTGCTCGATCACGGTCGCGGTGCCCTTCTCGATGCCGGACACGTGGAACACCGTCCCATAGCCCGGGGCCTGGATGCCCCAGCCCTTGCCGGTGGTCGTGACCTGCCAGGTCTCGAGGTCATCCGTGGGATA
>JBFLKP010000129.1:0-4606 GCA_040883225.1 Candidatus Limnocylindrales bacterium | reverse complement strand
GCCTGGACGGCATCCTCGGCCACCGACTGGTCGCCGCAGACGAAGACGCAGACGCGGTGCATGTCAGCGTGGAAGGCCGCGACGATCCGGCCGAAAGCGACCTCGTCGCCCCTCGCTGCTGATGCGATGTCGGCGCTGAAGTTGCGGTCGATCGCTCTCGTCATGACCTCCATGTCCCATAGACGCGGGGGAGGCGCCAAGTGTCCCAGCCGGGGCAAACGAGTCGAGAGGTTCAGCTACTCCCGGTACTTGGCCTCGAGCTCGGCCGCGGCGGCAGGATCGTCCAGGGCCAGGTTGGCCAGCGCGTCGGCGGCCTTGTTGGTGGCTCGCGGTTCGTGCGTCGCGTCCCACCGGTCGAACTCGGCCAGCAGCGACCTGGCCTCGGCCCAGAACTCGCGCATCTTGGCGTCCTTCACCCGCCAGCGGCCGTGCAGCTGCTCGACGATGAGCTTGGAGTCGAGCCGCAGGTCGATCGATGTCGCCCCCAACCGCTGCGCCTCGCGTAGCGCCAGCACCAGCGCGGTGTACTCGGCGACGTTGTTGGTCTGCACGCCCAGCGGCCGAGAGACGACCGAGACCACAGGCGCGTTCACGGCCGTGGCATTCGGCAGCGAGGCGTCGATGAGCACAGCACCCGCGGACGCCGGTCCCGGGTTGGAGCGCGAGGCACCGTCGGTGCGGATGAGCAGGCGGTCGACCATCTAGTCCTTGGAGCCGGGCTCGTCGTCGAGCGCCTTCGCCTCTTCGGAGACCTCGATACCGGCACCGTCGGCGGAGGAGCCGTAGCGGCCGCCGCGGAGCTTGTTCCAGAGCCAGCGGATGGGATCGTAGTAGGTGTCGGCCACACGCTCCTTGAGGGGGATGATGCCGTTGTCGGTGATCTTGATGTGCTCCGGACAGACCTCGGTGCAGCACTTGTTGATGTTGCAGTAGCCGATGCCGCCGTCGTACTTCAGCTGCTCCACCCGGTCGGCCTCGTCGAGCGGATGCATCTCCAGGCTGGCGGCACGGATGAGGTAGCGCGGCCCGAAGAACTCGTGCTCGGTCTCGTGGTTGCGCAGCACGTGGCAGGTGTCCATGCACAGGAAGCACTCGATGCACTTGCGGAACTCCTGGCTCCGCTCACCGTCACCCTGTTGCCAGCGCCACTCGCTCTGGGGCTTGTCTGGCGCCGTGAAGGGCGTGATCTTGGCGTTGATGGAGTAGTTCCAGGAGACGTCGGTCACCAGGTCGCGGACCCGTGGGAACGTGCGCATGGGCTCGACCGTGATGGCCTCCCCCTCGGGGAAGTCGGAGAGGCGCGTCTTGCACATCAGCCCCGGCACCCCGTTGATCTCCGCGGAGCACGAGCCGCACTTGGCGGCCTTGCAGTTCCAGCGTGCCGCGAGGTCCGGTTCCACGTTCTGCTGGATCCAGTGGATGGCATCGAGCACGACCATGCCCTCCCCTGCGGGCACGATGTACTCGAAGAACTCGCCTTCCTCGTTGCCCTCGGCCCGGTTGACCCAGAGCTTCGCTTCGTCAGCCATGCCCTAGACCTTCGCCGCCGCCTTGGGGGCCACGTGCTCGGCCAGCTCGTCGGGCATCGCGACCACGGGCTTACGCTCGACCTTCATGTCCGCTCCGTCGCGGCTGGTCGCGACGTTGACCACGTCCCATTCCTCGCGTGAGCCGGCGAAGTCGAGGCGGGAGTGAGCACCGCGGCTCTCCTCCCGTTCGAGCGCCGAGCGGGCGATGGCCTCGGAGACCACGAGCATGTTGCGCAGCTCGAAGACGAGGTCCCAGGCCGGGTTGAAGCGACGCGGGCCGGTCACGCGCAGGCCGGCCCAGCGCTCCTTGTAGCCCTCGATGCGCTCGATGGCCTGCTGCAGGTCGTCCTCGACGCGGAAGATGCCCACGAGCGAGGACATCGTCGCCTGCAGCTCCTCGTGCAGGCGGTTGGGGTCCTCACCCGAATCGCGCTCGAAGGGCGCGAACATGGCCTCGATCGACTCGTCCACGAAGCGGGCATCGAGCTCGGTGCCCACGCCGTCGCGGGAGGCTGCGGCCACGGCCGCCTCGCCCGCGCGGCGGCCGAACACGAGCAGGTCGGTCAGAGAGTTGCCGCCCAGCCGATTTGAGCCGTGCAGCCCCGAGGCCACCTCGCCCGCGGCATAGAGCCCGGGCGTCGTCGTCTGGCCGGTCTCGGCGTCGACGCGGATGCCGCCCATGATGTAGTGCATCGTGGGGCCGACCTCCATGGGGCCGGCGGTGATGTCGACGTCGGCCAGCTCCTTGAACTGCTCGTACATCGAGGGCAGCTTGGCCCGCACCCGCTCGGCCGGCAGATAGCTGATGTCGAGGAACACGCCGCCGTGGGGCGATCCGCGTCCCTCCTTGACCTCGGTGTAGATGGCCCGCGCGACGTTGTCGCGGGTCGACAGCTCGGGCGGGCGGCGATGGCTGCTCTGGCGACCTTCGGTCAGGTCGTCGACCCACGCGCGCGCCTCCTCGTCGGTGGCCGCGTACTCGTCGCGCCGGGCTTCGGGCAGGTAGCGCCACATGAAGCGCTCGCCCTCGGCGTTGCGCAGGATGCCGCCCTCGCCTCGCACCGCCTCGGTCACGAGCAGGCCCTTGACCCCCGCAGGGTGGACCATGCCGGTGGGGTGGAACTGCACGAACTCCATGTCCATGAGCTCCGCGCCAGCGCGGTAAGCCAGGCCGTGACCATCGCCGGACGACTCCCACGAGTTCGACGTCACCGCGAAGGCCCGGCCCACGCCGCCCGAGGCCAGCACCACGGCCTTGGCCGGGAAGGCCATGGGCACGCCGTCGAGCCGCCGGTAGCCGATGGCACCGTTGACCCGTCCGTCCTTCATCGAGAGGCGGGTGATGATCACCTCCTGGTAGACCTGCGCGCCGACCGCGACGCTGCGGTCCTGCAGGGTGCGGATGAGCTCGAGGCCGGTGCGGTCGCCGACGTGGGCCAGGCGCGGGTAGGTGTGGCCTCCGAAGGGGCGCTGCAGGATGCGACCGTCCTTGGTGCGGTCGAAGACGGCGCCCCACTGCTCGAGCTCGCGCACGCGCTCCGGGGCCTCCTTGGCGTGGAGCTCGGCCATGCGCGGGTTGTTCAGCCGGTAGCCACCGACCATCGTGTCGCGGAAGTGCGTGGTCCACCCGTCGCGGTCATCGACGTGCGCCAGGGAGGCGGCCATGCCGCCTTCGGCCATGACCGTGTGGGCCTTGCCCAGCAGCGACTTGCACACGACCCCGACCGAGAGGCCGGCCTCGATGCAGGCGACGGCGGCTCGCAGGCCCGCGCCACCGGCGCCGATGATGAGGACGTCGTGCGGCCGGGTCTCCACGGCAGCCACTAGAGGAAGCCCCCGATGACCGGCGTGGCCTCGTTGATGATGTCGAGCGCGAGTGCGCGCACGTAGAGGTCCACCGCGACGATGCTGCCGAGGCTCAGCCAGGCCCACGTGCCGTGGCGCACGTTCAGGCGGCTGACCCACTTCCAGATGCCGTGGCGGGTCTCGGTGTAGGCCGTGCAGCTGAAGCAATCCATGGACCCGCCGACGAGATGGCGGAAGGAGTGGCAGGAGCCCACGTAGAGGGAGACGAAGATGGCATCGGCCGCGATGAGGAAGACACCCAGACCCAGGCGGAACTGGCCGTCATGCGACATCGAGACGATGAGGTCCCACCACAGCACGACGAGCGGGATGAAGGCGAGATAGAGCGCGAAGCGGTGCGCGTTCTGCAGGATGAAGGGGAACTTGTTCTCCATCGCGAAGCGCCGGTGGATGCTGGGCTCGCCGACAGCGCAGCTGGGCGGGTCGAGGAAGAAGGCCTTGTAGTAGGCGCCGCGGAAGTAGTAGCAGGTGCCGCGGAACAGCACCTGGATCCAGAGCACGAGGATGGCCGGACTGAGCCAGGCCGGCAGGCTCAGGGCCCCTCCGAGGTCGATGCCGAAGAAGGGCGAGTGGTAGCCCTGAGCGGTGTACTCGAAGCCGAAGTAGGGGATGGCGAAGACCGCGGACCAGGTCGCGTAGAGGATGAAGAGCGCCAGGCCGCCCGCGATGAGCATGGGGCGGATGGCCCAGCGATCGACCCGCAGCGTCTGGCCGAAGCCGCGCGGTGGAGAGCCGGCCGGCTTCGTCGAGGGCGCCGCCTCGACGCGGCGACCCTGCTCCACCTTGGGGGACGCGGTCATGAGCGGCGGGCTCGGAGCAGCGTGGACGCGGGCGTCATCTCGGTCCTGTGTTCCCCCTGCGCTGGTGATGGTTCGGGCGACGGGACGGTGCCAGTCAATGTAACGCATCGTGGGTGCTCGAACCGAAACGCCCGCGTCACCGGTCCGCACCCACGAGCCCGGCGCGGCCACGTTATGCTCGGGAGCGATCGTGAAGCTGCAAGAATCCCACGCCAAGAGCCTGCTCCTTCGAGCCGGCCTGCCCGTGCCCCCGTATTCCGTCGCCGGCACACCGGCCGAGGCCCGCGAGCAGGCGGCGACGTACCTTGCCGATGGCTCGTCCGTGGTCGTGGTCAAGGCGCAGGTGCTCGTCGGCGGTCGGGGCAAGGCGGGCGGTGTCAAGCTCGCCCGCTCGGCCGAGGAGGCGGAGTC
>JBFLKP010000128.1:0-5897 GCA_040883225.1 Candidatus Limnocylindrales bacterium | reverse complement strand
GCGCCTCGGTCTGGAAGAACTCGAAGCCGTGGCTGGCATCGACGGCCTCGTAGCGGTAGCAGCGGCCGGGTGTGAGCACGCGGATGGGCGGCTCGGTATCGCGCATGGCCCGGATCTGGCCCGGCGAGGTGTGGGTCCGCAGCAGCAGCCGGTCCTCGCGTGTCTCACCGGCGGGGTCTTCCACGTAGATCGTGTCCCACAGGTCGCGCGCGGGATGGTCGCGCGGGATGTTGAGGTGGTCGAAGTTGAGCGAGTCGGTCTCGACCTCCGGGCTATCGACGACGACGAAGCCGAACTGGCTGAAGATGCGCGTGATCTCGCGCTCGGTCTCGCGCAGCGGGTGCAGCGAGCCGCGCCACAACGGGCGGCCGGGCAGGGTCACGTCCTCCGCCTCGGCCACGAGGCGGGCGTGCAGCGCTTCCGCCTCGAGCCCGACCCGCCGCTCGTCGAGCGCGGTCTCGATGGCGCTGCGTACGGGGTTGGCGAGCGCGCCGACCTTGGGCCGGTCTTCTGCGGGCAGCTGGCCGATGCCGCCGAGCAGGCCCTTCAGCTCGCCCTTGCGGCCGAGCATCGCCGTGTCGATGGCGTCGAGCGCCTCGGGCGAATCTGCCGCGGCGATGGCGGCGATGGCTCGCGCCTGCAGCTCCTCGAGCTGGGCGCTGAACGAGGCGACGTCCACGACGGGCTGGTCCCGCGTCGCTATGCGGACTTGGCGACCTCGGCGATGCGGGCGAACGTCGCGGCATCGCGGGCACCGATCTCAGCGAGGCTCTTGCGGTCGAGCTCGACGCCGGCCGACTTGAGGCCGCTGATGAGCCTGCCGTAGGTGGTGCCGTTCTGACGCGCGGCCGCGTTGATGCGAGCGATCCAGAGCGCACGCATCTGGCGCTTGCGCTCCTTGCGACCGCGATAGGCGTAGGCCATCGCGTGGAGCTGCGCCTCGCGCGCGGATCGGATCAGCCGGCGGTGCGTGCCGGTCTTGCCTTCAGCGGCCTTGAGGAGGCGCTTGTGACGCTTGTGGGCGGCGACGCCGCGCTTGACTCGTGCCATCGACGGTGGTGACTCCTACAGGTACGGGAGCATCCGCTTGACGGCGTTCTTGTTGGCGCCATCGAGCGTTGTCTTGCCCGCGTAGCGGCGCTTGCGCCGCGACGACTTGATCTCGAGATGGTGACCGCGCCACGACTTGACCCGGTAGAGCTTGCCACTGCCGGTGCTGCCGAACCGCTTCTGCGCACCCTTGTGACTCTTCATCTTGGGCATGTCTTCAGCCTCCAGTGCTTGTCGCAGGCGAGGCCTCGGGCTCTTCCTGGGCGACGGGCGGAGCCGCTTCCTGCGGGGCCGCTTCCTTGTTCTTCCTGTTCTTCTTCGAGCCTTGCTCCGCGGGAGCCGGGGCTGCCTGCGGCCTGGGCTTCTGCGTCGCGGTCAGGACCATCGACATGGAGCGACCCTCGAGCGTGGGCATCCGATCGACGGTGCCCCACTCGCCGACCTCCTCGGCGAACCGGTTCAGCAGGTCCCGCCCGATGTAGGCGTGGCTGACCTCTCGACCGCGGAACTGGACGGCGACCTTGACCCGGTCGCCCTCCTGCAGGAAGCGGATGGCGCGCTTGACCTTGGTGTCGAAGTCACCCTTGCCGATCTTGACTCGGAGGCGGACCTCCTTGAACTCGACCGAGCGCTGGTGCTTGCGCGCCTCCTTGTCCCGACGGGCCTGTTCGTACTTGTACTGGCCGTAGTCCAGGATCTTGGTGACCGGCGGATTGGACGTGGGCGCCACCTCTACAAGGTCGAACCCACGCTCCTGCGCGAGCTGCAGGGCCCTGGGCGTGGGCATGACCCCCAGCTGTGTCCCTTCTTCGTCGATGACCCTCACTTGTGGGATCCGGATCATCTCGTTGATACGCAGGTCCTTACTCAGGCTATTCCCTCTCCGCTATCGCTGTTTCATCAGTTCCCGTACGTGACGCGACGTGGGGCCACGACCTGCACGGGTCGCGGGCGGAATATAGCACAGGGTCGTGACGTACACCCTCTCGTGGCACGTCCGACCCCTGATCGCGAACCCTCTCCGCGAGGCACGTCAGTCGAGACGCTTGTCGGCGACCGCTTCGGCGAGCTGGTCGGCGAGCGCGTCCCAGCCGATGGGGTCGAGCTGCTCCCCTGCCCGCGTGCGTGGTGCCGCGGTGCGGCTCTCGACCTCGCGATCCCCGAGCACGAGCATGTAGGGGATCTTCTGGTCCTGGGCCAGCTTGATCTTCTTCTGCATGCGGTTCGAGGTGGTGTCGACCTCGACGAACAGCTTGCGCGAGCGCAGCACGTCGGCCAGTTCCGCGGCGGCCTCGTTGTGGCGATCGGCGATGGGGATGATCGTCGCCTGCACCGGCGCGAGCCACAGCGGGAACGCCCCACCGAAGTGCTCGGTCAGGATGCCGATGAAGCGCTCGAACGAGCCGTAGATGGCGCGGTGGATGGCGATCGGCCGCTGCGGCCGCCCTTCCTCGTCGATGTACGTCAGGTCGAAGCGCTCGGGCAGCATCATCATGTCCGCCTGGATGGTGGCCATCTGCCACTCGCGGCCCAGCGCGTCGTCGATGTACACGTCGATCTTGGGGGCATAGAAGGCGCCGTCCTTGGGCTTGAGCGCGTACTCCACGCCGGCCCGGTCCAGGGCCTCGGTGATGTAGCGCTCGGCCCGCTCCCACTGCTCGGGCTCCCCCAGCGCATCGTCGGGACGCGTGGCGAACTTGAAGCGCGGCTCCATGCCGAACCAGCCGTAGATCTCGGAGATCTCGCCGAGCAGTCCCTGGACCTCGTCGGCCAGCTGGTCTGGGCGCACGTAGACGTGGGCATCGTCCTGGCTGAAATGCCGGATGCGGGTGAGGCCGCTGAGCGTGCCTGAGAGCTCGTTGCGATGCAGGTGGCCGAAGTCGCTGAGGCGCAGCGGGAAGTCGCGGTACGAGCGCACGCGGGTGTTGTAGATGATCGTCGATAGCGGGCAGTTCATGGGCTTGAGCGAGTAGTCGGGCTCGTCCGCCTCTGGCTCCACGGTCAGCGTGAACATCTTGTCGTCGTAGTGGCCCCAGTGCCCTGACCGCTCCCACAGCTTCTTGTGCACCAGGATGGGCGTGCCCACCTCCTGGTAGCCGCGGCGATCCTGGACCTCGCGCACGGCCTCCTCCAGCGTTCGCCACAGACGCTGGCCCTTGGGGTGCCAGAAGGCGGAGCCGGGGCTGACGTCGTGGAAGCTGAAGAGGTCGAGCGCTACGCCCAGCCGACGATGATCGCGCTTGCGGGCTTCCTCCAGCCGCCAGAGGTAGAGGTCCAGCTCCTCCTTCGTGTTCCAGACGGTGCCGTAGATGCGCTGGAGCATGGGCCGCTTCTCGTCACCGCGCCAATAGGCGCCGGAGACCTTCAGCAGCTTGAACGGACCGAGCTTGCCGGTCGACTCGACGTGCGGACCACGGCAGAGGTCGGTGAACGAGCCGTGGGTGTACGTCGACACCGGGGGCACGGGATCGCCGGCAGCCTCGGCGGCAGCGCGCAGGTCGTCGAGGATCTCGACCTTGTACGTCTGGCCGGCGCCGGCGAGCATGGCCCGGCCCTCGTCGGGATCCCACTCCTCGCGCTCGAACGGATGGTTGCGCCCGATCGACTTCTTCATCCGCTTCTCGATGGCCTTGAGGTCCTGCGGGGTCAGGGGGCGTGGCAGATCGAAGTCGTAGTAGAAGCCGTCCTTGATGGCTGGGCCGATGCCCAGCTTGGCCTCGGGAAAGAGATCCATGACCGCCTCGGCCATGATGTGCGCGGCCGAGTGGCGCATGGGGTCGAGCGCGTCGTGCGCGTTGGCATCGAGCAGCTCCGTGGCCGAGCCCTTCTCGGGGGCCTCGAACTCGTCCTCGATGGCGGCGTCGGCGTGCTGGCCGTCGACCCGTTCTGCTGCGCACATGTGTTCCTGCTCCTGATCGACGTGAACGCCCCTCGGTCCGCACGTCGGTCGAGAGGCGCCTGGGGCGGATGGGCTGGTAGCCCGGCCGGTCTCGATCGTACCTCAGGCCAAGGCGCTAGGCCTCTGTCTCCTCGGCACCGCCAAGCAGCTCATCGAGGCCGGCCAGCGGGATGCCCAACCAGTCCGAGCGTGTTCCCAGGCGCGACGTGAGCTCGTCGCAGGCGCGTGACACCAGCAGGGCCTTGAAGAGCACGGACCAGGCCTCGTCATCCTGTGGGTTGAGGGCCGATCCAGCCGTGGCTGCTCGATAGCCCGCGATGCAGGCCGCCGACATCCACTGGAACCAGGCCGTGGACCACGTGGCCAGACCGTCACCATCGGCCGGGCTTCCGAGGAGCAGCTCTCGCTCGACGCGCGGCCAGTGCGCCGCGAAGTGGAAGGAGCGGACGAGGCTGGCCAGGTCGGTCAGGGCCGGTCGCTTGAGGCGGCGCGCGCTCAGCGGCTGTCCGGTGTCGCCCTCGAAGTCGATGATCACGACGTCCGAGCCGGTGTCGAGCACCTGGCCGAGGTGCAGGTCGCCATGGACGCGGATGCGTTGACCGGTGGGCGGCAGCCTGCGCAGCCGCGCCAGCAGCTGGTCCACGCGCGGGGCTGCGTCCAGCACGACCTCGGCGGCCTCACGGTCGCGCGGCGGCAGGGCCTCGCGGCCCTCGGCCAGCTGCTCGAGGGCATCGTTGACCCGTCGTCGGGTCGACTCGTACAGCGCGCGCATATGGAACGACGACATCGGCTCGGCCGCGAAGTCGTCGACCTCTGGATCGGCCGCCGCGAGCAGCCGGTGCATCTCCCCCACGCGGCGGCCGAGCACCTCCGCCGTGCGCAGCGGCGTGCCGATGAGCGACGCGAGTCGCTCAGGCACGCGGGCCCGGGAGATCTCGAGGAAGAAGTGCTCACCGGGGGGCGCCAGGTCGGGCGGCCGCGCCTCGGCTTCGGCATCGTGGAGGAAGGCGCCCACCGCCTCGCGCATCGACTCCCACAGGTTGCCTTCGTGCGGCACGTAGCGCTGGACCATGGCCAGGGTCGCGCGGTCAGCGCCGTGCACGACCTCGGCCGAGCCGAGGACGCGGGGCACGTGCGCGAAGCCGGCCTCGGCCAGGTACCGGCCCAGCTCGAGGTCGGGGTTGGGGCCATCCTCGAGCACCCGGTAGAGCTTGAGCACGAACCGGTCGCCGTAGGCGGCACTGCTGTTCGACATCGTCGGCTGCTCGCGGATGGGCGTGACCGCGAGGGGCTCGTCGCCGTTGGTGGGCAGGCCGGTCCGCAGCCCCTTGAGCGCGTGGCCCACGATGTCGCGTCGCGTGCCCTTCAGCCGTCGACGACCACCGACGATGCCGAGCAACGTCTCGTAGACGCCGGGCACGACCGTGGCGTCGAGCAGCAGGGCCGAGCCCTCGGCGCCGACGAGCCGGGCCACGGCCGCGTCAGGGTGCTCCGAGGACAGCTCATCGGTCGCCGGATCGGTCACCGTCGTGAGGGGCAGCACGTAGGTCGAGGGCTCGGTGTCGCGATAGCGGACCTGCAGGAAGGCGATGACCGCCCGCGGGGTGGAGGGCAGGGTCAGCACGTCGACGATGCTGGCGCCGGCCACGGCCCGGGTCCCACCGCGATACCAGCGTCGGCGCACGATCGAGCGCAGGAGCACGTCGGCCGCTTCGTCGTTGTGCTTCCGCAGGCGCGCCACGAGGTCGCCCCGCCAGGCCAGCTCGGGCAGGTCCTCCGAGGCCACGCTGAGGTCGCTCGCGGCTGGGTCGTCTGCGAGGCGGAACCAGAGGAACGAGTGGGGCCCGAGGCTGATGAGGTAGGGCTCGGCGCCGACCCGCGGGAACTCGACGGCGCCGAAGAGCTCGACCGGCACACGACCCTCGAACTCGGCCAGCGGCAGCTCGGT
>JBFLKP010000127.1:0-6448 GCA_040883225.1 Candidatus Limnocylindrales bacterium | reverse complement strand
TGAGTTGGGGGGGCCCGGGGGGCACGTTCGCGCCCACCCTCGCCGCGGGGGGGGGGTGGGGCGCCCGGCTCTCTTCGAGGGTGAGAGGGTGGAGGTCGCTAGTCGGTCGCCTCGGCCGGCAGGCGGGTCACGATCTCGCAGTCGGGCGCCACACGGTCGCGCCGGTCGGCCCTGACGGTGTCCTTGCCGGCGCCGCACCGGATCCAGTCCCGCTGGCCGTCGTTGGCCACGATGAGATCGTCGCCGCCTCCGGCCCGGATCAGGTCGCGACCCGGGCCGCCGTTGATGCCATCGGCGCCGGGGCCACCGTAGATCCTGTCGCTCTGGTCGCCGCCGCTGATACGGTCCATGCCGAAGCCGCCAAGGATCCTGTCGCGACCGTCGCCGCCGCTGATCTTGTCGTCGCCGCGGTTGCCGCGAATGAGGTCGCGCTTGTCGCCACCGTCGAGGAGGTCGGCCTCGCCACGGCCGACGAACTTGTCGCGACCGTCGTTGGCCAGACAATCCTCGTCACCCGGGAACGTGTCGACCGCCGCATCCCCGATGCAGACGTTGTCGAACCTGTGGGGCAGGAACCTGGGTGGGTGCGCGGCGGCGATCGCCGTGAACACGAGGAGCATCACGGCCACGATCGCGACCGTGGAACCGAGGCGTCGGACCTGGGGCATCTCGACCTTCCTTCTGCTGTGCTGGCCCGCTCGTCTCGGCACGGCGGTTCGACCTCATCTGACGGCGGCCTGTGCTTGATAGAGCCCACTATACGACAACTTGTCGTACTACAACGACACGATGTCGTAGCTGTACGACTCGCCGTCGTATGGAGTACGATCAGCTCGTGTCGAGACGCAAGCACGCCGTGACTCCGCGACCACCTCTGGCCAACGCCGAGCTGGCGGTCATGGAGCTGCTCTGGGATGACGGAAAGGTGACCGCCCGCTACGTTCGCGAGCGCCTCTACGCGGACCAGAAGAACCAGCACGGGACCGTCCAGCGCCTGCTTCAGCGGCTGGAGGAGAAAGGCTTCGTGGAGCGCGACGACGAGCTCCCGGTCCACCTCTTCTCCGCCACGGTCAGCCGCGAGGACTACGCCACCAGCCAGCTCGAGCTGCTGGCCGGCCGGTTGACCGGGGGATCGCTGGCGCCCATCGTCACGCGCCTCGTCGAGCAGAAGCGGATCTCGCGAGCGGAGATCGACCGGCTGCGCGCGATCCTCGACGACGAGCCAGAGGACCCGGGTTGATCGACGCGCTGGTCGGGGTGGGCGTCAGCAACCTGCTGCTGTCGGCGGGCGTGGGCCTGCTCGCCTACGCCGTCCACCGGCGCGAACGCGATCCAGCCCTGGCCCACCTGCTCTGGGTCCTGACGCTGGTCGCCGCCGTCACGCCTCCGCTGCTGCTGTGGTCGGTGCCGATCCTGCCCGCGACCGTGGCTTCGCAGGCGAGCGTGGCCTCCGCCACGGACGCCTCGATCGTCGACGTCGGAGTCGCCGCCGGCTCCTGGCTCGCCGCCAACCTGGCCTCGGTGCTGCTCGGCGTATGGGCCGCCGGCTCACTCGCGGTCCTCGTCGCCTCGGCCCAGCGGATCGTCCGCTTCGGCATCCTGCTCCGTCGCTCCTGCCGGCCGGCTCCCGAGGGTGTGCAGCGGCTGGCTGCGGCCGTGGCCTACGAGCTCGACATGCGCACGGTGCCGTCGATCCACGTCTCGGCTGCGCGCCTTGCGCCCATGACCTGGTGGAGCGGCGGCCGCGCCCGCGTCGTCCTCCCGGAGGCGTTGCGCTCGGAGGTCGATGAGGCACAGCTGCGCTGGATCCTGGCCCACGAGCTGGCCCACATCAAGCGGCACGACCACCTCGTGCGCTGGCTCGAGTGGCTGGCCTCGGTGGCCTTCTGGTGGAACCCGGTCGTGTGGTGGGCGCGACGGCACCTGCGGCGCGACGAGGAGGACGCGTGCGACGCGCTCGTGCTCGAGCACCTGCAAGGCCAGCCGCGCGACTACGCGCGCACGCTGCTGACCGTCGTCGAGGTCATGGCCGCGCCGGCTGGCAACGCTCCGGCACTGGCCACCGGCCTCGACGCCGCGCGTTCGCTGGAGCATCGCTTCAGCCGGATCGTCTCGCCGGCACCCTCGGCGCGGACGCCTCGCGCCATCGCGTCCGGGTCCGTGGTGGTGGCGGTGCTGCTGATGACCGTGGGTGTGGGCCTCGATGAGACGCCTCCATCGACCGCGGTCGCGGACACGCCTTCAACGACTCCAGGCTCCTCGAGCTCTTCGCTGTCGACGCCCGGCCCTGCCGTGGAGGCAGCGCCCCGTGCCCGGACCGCCCCGCTGGCCGGCCTCGAGCCCCTCGGCGCCGCGACGACCACGCTCCAGGTCAGCGCCGACATCGCCGAGGACGGCACGTACATCGGCACGGCCGGATCGGACGTGGTCACCGGTACCGACGCCGATGAGACGTTCAAGGGCTACGGTGGAGCGGACACCATCGGCGGCGGCCCGGGACGCGACATCATCGATGCCGGCGACGGGGCCGATACCGTCCGTGGCGGCGCCGGGGCCGACACGCTCAACGGCGGCCACGGCCGGGACACCATCGGTGGTGGTGCCGGGGCTGACACCATCAACGGTGGTGCCGGGGCCGACGTCATCCAGGGCGGGGCCGGACGAGACACCGTGTCGGCCGGCCCCGGCGACGACATCGTGCGCGTCTGGGCCGACGGCTCGCCGGACGTCGTCGACTGTGGCGGGGGGAACGACAAGGCGGTCATCGGCAGCACGGACAAGGCCTCGCGCTGCGAGGTCGTCGTCGTCCGAGACCCTCGCTAGGGAGCGCCCCCTACCGGGGCTCCAGTACCACGACGGGCGTTTCGGTCGAGCGCGCGTTCGCGTAGGCATCGACGTCGTCATCGCCGAACTCGCCCCAACGGGCCCAGAGCCGTTCGCGCTCCTCGCCTTCCGCGGCTCTCCCGTGCACGGGAACCACACCGTCCGTTGTCTCGACCGAGGCGTCTGGATGGGCCTGCAGGTTGAGCCACCACGCCGGATCGCCCTCGCCCCAGCCGTTCATGGCCATCGTGACCAGGCTCTCACCGTCCTCGAAGTAGCCGAGGATGGCCACGCGCTCGGTGCCCGACTTGCGGCCGATCGTGGTCAGCTTCAGCGCGCCCCACTTGCCCGGCCTGGGCTTCCACAGCCCACGGCGGCCGCCGGTGACGCGGTAGTACGCGCGATGGAACGCCCACGCGATCCTGACGAACCAGCGTGGCGGCATCCTGGGTGGTTTCGGCTGTGACATCGACCCTCCCCTTTCGACCTCGGCATCGGTGACCATGCCCCTTCTGGACGGGCCACGGCAGGCACAAGCGTATCGTGCGTCGCCGCGAAGACGGACCTGTCACCGCCAGGCGACCAGCACGGCGCCGGCGACGAGCAGGAGCGCCCCGGCGATCTGCGGCAGCCCCAGCTCGAACGACCCGCTCAGGCGGTCGAGCGTGAGCCCGGTGATGACCTGGGCGGTGATGGCCAGGGCCAGGGTCGCACCGGTGCCCACGCGCGCGCTCGAGAAGCCCAGCGCCGCCACGACCACCCAGCCGACGACCCCGAGCGGGATCCACCACCACGCTCGCAGGACCTCGCCGACGCTGGGCCACGAGCGGCTCCAGAAGACCCAGCCGAAGCCGACGAGCAGGCCGGAAGCCTGGAGGGCGAAGGAGATGGCCAACGGATGGACGCGGGCCGAGGTGCGCCCCACGATGGCCACCTGGCTGGCGATGGCGACGCCGGTGACGAGGGCAACGAGGATGCCGACGGACATGGCTGCCTCCATGTTCCGCGGAGACATCGACCGGCCCGTGCGCTCGACCCCGAGCGGACGGCCCGCAAGACCGGCAGCGACACGGTAGCACCTTGCCCAAGGGCTGGCGGGCGGTACCTCGGCCGTCGAGGCGCTCGACCCGGGAGAGCGTCGCTGGTTCGGAAGCCCGCGCAGATGGCTGGCGCCCCCGGCAGGATTCGAACCTGCGACCGGCCGCTTAGAAGGCGGCTGCTCTGTCCACTGAGCTACGGGGGCGTGACGGGTCCCAGTCTACGCACGGATCGGCGGAATCGGCCATGGGTCGGTCGGGCGTTTCGCCGCTAGCACGCCGCTGGCTGAGCGACCGCCTTGCGGGTCGATGGCTGGGACGGCCATCCAATCCTTTCGCCGAGCCCACGTGTCTTGTAGACATGGAGATGGAACAGCGACCCTTGACGGGCACCCGCACGATGCCCGCAGGGAGGCGCATGGCAGAGACCGAAACAGAGCGGATCGCGGCGTTCCAGCGACTGGCCGACGAACGTCTCGACGCCAGCTACCGGCTGGCCAATGCCATCCTCGGCGATGAGGCCCAGTCACAGGACGCGGTCCATGACGCCTTCGTGCAGGCCTGGCAGCGCTGGCCCTCGCTGCGGGATCGGTCGAAGTTCAGCGCCTGGTTCGACCGCATCGTGGTCAACACCTGCCGCAATCACCTGCGCGGGGCGAGGTATCGCCACTCAACCGACCTCGTCGACGCCCACCTGACGACTCCCGACGCGTCGGCTGAAGTCCACCGGCGGATGCTCGTCGAGGAAGCCCTCGGGAGGTTGAAGCCTGATGACGTCGTGGTCCTGGCCCTGCGCCACTTCCTCGACCTACAGCTCGACGACATCGCCACGCTCCTCGACATCCCCCTACCTACCGCTAAGACCCGGCTCCGGACAGCGCGGCTCCGCCTGCGCGACCAGCTCGACCGTCAGACACCGCGCGAGGTGACGCCATGAACGACTTCGAACTCGACCAGGCCCTGGAGGGCATCGGCGCACGCCGGACCGGAGTGATGACCCCGGCAGGACTCCGAACGCGCGTTCGAGCGGTGCCCCAGGAGATTCCGGCACGACGATCGTGGTGGCCGTCGATCAGTGTCGACCGGTGGGGCTCACGCTTCGGCACGATGCCCGCAGCACTGGCCAGCGCGGTCGTGCTCCTGGTGGCGGGCGTCGTGCTGACCGGCACCCTGTTGACGAATCCGGTTCCGGACCAGATCCCGGGGGCCACGATGTCGGAACTGATGCCCGGCGTCGACCTCGAGATGGACGAGATCCGGCCGGGTGTCCATCAGATCCTCAGCGACGGTGTGCGCGCGCTAGGTATGAACGTGTTTGACGTGGCTGTCACCCCCGGTGGCGACATCTGGGTGAGCATGGCTCGGGCGCAGGGCAACGGCTCGCTCGTCGACAACCGCATCATCCGACTCGGCGATCCGGCGGCATCGTTGAGAGGTGACCCGCATGGGCTCAATATCGACGTCGACTTCGACGGCCTCCTGGTGGCCTCTCGCCCGTTCGCCTACGTGAGACTCGAGGGTACCGAGTGGGTTCCACTCGAGGGAGTGTCCCGCGTTCTTGCGGACTTTCCGAGGTGCGTCAGCGGCTTCAAGGGTCAGAGCCTATTTCGGGGCGGAGTGGCTGCAGACGGGTCGTGCTGGGCAGCCGGTCCCAGCGGCGCGCCTGTCCGCAGCTACGAAGACCGGACGACGGCCCAGGAGTACCCGGCGGCAAGCGACGTGGGACTCGACCTCGAGGGGACCCTAATGGGTGTCGCCGTCGACGGGGCGGGTGCGTTCTGGACCGCGCGCCTGGTACCGGACACCGGGTTCGCGGGACTGGTCGCGTTCGACGGCCAGGAGTGGACGAGCATCCCCTATGAGGGACCGGGCGCGTCGCCGTTGAGTCACGAGGTCGTCGCGGACATCGTTCCGAGCGACGACGGCACCGTCCACGTCGTCCTCGGCGGCGACGAGGATCGCCCAGGCCACGAGGTCGTCACATGGGACGGGCGATCGTGGGCGCGCTTCGGCCCCATCGGTTCACGCAGCCTCCGGTGGAGTGGGACACAGCGCCTGCCTGACGGACGCTTCCTCTTCGACAGCTCGGCGGTCTTCGATGGCAGCACCTTGACCTTGTTCGACCCACTCGGACTCGGGCCGGATGCACCGTACGGCTCCGTGGATATCGCCCCCGACGGGACGCTCTTGGTGATCGTGGCCGATCGGCGAGGAGTGGGCGGCCTCTACGCCATCTCGCCAGAAGCCCTTGCACGCGACGAGTAGTGGCGCGCGACACCCGATCGCGCGAGATGCAACGACTCGCGGCCGACTCGGCCCATATCTCTTGAGTGGCGCGGAAGGCGTCCTCGAACGGGGGCGAAGGAGGTTCCAGTGAACAGGACGAGGATGGGCATCGGCTCTACGCTCGCCATCGGGCTGGCCGCAACCGCAGCGATGGGGGTCAGCGCCCAGGCCCAGCCGGAGGACCCGCTGGCCGCGGCGTGGGTGACCGGGAGCATCGCCTGGGCGACCACGTGTCAGAGCCCGGAAACGACCTCGGACGAGGACAAGACGAGCGAGCGCGGTCACCGCTGCGAGGGGCGGAC
>JBFLKP010000126.1:0-6429 GCA_040883225.1 Candidatus Limnocylindrales bacterium | reverse complement strand
CGTGACCGCAGCCGTCGAACGCATGAGGGTGGCCATCATCGGCCCGGGACGCATCAGCGACCTCCATGCCATCGAGTACGTGAACTCGCCGCACGCCGAGATCGCGGCCGTATGCAAGCCGGACACCGAGGGCGCCCTGGCGCGAGCGCGGACCTGGGGCATCGAGCCGGAGAAGGTCTACGCCGACTGGCGAGAGTGCCTCGCCGACGATTCGATCGACGCCTTCGAGGTCCTCCTCCCCCACCACATGCACCTCGAGGTCGCGCTGGCGGCCATCGAGACCGGGAAGCACCTCTCGACACAGAAGCCGGTCGGCTTCACGGTGGCCGAGTGCGGACGCTTCGTGGAAGCGGCCCGGGCTGCCGAGGCACGTGGTCAGGTCGTGCGGGTCTTCGAGAACTTCCTCTTCTATCCACCGGTCATGCGTCTCGTCGAGCTGGTTCGGGCCGGCGAGATCGGCGACGTGCTCTCGGTGCGCCAGATCAGCCGGTCGGGCGATCCGGCCTGCGGCTGGGACGTGCCTGACCGGGCCGCCGCCTGGCGCTTCGACATCGAGCAGAACGGCGGCGGCCCGCTGGTCTTCGATGACGGCCTGCACAAGTTCAGCATCTTCTGGGCTCTGCTCGGCGTGGCCGACGAGGTCCACGCCTGGATCGGCTCCACACCCGTGGAGGGCGGCGCGCTCGATTCGCCCTCGGCGGTGACGCTGCGCTGGGGCTCGGGGGCCGTGGGCGTGCTGGAGGTGGTCAACGCCCCCGAGCTGCAGGTGCAGTCGCTGTTCTACTCGCAGGACGATCGCGTCGAGGTCACCGGGTCGAAGGGCGTGGCCTGGGTCAACCGCGGCCACGGCAAGATCCAGGAGGTGCCCTCGCTGCAGGTCTACCGCGACGGCGCCACGCGCGACTTCGAGGACATCGCCTCCGAGTGGGACCAGTCGTTCATCCTCGCCACGCGCGACTTCATCGAGGCCGTGCGCGAGGGCCGCTCGTCCCTGCTCACCGCCGATGAGCACCGCCAGATCCTCTCCACCGCGCTGGCCGCGCAGCTCTCCGGCCGCGAGGACCGGGTCGTCCGTCCGGTGGAGGTGCCTTAGGCCGGCGACGCCCTCAGCATCCGTGCCTGTAGCGCGGCCCGCAGATCGGCGTCGTCGAGATGGTCGACGTCGAGCACCGCGGCAGCGGCCGGATGCGTCACGGCGGGGACCACGATCTCGTCTGGCAGCCGGCCGATCGCTTCGGCCATGGAGCGATGGGTCGCCGCGCCCACGACCTCGAGGTTGGCCCGCGAGGCTGCCTGCGGCGCTGCTCGATGCGCTGGGAACCCGCCACCGCGCTCGCCGCTGAAGAGCTGGTCGAAGAGCATCGAGAGGTTGACCTCACCAGCCCAGCCCCAGCCCTGGTTCAGCGCCAGGGACACGACGTTGCCGGCGTTGATGCGCGCGAAGAGGAAGGCGTCGAGGGGGGTCAGCAGGTGGCCACAGGCGACGCCCGGATACTGCATCACCGAGTTCATGTAGCCCTGGCCCGTGCCGCAGCCTCCGATGACCATGTCCACGCGGCCGGCGGCCAGCAGCAGCGCCGAGATGAAGCCGGTGTGGATGTACTGCAGCTCGGGCTCTTCGCCCTTCTCGGCCATGCCGGCGTTGACGACCTCGAGGCCGCGGCCTTCGAGGGCGGTCATGATGAACGGGTGCTTGTCGACCGCGCTGGTCTCGTTGACCACGGCGATACGCATGTGGCGGACTCCTTCCAGGCGCCGAGGCTCGTGTCGTGGTGGGCGGCGCCACGCCCTCCGAGCATAGCGCTACGCTCGCGGGCGATGACCGAGACGACCGCATCTGAGACCCACTGGCCCGACTACTACGACGTGACCGCCGAGCGGCCCCCGTGGACGACCACCAAGGCCGCCGCCGAGGCCTTCGGTGAACACCCGGCAGAGGGCCCGCGCTTCGCGGTCGACCTCGGCTGCGGCGCCGGCCGCGACAGCCGCGAGCTGCTGCGCCGTGGCTGGCGCGTCCTCGCCATCGACATGACGCCGGAGGGGCCAGAGACGCTGTGGCGCCTCACGCCCGACGGCGATCGCGCCCGTCTCGAGACGGAGGTCTCGAGGCTGCAGGACTTCGAGATCCCGGCGTGTGACCTCCTCAACGCCAACCTCATCCTGCCCTTCCAGCCGGCCGACGACTACGCGGCCACGTGGTCTCGCATCCTCGCCGCCATCCCCGTCGGCGGCCGCTTCGCCGGCATGCTCTTCGCCGAGAACGACGACGCCGCTGACGACCCGGGCATGACCTGCCCGCCGGCTCACGTCATCCGCGGCTACCTCGACGGTTTCGAGATCGAGCTCTGGCAGGAGAAGGAGGAGGACGGCCAGACCGCGCTCGGGGAGGACCATCACTTCCACCTCATCGAGGTCGTGGCCCTGCGGCGCACGCTTCCCGATGTCGGGTCTGTCGGGTAGCATCACCTCCGATGTCAGACCTCATCCCCGCCCATCAGGGCCCACTCGCACCGTCGGCCGGTCGCGTCGCCCTGGCCGATGACACCCCCTCGATCGAGGAGCTCTTCTCGTTCGCGCGCGAGGCCGAGCTGCGGGTGCGAACGCTGCGCATGGTCATCGAGGATCGCGTAGTCAACGCCAGGGGCGAGCAGGTCACGACATCGGAGGTCCAGCTCAGGCACCCTGGGCACGTCCGCCTCACGACCCGGCGCAGCGCGGACCCCATGTCCCGCGACTACACCATCTGGCTGAGTGACGGCGAGACCGCCACCAGCTACCAGGCGGCCACGAAGATCGCCAGCGTGCGGACGCTGCCCAAGCGTGTCGAGGGCTCCGACCAGCAGGACCTGCCGCCGTTCGCGCGCCAGTACGTGCCCCTCACACGCCTGCCGGCCGGCAGCCTGGCCGAGACGTTCATCCACCCCCACGGGCTCTTCCGCAACGTGCTCGTGACCGGACCGCTGGCCATCATCGGGACGCAGCCGGTGGCCGGTCGAGAGGCCATCATCGTGCGCGCCCGGCACCCACGTTCGGCCAAGGTCCTCGTCGACCGCCCCGATCGCTCCATCGACGTCGGCATCGCCCGCGACAGCGGCTTCGTGGTGCTGCTCACCGAGCGCATCGGCCAGACCGTCACGCGCCACGCCGAGGTCACGTCGCTCGAGCTGGACCCCACGCTCTTCGACTCGGCCTTCGAGCTGAAGCTGTCGTCGGACGTGCGGAGGGTCTACTGACCGCCCCGCAGGGGGCACGACGCTGTGACTGGGCCGGCACCGACCCGCGCATGGTCGCGTACCACGACGAGGAGTGGGGCGTTCCGCTGCACGACGAGGGACGCCTCTTCGAGCTGCTCTGCCTCGAAGGCGCGCAGGCAGGGCTCTCGTGGTCGACGGTCCTGTACCGACGCGACGGCTATCGCGAGGCCTACGACGGCTTCGACGCCGAGGTCATGGCGCGCTATGACGACACACGACAGGTGCGGCTGCTGGCCGACCGGCGCATCATCCGCAACAGGGCCAAGGTCCGCGCCTTTCGCGACAACGCCCGTGCCGTGCTGGCATTGCGCGAGGACGTCGGCGGCCTGGACCCCTATCTGTGGGGCTTCGTCGGAGGCGAGCCTATCGTGAACCGGTTCACCTCGATGTCGGAGCTGCCGACGCAGTCACCGCTGGCACGCGAGGTCTCGGAGGACCTGGGGCGCCGCGGTTTCCGCTTCGTGGGACCGGTCATCATCTACGCCTACCTGCAGTCGGCCGGCCTCGTCAACGACCACCTCGTGAGCTGCTTCCGCCACCCCGACGGCTGACCGAAACCAGCCTTTCGCGACACCGCGGCGCGGGTAGGATGACGTCCTGCAGTCAGAGCTCGCCACTGCTGGTCAGCGCGGGTCAATCGGGGCACCGATGGGCAAGAAGTCCAAGGGCAAGGGCAAGGACAAGGCCAGGAAGAAGGACCGCAAGCGGGCGCAACGCCTGGCGACCGGCGCCGCAGCTCCGTTCGAGACGGCTCCGGCCCAGGCCCCGGTCGACGGGCTCACCGACGTGGCCGACGCCCAGCGCCGCCGGACGGTCGATGCCACCGAGCTGGCGGCGAGCCTCGCGAGCATCACGACCGTGCTGCAGCGCCACCTCTCGCGCGTCGACGCGGGTGATGGCCTGACCCGTGCCCGCCTCTCGGCGCTGGCGCTGCTGGTCCTCGGCGGGCCGCGGACGCTGGGCGACCTCGCCGCCGCCGAGCATGTCCGGCCGCCGACGATGACGCGCCTCATCCACGCCATGGAAGCCGACGGGCTCGTGACCCGCAGGCCCAATCCGGACGACGCCCGCTCGGTCGTCATCGAGGCCACGCCGAAGGGCGTCAAGCAGCTCGGCTCCGGCCGAGCGCGTCAGATCGCGCCGCTTGCCGAGACCATCTCTGACCTCGACCGAGCTGAGCGGCTGCAGCTCGAGGCGGCCGCTGACCTGCTCGGCCGCGTGCTCCGCGATTCGACGTGGGAGCCGGCTGCCGCGGACGAGTGACCGGGGACCAGCCGGGGTCCGCCGCCGATCCACGACCCGGGACCCACGTGGCCGTGTGGCTCGCCCTCTTCGTCGCGCTCCTGCTCGTGCTGCAGACGGGGACGCCACCGCGGGCCTTCGTGCTCGCGGCCATCATCATCGCGGCCACGCTGGCGTACTCGCTCCACTGGCGGCTGTCCGCGGGTGCCATCGTGGTGTTGCTTCTCGTGGGCGTGACCCTGCGCCTCGTGGCCTCGAGCGGCTTCAGCGACGTGCTCATGGTCACCGAGGCCGCCATCCGCGAGATGCTCGCCGGCGGCGATCCCTACGGCCGGGGCTACGACGTCTCGGTTCCGCCGGGCGCGCCCTTCGCCTATGGCCCGCTGGCGCTGCTCTGGTACCGGCCCAGCCTGGACGACCCCGGCCGCATGGAGCTGCTGGCGTCGTTGCTGGTGCTGGGGCTGCTGGCATTCCGAGGCCGGCCGCTGGGACTGGCCGTCTACGCGGTCACGCCGGCCATCGTCAACGCGGCGGGAGACGGCTCCAACGACACCACGGCCGGCCTGCTCATCCTCGTGGCCCTGCTGGCGGCGGTGCGTCTGCCGCTCCTGGGCGCGGTGCTGCTGGCACTCGCCGTGGCCTTCAAGCCCTATGCCCTTGCCTGGATGCCGGGCCTCATCGGCCTCGCCGGTGTCGGTCCGCTGCTGGCCTTCCTCGCGGCCTCAGCGGTCTTCTGGCTGCCGGCGGTCGCGATCTGGGGCTCGGGCTCGCTGCTGTGGTCGTTCCGCGAGGCGGAGGCCGTCCACGAGAACCCGTACTACTCGCTGGCCTACGGTCTCGGCAGCGGGGGCGACGTGCCCCAGCCGCTCTGGGGCATCCTGCGCCTGTGGGCCGGCCTGGCCCTGGCCCTGCTCAACCTCCTGCTCGTGCGCTCGGCAGCCGGTCTCATCATCGGCGGCACGCTCGTCTTCGCGGCCACGCTCTTCCTGGGCTGGTGGAGCACGCTGGCCTACCTCTCGGCGGTGGCGCCGATCATCTGCTGGCACCTCGACGACTGGCTCGGCCTCGGTGGTCGCGTGGCCTGGCCCGGCGATCCGGTGCGTCGTGTCACCACTTGGGCAGATATGGCAATTCCCGTGCGCGGGTCCGTCATGGGATCGAGAGCTCCCGCTCGATAGACTCGGTCGCATCCGAGCTGTCCAAGCGGGAAGCGAAGACGCGTGATCCGCCCCGGTCGCCGCACCGGATCGCGCCGAGCAGTGGCGAGCCCGGTCCCGCACATCAGATCGCCGCCCCCTGCGGGCGATGGAGGGCTCATGCCGGCTGTGGCCATCGGGATGCTCATCATGGCGCACGTCGCCGACTACGCCACCTTCCTGGTGATGGTCGCGCGCGAAGGCGTCGGGAGCGAGGCCAACCCCATCGTGGCCACCATCTTCGCCGACTGGGGCCTGGCGTTGCTGACGGTGGCCAAGTTCGCGACGGTGCTGCTGGTCGCGGCGGTGTTCCTCATCGTCGGTCGGGAGCGCCCACGGATAGCCGGCGCCGTGCTCGTCTTCGGCGTCTTCATCGGCGCGCTGGGCGCCTTCTCCAACGTCCTGACGATCGGCCGTTAGCGCGGGGCCTAGAAGTCGTCCTGCTCGCGCCCCAGCCGCTCGACGTCGAGGTCTGGCCGCACGCTGCGGACGTAGTCGCGCACGGCCCACAGGGAGGTGTTGAAGCCGATGCCCTCCCAGGGCAGCTCGTCGATCTCGAAGGCCTGCACCTCGAGCGTCTCCTCGGTCACGACCATCTCGCCGCCGACGATGTCGGCCCGATAGACCACGATGACCACCGACGCGCGCGGCTGGGGGTAGATGCCCACGATGTCGGTGGGCTCGATGATGAGGCCGGTCTCCTCACGCGTCTCGCGCACCGCGCCCTCGATGACGGT
>JBFLKP010000125.1:0-4130 GCA_040883225.1 Candidatus Limnocylindrales bacterium | reverse complement strand
CGCGCGCTGGCCGACGAGCTCACCGTCGTGCTCTACGACCACCGCTGCAACGGGGACTCGGCCTGCGCCGACCTGACGACGATGACCTGGGACAACCTCGTGGCCGACGCCGAGGCCATTCGCGAGCGGCTCGGCTTCGAGCGCTGGGCGGTCCTGGGCCACTCGTTCGGCGGGATGGTGGCGATGGAGTACGCCCTGCGCCACCCCGACCGGCTGTCGCGGCTGGTCCTGGCCGACACCGGCGCCGACATCCGCTGGCTGCAGGAAGGGGCGCCGGCCGAGCCGGCCCGGCGTGGCTGCAACGAGGCCACGGTCGAGCTTGCCCGGCGCTTCTTCAGCGGCCGCATCGAACCGCGCGAGATGACCCTGGGCATGCTGCGCTTCGGGCGCGCCTACTACCACCACATGAGCTGGCTGGGCATGCTGCGGGCGATCTTCGACGCACGGCACATGAAGTCGCGGCCAGAGACCCTCATCTACGGCTTCGGCGAGCTCCTCGCGGGCTGGTCCGCGCTGGACCGGCTACCGAGCATCGAGGTGCCCACGCTCGTGCTCGCGGGCCGTGACGACTTCCAGTACCCACCGAACCGTCAGCAGGAGCTGGCGTCGGCCATCCCCGGCGCGCGGCTGGCGCTCATCGACAGGGCCGGGCACAACGCGCCCCACGAACGGCCAGACGAGGTCATGGCCGCGGTCCGCGGCTTCCTTCAGCAGCAGCGCTCCGACCGGTAGATCCAGGGCGGACACGGCAGGCGAGGAACGACTCGATGTCGTCGAAGCCGACGGGGTGTTATACATGTGGTCGGTGACCTGCCCAGCCCTTCGAGGTTGGCCATGAGGTCAGTCGCGACCTCCGGCTCGAGCTGGCTCCCCTACCGGCGGGTGCCGTCATCGCCAACGTAGCGACCGACTGCATCGAGACCGAAGGTCGGCTTCTCGCAGCGCTAGACGTCGTCTTGCCCGACGACGATCACGGCACTGCCGGCCTGGAGCGCTGCCGCCTCGTCACCGAGAAGGGAGGCTACGACGCGATGAGGACCGTCGTCACCGGAGGCACCGGCAAGGCCGGGCGCTGGGTCGTGGAGCGCCTGCGCGGGTCAGGTCACGATGTGCTCAATGTCGACTGGAAGCACGATGGTAGCGCTCATGGGCTCTGTCTCGTGACCGACCTGTCCGATCCCGGTCAGGCCCTGGAGGCCCTGGCTGGGGCCGAGGCCGTCGTCCACCTGGCGGCCATCCCTGCGCCGGAGATCCGTCCGCCGGCCGAGACGTTCCGCATCAACATGCTCTCGACCTACAACGTCTTCGCCGCTGCCGAGATGCACGGGCTGCAGCGCGTGGTCTATGCCTCGAGCGAGACCGTGCTGGGATTGCCCTTCGATGAGCCCCCAGCCTTTGCGCCCATCGATGAGGCACATCCACCTCGCCCCGAGTCCTCCTACGCCCTGGCCAAGCTGGCCGGTGAAACCATCGCCGACCAGTTCAGTCGGCGCACGGGTGTGCCGTACGTCGGCCTGCGCATCTCCAACATCATGGAGCCACCCGACTACGACATGTTCCCCGGGTTCCAGGATGACGCCTCGCTGCGCAAGTGGAACCTGTGGGGATACGTCGACGCCCGCGACGTGGCCACGGCCTGCGAGCTTGGCCTGACCGCGGAGGTGGAAGGCCACGAGGTGGCCATCATCGCTGCCGCCGATACGTGCATGACGCGCGACAGCGCCGAACTCATGGCCGAGGTGTACCCGGACGTGCCCGTAACGCGCGAGGTTCGCGGCCGCGAGACGCTGCTGGCCATCGACCGCGCGCGCGACATGCTCGGCTACGAGCCGCGCCACACCTGGCAAGGTTCGTGATCAGCCGGGCGAAGGTGCCGTCGAGGCTCGCACGGTGCGGTAGCGCCGGGTCGCGGGCCAATCTGATGGCGGACTGCACGGCCTCGGAGACGATCTCCGTAACCGACATCCGCAGCGTCGTGAGGGCGGGGTTCGTGAAGGACTGCGAGCCTGGTCACTCTGTGCCCGGACAGATCTCGTTGCCGGACGTGTCCGCGCTCGCCGTCTCGGCCACGAAGAGGTCGGTGCCGTTCCCGCAGAGCTCGTTGTCGGCCACGACGGGCGAGGCGTCGCCAAGCACGCCGATACCCTGGTTCCTGTTGCCGATGACGCGGTTGTCCCGTACCTCCGTCGACCCGGCCGAGAGGATGACGCCGGCGCCGTTGCCCTCGATGGTGTTGTCCCGCAGCGAGGACGTGCCTGCTGACGTGGACCGGATCCCGATGTCGTTGTTGGCGAAGGTGTTCTGCTCCGCCGTGGCCGTGGCCCCCTCGTCGAGGTAGAGCCCGGTCGTGCTCGCGGCCAGGACGTTGTTCGTGATCGTGGCCTGGACACCGACGCCATCGAGGAAGATCGCTCTGTCGTCCGTCTGGATGTCGTTCTGCATCAGGGTGGCGTCCGTGTCCCCGCGCACGGTCACACCCGAGCCACCCATCAGGCCGACCCGGATCGTGTTGTCCTCCAGCACGGCTTCAGCGTCACGGATGCCGACCTCTCCTGCGATCGTGTTGCCACGCAGTGTCACCTCGCCAGGGCCACCGAGAAGGAGGTCCCCCTGCAGCGCGCTATCCACGATCGTGATGTCGCCCCCGTCGGCGAACACGGCCATCACCTGCCGGCGGAACTCAGCCAACTCGTCCCCGAAGTCGGACTCGAAGGTGGTCTCGAGGCCGCTGATGGTCACACCGTCCGCACGGACGCGGAGCGCGAGGCCCGAACCGGGACCAGCGATGGCGAGATCCTCGAGGACGGAGCCGTCAGCCTGGATGAGGATGCCTCGAGACTGTGGCGCATCCGTTGCTCCGCCTTCGCCGCGTCGAGCAGGCCCGAGGAAGCGATCGACCTCGAAGCCGAGCAGCGTGTCGGTGAAGGGACTGTCGAGGGTGAACCGGATGACGGCCTGACCACTGCCGTCACCGCGCAGGGTGATGGCCTTGTCCACGACGACATCCTCGACGTACTCACCCGGCCGCAGCAGGACGATGTCGCCGGCAGCGGCCAGGGTGATGCCCTCGTTGACCGTGGCGGCGTCGCCGTTGCCGCTGGGGTCGACGATGATCGTGCGAGCCGGCAGCGACTGCGTACCCTCGATCGGACAGATCTCGTTGCCGCTCGTGTCCGCGGTCGCCGTCTCGGCCACGAAGAGGTCGGTGCCGTTGCCGCACAGCTCGTTGTCGGTGATGACCGGCGATGCGTCGCCGAGCACGCCGATGCCCTGGTTCCGGTTGTCGATGATGCGGTTCTCCCTGACCTCGGTCGACCCGGCCGAGAGGACGATGCCGGCGCCGTTGTCCTCGACGGTGTTGTTCACCAGGAAGGACGTGCTCGCCGAAAGGGACCGGATGCCCATGTCGTTGTCCACGAACCTGTTCCCCTCGGCCGTGACGACGACGCCCTCCTCGAGGTAGAGCCCGGCCTGGCTCCCGGTCACGACGTTGCTGGCGACCGTGCCACGGACGCCAGCGCCATCGAGGAAGATGCCTCGACCACGCACCTGGATGTCATTCTGCGCAAGGGTGACCTCGCTATCGCCGCGCACGGTCACGCCCGACCCAGCCAGAGGGCCAGCCCGGACCGTGTTGTCCTCCAGCACGGCGTCAGCGTCGCGGATCCCGATCTCGCCTGCGATGGTGTTGCCGCGCAGCACGACGCTGCCGGGGCCTCCGACGCCGAGATCGCCCTGGATCGAGCTGTTCACGACCGTGAGGTCGCCACCATCGGCATGGACGGCCATCGCGTGGTGTCCGCCCGTGGGATCCACCCGCTCGTCGTCGAAGTCGACCTCGACGCTGTCGATCGTCACGCCGCCCGCGCTGACCCGGAGCGCGAGGCCCGAACCGGGACCGGCGATGACGAGGTCCTCCAGCACGGAGCCGTCAGCCAGGACCAGGAGGCCACGCGGGTGTGGAATGTCGAGACCCTCTCCGCCGCCGATCCGGCCTGCGCTCGACAGGTAGCGGCGACGCGGTTCGATGAGGTTCTGACCAACGCGCGGGCTCGCGCTGGTCCACCGGATGATGGCGGAACCGCCCCCTAGGTCGCCGCGCAGGGTGATGCGCTTGTCGATGACGACGT